>NZ_JBEZLP010000012.1:0-304621 GCF_040652195.1 Streptomyces sp. NPDC048278
AAGTTCTTCACCGGCCTGCCCCTGGACGGCCCCGACCCCGAATGCGTCCAGGGCCACGGCGAACAGCTCCTCGCCCGGCGTGACCCGGCCCGGCTCCCCAAACCCTCCGGCGACCACTCACGGGGCCCCGTGGACCTGGTACTCACCCGCCGCCCCCCGGTGAACGCCTGCGCCGAGAGCCCGCTGGCCGGGCTGGACCCGACACCCACCGGAAAGGGCGCGACACATGCCTAGAAACCCCTGGTTCGAAACAGTCGCCGAAGCACAGCGCCGGGCCGAGAAGCACCTGCCGAGCACGGTCTACGGCGCGCTCGTCGCCGGCTCCGAGCGCGGTCGCACCATCGACGACAACACCGGCGCGTTCGCCGAACTGGGCTTCGCTCCCCGCGTCGTCGGACATCACGCCGAGCGGGACCTGTCGACGACCGTGATGGGTGTGGAGACGGCGCTGCCCGTCCTGATCTCGCCCACCGGTGTGCAGGCGGTGCACCCGGAGGGCGAGGTGGCCGTGGCCCGCGCCGCCGCCAACCGGGGTGTGATCATGGGCCTGAGCTCCTTCGCCAGCAAGCCGATCGAAGAGGTCTCGGACGCGAATCCGAACACGTTCTTCCAGCTCTACTGGAGCGGGACCCGCGACACCATGGTCCAGCGCATGGACCGCGCCAGGGCCGCCGGCGCCAAGGCGCTCATCGTCACCCTGGACTGGTCCTTCTCCCACGGCCGGGACTGGGGCAGCCCCGCCATCCCGGAGAAGATCGACCTGAAGGCGATGGCCAAGCTCGCCCCGAACGTCGTCACCCGGCCGGGCTGGCTGTGGCAGTTCGCGAAGTCGGGCCGGATCCCGGACCTGACGGCCCCCAACCTGAAGCCCGCGGGCGGGGGCCCGGCGCCCACGTTCTTCGGCGCCTACTACGAGTGGATGCAGACCACACCCCCCACCTGGGACGACGTCAAGTGGCTGCGCGAGGAGTGGGGCGGGCCCTTCCTCCTCAAGGGCGTCAGCCGGGTCGACGACGCGAAGCGGGCCGTCGACGCGGGGGTCACCGCCCTGTCGGTGTCCAACCACGGCGGCAACAACCTCGACACCACCCCCGCCACCATCCGCATCCTCCCGTCGGTGGCGGAGGCCGTCGGCCACGAGGTCGAGGTCCTGCTCGACGGCGGCGTCCGCCGCGGCGGCGACGTGGCCAAGGCACTCGCCCTCGGCGCCCGCGCCGTCCTGATCGGCCGCGCCTACCTGTGGGGCCTCGCGGCCAACGGGCAGGCCGGAGTCGAGAACGT
Source organism: Streptomyces sp. NPDC048278 (assembly GCF_040652195.1). Classification (NCBI taxonomy): domain Bacteria; kingdom Bacillati; phylum Actinomycetota; class Actinomycetes; order Kitasatosporales; family Streptomycetaceae; genus Streptomyces; species Streptomyces sp. NPDC048278. The sequence goes on from NZ_JBEZLP010000012.1 coordinate 1,282, forward strand.
CCTGGACATCATGCGCGGCGGCCTCGACTCCGCCGTCCTCGGTCTGGGTCATTCGTCCGTGCACGAACTGTCGCCGGACGACCTGGTGATCCCGGCCGGGTTCACCAGAACGCTCGGCGCCCTGTGACCACGGCCCGGGCAGCCTCTCAGGATCTGGCGCGCAGCGTGTGGCCCGATGTCCCGCCGAGGCCCCTGGTCCTCGTGCCGATCGGCTCGACGGAACAGCACGGTCCCCATCTGCCCCTCGACACCGACACTGTCATCGCCCGGTCCGTCGCCGTGGGGACGGCGAACGAACTGCCCGGCTCCCCCCTGGTCGCCCCGGCGCTGCCGTACGGCGCCAGTGGGGAACACGCGCACTTTCCGGGCACCGTCTCCATCGGACACGAGGCGCTCGCCTCGGTGATCGTGGAGCTGGTGCGTTCCCTGTCGCTGTGGGCCGGGTCCGTCGTCCTCGTCAGCGGCCACGGCGGGAACGCCCCCACCCTGGCCACAGCCGTGCCGCGGATGCGCGCCGAGGGCCACGACGTGGCCTGGACCGGCTGCGCCGTACCGGGCGCGGACGCGCACGCCGGCCGCACGGAGACCTCGCTGATGCTGCATCTGGCGCCGAAGGACGTACGGACGGACGCGGCCGTCGTCGGTGACGTCAGGCCCGTCACCGCTCTCCTGCCGGAGCTCGTCGCCCACGGGGTCCGTGCCGTCTCGCCCTCCGGTGTTCTGGGCGATCCGACCGGCGCCTCGGCCGAGGAGGGCCGCCGGCTCCTCGCGTCGATGGTGTCGCTCACGGTCCGCCGTATCGGTTCGGGGATCACCGACGCTCGTGGACATCTCGTCGTGCCCGGGGCCAGATCCTCGGGCACGAGCGGTCCCGCGGCCGAGAGCACAGCCGAGAGCGAGGTCGAGCGCTGATGTCACTCCCGCACGGATTCACGGTCGCCCTCGACCGGCACACCCGGGTCCTCGACGACGGCCGGGCCCTCCTCGGCGGTTTCCCGACCCGTCTGCTGCGCCTGACTCCACGCGCCCGTGCCCTGCTGGCGGGCAGGACCCTGCGGGTGACCGACGCGGCGAGCGCTCTGCTGGCGGACCGTCTGCTGGAGGCGGGCATGGCCAATCCCGTCGTCGGCGCGCTGCCCCCGTGCCCCGACCCGCGCTACACCGTCGTCGTACCCGTCCGGGACCGCGCGCACCAGCTGGACCGCCTCCTGGCCGGCGTCGGAACGGACCAGCCCGTGATCGTCGTCGACGACGCCTCGTACCACCCCGAGCCGGTCGCGGAGGTCGCGGCACGGCACGGGGCCCGGCTGGTCCGGCTGACGACCAACGTCGGCCCCGCGGGAGCCCGTAACGCGGGTCTCCGCCTCGTCACCACCCCCTTCGTCGTCTTCGCCGACTCCGACGTGGTCGTGGCTCCTGACGCCGTCCGCACGTTGCTCAGGCACTTCGCCGACCCCCGGGTCGCCATGGTCACACCCCGGATCACCGGGCTGGCCGGCGCCGGCCGTCCGACCTGGATCGGACGCTACGAAGAGGCCCGTTCCTCGCTCGACCTCGGCCGCCACCCCGCTGCCGTACGCCCGGGTACGCCTGTCTCCTGGGCCAGCACGGCATGTGTCGTCGCCCGGGCGGACGTGCTGAAGGACGGCTTCGACGACGCACTGCGCATCGGCGAGGACGTCGACCTGTGCTGGCGGCTCATCGAGAACGGCCTGCGGGTACGGTACGAGCCGGCCGCGGAGGCCGCCCATGAACACCGTGTCCGGGTCGACGACTGGTTCCTGCGGAAGGCCGCGTACGGGACCGGGGCCGCCCCGCTCGCCCGGCGCCATCCCGAGTTCATCGCCCCCGCCCTGTTCGCACCGTGGAGCGCGGCGCTGGCCGGCACGCTCCTCGCCCAGCGGCGGTGGTCGCTGCCCGTCGCCGGACTGCTCTGCGCAGGCGCCTCGGTGCGCATCGCGCGCAAGCTCGACGGGACCGGCCACCCTTACCGCTCGGCGCTCCGGCTCACGGCCAACGGGGCCGTCGGCGCGCTGAGCCAGACCTCCGCTCTGCTGACCCGGCACTGGTGGCCCGTCACGGCGCTCGGGTGCGCGGTGTCGAGCCGCGTCCGCAGGGCCACGGCCGTGGCGGCGCTCACCGACATCGCCCTCGAGTACCGGAAGGACAAGGCAGGTCTCGACCCGGTGCGTTACGGCATCGCCCGACGCCTCGACGACCTCGCCTACGGTGCGGGCGTCTGGGCGTCCGTGATTGCGGGCCGGTCCGTCAGGGCCCTCCGCCCTCGATTCGTCCAGCGCTCGGCTCCTGGTAATCACTCCGCAAGTCATATACGATTTCATCAACGATAGGAGTGATGCCATGACCCACCCACTCGACGTGGCCCCCTCAAAGGTTCTCGCGGTCCATCTCAACTACCGCAGCCGCGCCGAGGAACGGGGCAGAACTCCTGCGTACCCCTCCTACTTCCTCAAGCCGCCCTCGACGCTCGCCGGTGACGGCGATCCCCTGCTCCGGCCGGCCGGCTGCGAACTGCTCGCCTTCGAGGCGGAGATCGCGCTCGTCATCGGGAAGCCGGGACGCCGCATCGCCGTCGAGGACGCCTGGGACCACGTCCGCTGGGTCACGGCCGCCAACGACGCCGGGGTCTACGACCTGCGCTACGCGGACCGCGGGTCGAACGTCCGCTCCAAGGGCATCGACGGATACACCCCGCTCGGCCCCGCCCTGCTGGATGCCCGCGCCGTCGACCCCGCCGAGCTGGAACTGCGCGCATGGGTCAACGGCAGTCCGGTGCAGCGGGCCGGCTCCGACGACTGGCTGTTCAGCCTGCCCCACCTGGTCGCGGACCTCTCCCGGCTGATGACCCTCGAAGAGGGGGACGTCATCCTGACCGGGACACCCGCCGGTTCCACCGTCGTGCTGCCGGGCGACACCGTCGAGATCGAGGTGAGCGCGGGCACCCTGACCACCGGACGGCTCGGCAACACGGTGGTCGAGGACGACCGGCCGCTCAGCCCGATCGGCGCGATGCCCCGCCGTGACGAGAAGGTACGGGCGGACGCGCTCGGCGGGCCGGCGGCACCGGCCGACACGCTCTCGCCGGAGCAGCGGGAGCTGCTGCTGAGCGTGTCCACGGCCACGCTCAGCTCCCAACTGCGCAAGCGCGGCCTCAACCAGGTCTCCGTCGACGGTCTCTCCTCGACCCGCCCCTCCCGGCGGATGGTGGGCACCGCCCGGACCCTGCGCTATCTGCCCCTGCGCGAGGACCTGTTCAAGGAGTTCGGCGGTGGCCTGAACGCCCAGAAGGCGACGGTCGAACGCATCCAGCCGGGCGAGGTCCTGGTGATCGAGGCCCGGCGGGACGCCACGTCGGGGACCATCGGCGACATCCTCGCGCTCCGTGCCCAGCTCCGGGGAGCCGAGGGCATCGTCACCGACGGCGGCGTGCGGGACCTGGCCGCGGTGGCGGAGCTGGACATCCCGACCTATCACGCGGGGGGACACCCCGCGGTGCTGGGCCGCCGGCACGTCCCCTGGGAGGGCGACGTCGCGATCGCCTGCGGCGGGACCCTGGTGCGCCCGGGCGACGTCGTGGTCGGTGACGCCGACGGGGTTCTCGTCATTCCTCCCGCGCTGGTCGACGAGGTCGTACGGGACGCCGTCGAGCAGGAGCGGCAGGAACGCTTCATCGCCCAGCAGGTGGCCGACGGCGAGGGCGTCGACGGCCTCTACCCGATGAACGCCGAGTGGGCAGGACGCTACGAGGCATGGTGTGCGGCCGGCGAACCGCGCCCGGCGGTGGCGCAGAGCTGACCGGGGAATGGACACCAACGTGAAAGCACAGGGGGGACCGCAGGACGGCAGGCCCATGTCGAAGACCGATCGGGTGTACGAGGGCCTGAAGACCCAGATCCGCGAAGGCCAGTACCTTCCGGGACACCGGCTGGTACTCGATCAGGTCGCACGGGACTACGGCGTCAGCCCGGTACCGGTACGGGAGGCCATCCGCCGCCTTGAAGCGGAGGGCCATGTCATCCACCAGCGCAACACCGGTGTGCGGATCGCCACGATCGACCCGGCCGAGTACGTCCAGGTGATGCAGACACTGGCCTTCCTCGAAGGGGTGGCCACCTCGCTCGCGGCACCCGTGCTCGGCCAGGACGACATCGCCGCCGCCCGGGACCTCAACGAGCGGCTGCGGCGCACCATGGAGGACTTCGACCCGGTCAGCTTCACCCGGCTCAACCAGGAGTTCCACGAACTGCTCTGCAACCGCTGCCCGAACGCGCATCTCAGCACCCTGGTGCACCGGGAGTGGGAACGCCTCGGCGTCATCCGCCGGTCGACGTTCAGTCTCCTGCCCGGACGGGCCCTGACCTCGGTGGAGGAACACGAGAACCTCATACGGCTGATCGAGGAGGGTGCTCCCGCACTCACCGTCGAGATGGCGGCCAGGGAGCACAAACTCAGGACCCTGCGGGAATTCGAGAAGCGCGGCAACTGACGCGGAAGAAGACGAAGAAGACGGAAGACGAAGAAGGCAAAGGAGACTTCTTGTGTCCGACAACGGAAACACCTTCGGCGACTGTGCGCCGGCCTGGGCCCACGGCACCGGCGAGCTGGAGCTGGGCAGGGTGCAGGCGGTGCCCACCACTCTGGAGCGGGCCGTCGACCGGATCATGGTGGTCGAGACCCTGTACCGGTACGGCCTGGCCTACGACGAACGCCGGCGTGACGTGCTGGAGGACGTCTTCACCGAGGACGCCGTCTTCGCCGGCAGCGTCTCCGGACACAGCGACTTCCGGGAGGAGGGCCGGGAGAAGGTCGTGTCATGGCTGTGCGGGATCTGGGAGATCCAGACCGACCAGCGACGCCATCTCATGACCAACCCCATCGTCCAGAAGCTGACCGACGACAGCTGCGAGGTCATCGCGCCGTTCGCGCTGTGCGCGTCCGCCGCGGAGACCTCCCTGGTGACGACCGGCATCTACCGGTTCGACCTCGTGAAGCGGGACGGCCGCTGGCTCATCCAGTACATCTACGACGGCCTGGACCGTCCCTTCTGACACCCGGGGAGAAGCCCACCGATGAACGACAGGCACGAGATCCAGGACCTGCTGAGCCGCTACGGCTGGCTGCACGACGAGCGTCTCTTCGACGAGCTGGGGTCCGTCTTCACCAAGGACGCCCGCTACACGATGCACGTCGGGCAGGAGCGGACGGTCGGTCCGCGGGTCGGCCGGGACGAAATCGTCGGCCAGATCCGGCAGTTCAAGGAGTCCCAGACCGACCAGCGCCGCCATGTGATCAGCAACTTCATGTTCCTGGAGCACTCCCCCGAGGCGGCGACCGTGCGCTCCTACGTGACCGTGCTCGCCAGCGCGGAGGGAACCACCCGGGTCGTGACCGCGGGCTGGTACCTCGACAAGGTCGTGGCGACTCCCGACGGATGGCGGATCGCCGAGAAGACGCTCCAGCTGGACAACGGGTTCTGAACCGCGTCGTCGCCCGCCCCTCTCCCACCCCGCACCCAAGGAAGCCCGCACTGTGTCCTCCCTGTTCGAACCCCTGACGCTGAGGTCTCTCAGCATCCCCAACCGCGCCTGGATGTCGCCGATGTGCCAGTACTCGGCGGCGAGCGACGGCCCCGACGCCGGGGTCCCCACCGACTGGCACTTCGCCCATCTCGCCGCCCGGTCGCTCGGCGGTGTCGGCCTCATCATGGTCGAGTCCACCGCGGTCAGCCCCGAGGCCCGCATCAGCACCACGGACCTCGGGCTGTGGAACGACCGTCAGGTGGAGATGTTCTCCCGCGTCAACCACTTCCTCGCCGACCAGGGCACGGTCCCCGGTGTGCAGCTGGGGCACGCCGGGCGGAAGGCGTCGACGGACGCGCAGTGGCTCGGGGCCCGGCCGGTGCCGCCGCACGAGGGGGGCTGGCCGGTCGTGGGGCCGACGGCCGAGGCCGTGGCCCCCGGCTACCCCGTGCCGGCGGAGCTGACCGCCGAGCAGATCCGCGGCATCGTCGCGGACTTCGCGGCGGCGGCGCGGCGCGCCCTGGCGGCCGGCTTCAAGGTGGTCGAGGTGCACGGCGCCCACGGGTACCTGGTCCACTCGTTCCTGTCCCCGCACACCAACCGCCGTACCGACGGCTACGGCGGCGGCTTCGCCGGCCGCGCCCGGCTGGCGCTGGAGATCGTCGAGGCGGTGCGGGGCGTGTGGCCCGACGGGCTCCCCGTCTTCTTCCGGACGTCGGCCACCGACTGGCTGACGGAGAATCCCGAGGACGAGCGGACCGGCTGGACGGTCGAGGACACGATCACCCTGACCAAGGAACTCGCCGCCCGGGGTGTCGACCTGGTGGACGTCTCCACGGGCGGCCTCGTGCCCGACGCGGTGATCCGCACCGGGCCGGGTTACCAGGTGCCGTTCGCCGAACAGGTCAAGCGCGCCACCGGGGTGCCCGTCGCGACGGTCGGCGAGATCACCGAGCCGGCCCAGGCCGAGCGGATCGTGGCCTCCGGAACGGCGGACGCCGTACTGCTCGGGCGGGAACTCCTGCGCGACGCCGACTGGGTACGGCGCGCGGCGGTGGAACTCGGTGTCGAGCCGGCGTGGCCCCTGCAGTACGGCTGGGCGGTCTGACCCACTCGTGCCGGAGAACGTGCCGGACAAGAGCTGGACCTCCAGCTCATAAATCATATATGATTTCATACATGACCTGGAGGTCGCCTGATGAAGTTCCGTTCTGATCCCGCGCGCCTGCGCGGCGCGTTCACCGCTCTGGTGACGCCCTTCACCCCCGAACTGGACGTCGACCTCGACGGTCTGCGCTCCTTCTGCCGCTGGCAGCTCGCGGGCGGATCCCACGGCCTGTCCATCGGCGGGTCCACCGGTGAGCCGGGCGTCCAGACCGTCGAGGAGCGCGTCGCCGCGATGCGCGTGGTCGCCGAGGAGACCGCGGACCGGGTGCCCTTCCTGCCGGGCACCGGCTCCCTGAAGCTCGACGAGACCCTCGTCCTGACGGGCGTGGCACGCGACCTGGGCGCCGACGCCGCCCTCGTCGTCACGCCGTACTACGCGCGCCCCACGCAGGAGGCGCTCTACCAGTGGTACTCCCGGATCGCCAAGGAGTACCCGGACCTGCCGATCGTGGTCTACAACGTGCCGGTCCGCACCGCGGTGGAGATCGACCCCGAGACCGTGTACCGGCTCCGCAGGGACCACGACAACATCGTGGGCATCAAGGAGACCACCAAGGACTTCGAGCACTTCTCCCACGTCTACCACCGATGCGGCCGTGACTTCCTGATGTGGTCCGGCATCGAGCTGCTGTGCCTGCCGCTGCTCGCCCTGGGCGGGACGGGCTTCATCAGCGCCCTGTCCAACCTCGCCCCCGGCGCCGTGGCCCAGATGTACGACCACTACACGGCCGGCCGCCACGAAGAGGCGACCGAGCTGCACTACCGGCTGCACCCGCTGGTGGAGCTGCTGTTCGTGGAGACCAACCCGGCGCCCGCGAAGTGGGTGCTCGAAGAGCTGGGCATCCTGCCGTCCGGTGCGGTCCGGGCGCCCCTCGTCCCGCCGACCGAGCCCGGCCGGCAGAAGATCCTGTCCCTGCTGGACCAGGCACGTGACCTGGTTCCGGCTCCCCTGGAGGTCGCAGCCCGATGACCAGTACCACCACGACACCCGAGCTCGCCTCGCGCCCCGCGGAGCTGCCCGAGCTGCTCACGCACTACATCGGCGGCGAGCGGGTACCGAGCCTGGGCGGTGAGACCTTCCCGGTGCTCGACCCGGTGACCAACGAGCCGTACACGGTGTGCGCGGCCGGTCAGGCCGCCGACATCGACCGCGCCGTCGAGGCGGCCCGGCGCGCCTTCACCGAGGGCCCGTGGCCGAAGCTCAAGCCGCGGGAGCGTTCCCGGATCCTCTACCGGATCGCCGAGGGCATCGAGGCGGCCGACGAGCGGCTCGCCGAGCTGGAGGCCTACGACACCGGCCTCCCGATCACCCAGGCCCGGGGCCAGGCCCACCGCGCCGCGGAGAACTTCCGCTTCTTCGCCGACGTGATCGTCTCCGGCACCGAGGAGGCCTTCCAGGTCGGCGAGGAGCAGTACAACCACGTGATCCGCAAGCCGATCGGCGTCGCGGGCCTCATCACGCCCTGGAACACCCCGTTCATGCTGGAGAGCTGGAAGCTGGCGCCCGCGCTGGCCTCGGGCTGCACGCTGGTGCTCAAGCCAGCCGAGTGGTCGCCGCTGTCGGCGAGCCTGCTGCCGGAGATCATGGAGCAGGCGGGGGTCCCGGCCGGCGTCTTCAACATCGTCCACGGCATCGGCGAGGAGGCCGGGGCGGCGCTCGTCGACCACCCGCAGGTCCCGCTGATCTCGTTCACCGGCGAGACCACGACGGGCCGGATCATCGCCGAGAACTCGGCCAAGAACCTCAAGACCCTCTCCATGGAGCTGGGCGGCAAGTCGCCCTGCGTGGTCTTCGCCGACGCCGACCTGGACGCCGCGGTGGACGCCGCCGTCTTCCAGATCTTCAGCCTCAACGGCGAACGCTGCACCGCGGGCTCCCGGCTGCTGGTCGAGCGTCCGGTCTACGACGAGGTCGTCGCCCGGGTCGCGGAGCGTGCCCGCAACGTCCGCATCGGCCTGCCCGGCGACCCGAGGACCGAGCTGGGGGCGCTCATCCACCCCGAGCACTACGCACGGGTGCGCGAGTACGTCGAGATCGGCTCGGCCGAGGGCGCCCGGCTGGTGGCCGGCGGCACCCGCCCGGAGGGGCTGCCCGAGGGGAACTTCCTGAACGCCACGGTCTTCGCCGACGTGAAGCCGGCCCACCGGATCTTCCAGGAGGAGATCTTCGGCCCGGTGCTGTGCATCACCCCGTTCGACACGGACGAGGAGGCCGTCGAGCTGGCCAACGACACCGCCTACGGCCTGGCCGCCTACATCTGGACGAACAACCTGGACCGGGCCAACACCTTGTCCCGGGAGATCGAGTCCGGAATGCTGTGGATCAACTCCCAGAACGTCCGGGACCTGCGCACTCCCTTCGGCGGTGTGAAGGCGAGCGGCATCGGCCGCGAGGGCGGCCGGCACAGCATCGACTTCTACACCGAGTCGCACATCGTCCACGTCGCCCTGCGCACCCTTCCCGTCCCCCGTTTCGGGGCCGGCCCCGCCGAGTGAACGGAGCGGAACATGGGTGAGATCGTCCTCGCCTCGAAGATCACACACGTGCCCTCCATCTGGCTCTCCCTCCAGGAGGGGAAGCACCACGGCATCCGGCGGCCCGCCGAGCAGGCGCTGGCCGAGGTGGGCCGCCGGGCCCGGGAGCGGCAGGTGGACACCTACGTCATCGCCGACACCCACTGGCTCAACAGCTCCGGCTTCCATCTCAACGCGAAGGCCGTGCACTCCGGGGTGTACGCCTCGCACGAGCTGCCGCACTTCATCCGGGGACTGCACTACTCGTATCCCGGTGACCCGGAACTGGCGGAGCTCATCGGGGAGGAGATCACGGCCGGCGGCCAGAAGGCGCTGGTCCACGACATCCCCGAGCTTGGCCTTGAGTACGGCACCTTGGTGCCGATGCACATCATGAACAGCGACGAGCCGAGGATCCGGGTGCTGCCCATCGGCTGCAACATGTACTCGACCATCGAGGAGAACCTGCGGGTGGGCGAGGCCATCGCCCGGGCCGCCCGGCGCAGCGGCCGCAGGGTGGCCTTCCTGGCCAGCGGCTCGCTGTCGCACCAGTTCCCCACCAACGCGCTCACCAGCCAGTACCTCGACCGCATCAGCGCCGATTTCAACGCCAGGATGGACCACGCGGTTCTCGACATGTGGCGCGAGGGACGCACCGAGGAATTCCTCAGCATGCTGCCCGACTACAACCGGCGGTGCAGCGGCGAGGGCGCGATGGCGGACACCGGCATGCTCTTCGGCCTGCTCGGCGGCTCCGCCTACCGCGGTCGCGGGGAGCAGCTCTGCGACTACTTCCCGAGCACCGGCACCGGCCAGGTCGTCGTGGACTTCGGGCTCGAACCGGCCGCCTGACACCCCCGCACGTCAGCCGGGGCCCGGGACGGGCCCCTCCCATGAGAGGACTGTGGCCGGCATGGGCCGATTCGACGGAAAAGTCGTCTTCATCACGGGCATCGCGCGCGGGCAGGGCCGCAACCACGCGGTCCGGTTCGCCCGCGAGGGCGCCGCCATCGTCGGCCTCGACCGGGCCGACACCATCGGTACGGTCCGCTATCCCTCACCCGGGAAGGAGGATCTCGACGAGACCGTACGGCTGGTGGAGGCCGAGGGCGGCAAGATCATCGCGCGCCAGGGGGACGTGCGCGACCAGCAGGCCGTCGACCGGGTCGTGGCCGAGGCCCTGGAGGAGTTCGGGCACATCGACATCGTGCTGCCCAACGCCGGCATCACGACTCTCGGCCGGTTCTGGGAACTCCCGGACGAGGTCTGGGACGAGATGATCGGGATCAACCTCACGGGGGTGTGGCGCACGCTGCGCGCGGCGATCCCGTCGATGATCGAGCGGGGGCAGGGCGGGTCGATCGTCTTCACGGGGTCGATCGCCGGCCTGATGGGGATGCCCGGGCTCGCCCACTACGCCGCCACCAAGCACGGCGTGAACGGCATCATGCGGTCCCTGGCCAACGAGCTCGGCCCCTACGGCATCCGGGTCAACAGCGTGAACCCCACCAACGTGGCCACGCCGATGATCCTCAACGAGAACACCTTCAAGGTCTTCCGGCCGGACCTGCCGGACCCCGGTGAGGAGGACGCCCGTGAGGCCTTCTCGTCGTACCACATCCTCGACACGCCCTGGGTGGAGTCCGACGACGTGACGTCCGCGGTGCTGTGGCTCTGCTCCGACGAAGGCCGGGCCCTCACCGGCGCGGCGATCCCTCTCGACCTGGGCGCCACCGCCAAGTGGCCGGGGCGCTGACACGCCGCTCCCTCGCTGTCCGCCGGCCCGGTCCCCGACCGGGCCGGCGGTTCCCGGTTCGCGCCGAACCACGGGGCACCGCCGTATATCATTTGCAACAACAGGACCCGGGACGGGAACGCGAGAGTCGAAGCCGGCGTCGGCCGGCGAGGGCGGGAGCATGGCGGCGAAGACCAGCGGCACGGAGCCCATTTCGAAGTCCGAGTCCGCGTATCGGGTGCTCCGGGAGCGGATCGTCAACGGTGTCTACGTCTCCGGTCACCGCCTTGTCCTCGGCCAGCTCGCCAAGGAGTTCGGGATCAGCGCGGTCCCCGTGCGGGAGGCCGTCCGCCGTCTCGAAGCCCAGGGTTATGTGCGCTTCGAACGCAACGTGGGCGCCGAAGTGGTGGGCATCGACTCCGCCCAGTACACCCACGTGATGCAGACCCTCGCCTACCTGGAGGGCGCCGCCACCTCGCTGGCCGCGCCCCTGCTCACACCTGACGACATCGCGCAGGGACGGCAGCTCAACGACGAACTCCGGCGCCACCTGGAGGACTTCGACCCGCTGGGCTTCACCAGGACCAACCAGCGCTTCCACGCGTTGCTGTGCGCCCGGTGCCCCAATCCGCATCTGCGGGAGCTGGTGGAACGGGACACGGAGCGGATGAGCATGATCCGTAGTTCCACCTTCGTCTTCGTGCCGCTCAGGGCCCGTGAGTCGGTCGCGGAGCACGACCACATCCTGGATCTGCTGGAGGCGGGCGCCCCGGCGCTCGAGATCGAGGTGGCGACCCGGGAGCACAAGCTCGGCACGCTGCGGGCGTTCCTCGAATCCCAGGCCGCCCACGACACGGGCTCCGGATCCGGCACCGGCGTCTGACCCGGGGCCGGCGGCCGGGAGTCACACGGTCGGTGCCGCGTCCGCCCGGGGCAGCGCCTGCTCACACCAGATGACCTTGCCGCGGGTCTGCTGGCGGCTGCCCCAGCGGTCCGTGAGCTGGGCGACCAGCATCAGACCACGGCCGCCCTCGTCGAAGACCCGCGCCCTGCGCAGGTGCGGTGCGGTGCTGCTGCCGTCGGCGACCTCGCAGATCAGCGTGCGGTCATGGATCAGCCGTAGCCGGATGGGCGGGGCACCGTAGCGGATGGCGTTCGTGACCAGCTCGCTGACGACGAGCTCGGTGACGAAACCGCACTCCTCCAGCCCCCATGCCATCAGCTGCCGCACGGCGTCCGCGCGCACCGTCGCCACCACGGCGGGATCCGCGGGCAGCTCCCAGGAGACGACCTTGTCGGCGGGCAGCCGCCGCGGCCGGACCAGCAGCAGCGCGGCGTCGTCGTCGGGGCGGCCCGACACCACGTCACCGACGGCGCGGTCGCAGAGGGACTCCAGTGAGCCGGCCGGGGTGGCCAGGGCACGGGCGAGCGCCTCCAGGCCGCTGTCCATGGTCCGTTCGCGGGACTGCACGAGCCCGTCCGTGTAGAAGGCGAGCAGGGCGTCCTGCGGGACCTCCACGTCGGCGGCCTCGAAGGGCAGCCCGCCCAGTCCCAGCGGTGGTCCGGCCGGCAGCTCCAGGAACTCGGTCCTGCCCTGCCGGTCGACCACGAGGGGAGCGGGGTGGCCGGCGGTCGCGAGGGAGCAACGACCGCTGACCGGGTCGTAGACGGCGTAGAGGCAGGTGGCGCCGGTCTCGCCGGTCGGGCCGCCCGTCCCCTCGTGCGCCTCGGACTCCGCCGCGAGCCGGATGACCAGGTCGTCGAGGTGGGTGAGCAGCTCGTCCGGGGCGAGGTCGACATCGGCGAGCGAGCGCACGGCCGTGCGTAGCCGGCCCATGGCGGCAGCCGCCTGGACGCCGTGTCCCACCACGTCGCCGACCACGAGGGCGACCCGGGCCCCGGACAGCGGGATCACGTCGAACCAGTCGCCGCCGACCCCCAGCCTCGGCTGCGCGGGGAGGTACCGGGAGGCGGCCTCCAGGGCCGACAGCTCGGGCAGTTCCCGCGGCAAAAGACTGCGCTGCAGGGCGAGCGCCTCCGACCGCTCCCGGGTGAAGCGTCTGGCGTTGTCCAGGCAGACGGCGGCCCGCGCCACCAGCTCCTCGGCCAGGGTGACGTCGGCTTCGTCGAAGGGCTCGTCGCGCTGCCACCGCCCGAAGAACACCACTCCCAGGGTCCTGCCCCGCGCCGTCACCGGCACGTGCAGCCAGGAGTGGAACCCGTAGGTACGCACCTTGGCCCGGCGGGAGGGGTCCGCCCGCATCCAGCGGGCGACCGCCGCGTCCGCGTCCCGGTTGAGCACGGACCTGCCCGTGGCCAGGCACCGGCCGGGCGGCGAGGTCTCGGGGTAGACGTCCACGTCGCCGACCTTCGTCACCGATTCGGGAGCCCCGGCGAGCACCGACTGCACGGCCACGCGCCGCAGCACGGCGTCGCCCGTGACCGGCCCCGGTACCGGTTCGTCGCCTTTGAGGAGCGTGTCCAGCAGATCCACGGTCGCGAAGTCGGCCAGCCGGGGCACCGCCAGTTCGATCAGTTCCTGCGCGGTACGGGTCACGTCGAGGGTGCTGCCGATGTACGTACTGGCCTTGTTGAGCAGGGCCAGCTGCTCGCGGTGCCGATGGTGTTCCGTGATGTCGACGACCGTGGTGCAGATGCCCACGACGTAGCCGTCGCGTCTGCGCACCGGTGACACGGAGGCCGAGAAGACGCGGTCGTGCCCGGGGTCGGCGGGGACCCGGCCGCGCACCTGGAAGTCGTCCTCCGGGCGCCCCGTCTCCACCACCCGGCGCATCCGGGTCTCGCAGTCGGCCACGTCCGGGCCGCTGAGCACCGCGTCGAGGGAACGGCCGACGCGGTCTTCGTCGGACACTCCCGTCAGACGGCGCATGGCGGCGTTCTGGCGCACGCAGCGCAGGTCGCGGTCGTAGATCGTCAGAGCCACCGGGGCCATGGACAGCGCCCAGTCGGACAGTGCACGGACCTCCGGGCCGCGGGCGGGCGACTCGGTCTCGGCATCCGTCAGCAGCCACTCGTGACCGCCGCCCACCACGCTTCGGACGGTGCCCGAGAGGCGAACACACCGGCCGTCCCGATGACGGACGGGGAAGACGCCCTGCCAGCCCTCCGCTCCCGGTGCCCGGAGGGTCCCGGCGGCCAGGAGTTCCGCCGCGGCCCGTCCCAGCGCCTCCGCCGGACCGTAGCCGGACAGCCGCTCGGCTGCGGCGTCCCACTCGACGATGTGGCCCCGCGCGTCGACGACGACGCGCGCGGCGGACCGCCCCTCCTCGGGCCGTCGGTCCTCGTCACGCGGGCCGGAGCCAAGCGCGTCCATAGGACACAGCGTGCTGCCCGGCTCGCTCGTTATCAACTGCGGAGCGGGCCTGCCCCGCGAGATGGCGGCACGCCGGAGCGGCCGTCGGGACACCCCTCGACGGCCGCTCCGGATCCCGCTCAGGAGGGTTGCGCCAGTGAGCTGCCGGCGGAGGCCGCGCCGGACCGGAGGGTCAGCAGCCGGTCCTTGTCGACGGCTATCGCCGTGCGCTCCGCCGTCAGATCGGCGCCGCGCATCAGCAGCCAGTAGCACAGCGTGGCGACGGGCAGCCCGACCAGCGGTGAGATGTCCGCGCCGTCGAGAGCGTGCGCGAGGGGACCGGTGTACAGGCTGGTCGAGAAGAACGGGACCATGGCCGCGAGGCCGGCGGTGTAGGAGATCAGCCCCCGGCCGCCCCAGCGGCCGTACACGCCGCCGCCAGGGGCGAGGATCTCGGCGATGGCGTACGAGCTGTGCCGGATCAGGTAGAAGTCGACGAGGTTCACCGCGGTCCACGGGATCAGCAGATAGGACAGCAGGGCCAGGAAGCTGGAGAAACTGCCCAGGTAGTGGTCGGGAATGGCGGCGGTGGCGACGTAGGTCAGCGCCACCAGAAGGATGACCACCACGACCCGTGACCGGGCCGACGGGCGGACCGTGCGGAACGCGTCGAAGGCGCTCAGCGCGTTGATCGCGGCACTGTAGAACGTCGTCGGCAGGACGCCGATCATCGACAGCACCGTCACGGCCAGGGTGATCCAGCCCAGCCCGCTGAGGAACGAGTCCCCGTAGTGCTGGATGGCCGACACCGTGTCGGCGCCCGGCCGTGCCGTCGTCACCACGGCGCCCAGCAGTTCGAGCCAGGTCGCCGAGGCCAGCGAGCCCAGGAACACCATGCCCACCACGCGCCGGGTCCCGGTCTTCCTCGGCAGGTACCGGGTGTAGTCGGAGACCATCGGGGCGAGTGCGATCTGGTAGGCGGCCGAGGCCCCGAACTGGGCCAGGAAGGCCGTCCACTGGAAGCCTCCGGCGGACATCAGGCCCGACAGGTCGACCTCGGCGAGCACGGCCACCGTCACCAGCGCGAGGCTGACGAGGACCAGGATCGACAGCCAGCGCTGGACGCGGTGCACCAGGTCGTGTCCGACGATGGCGATGACGGCGGCGACGACACAGAGGAGCGGCTCGTAGAACCCGTTGTGCGGGGCCGTGATGCCCGACAGCGAGTTCGCCCCGAGGATGATGAAGAAGACGCCGAAGCCGCACTGGACGAAGACCACCACGGCGAGCGGGACGACCAGTCCCCGGCTGCCGAACTGGACCCGGGACTGGATCATCTGCGGAAGACCCAGCTGCGGGCCCTGCGCGGCGTGGAAGGCGGTGAAGAAGGTGCCGAAGAGGCCGCCCGTCACGATGGCCACGAGGCACCAGACGATGCTCAGGCCCAGGCTGGCCCCCACCACACCGGTGAGCGCGGTGGTGACGTTCCCGTTGATCATGAACCAGAAGGGCGCCTGCTGCCAGACGGTCCCATGGCGCTCGGTCTCGGGGATGTAGTCGGTCGAGTGTGCTTCGACGCGGGCTCTGCCCGAGTCCGATGCGGTGTTCTGGTCGTGCATGAGCGGTCTCCGGGGGTGGGGCTGGGTGGGTGAGCCTGTCTCAGGGGCGGTGGACGTCCGTGGTGGTGCCGGGGTAGGAGATGACGGTGTCCCAGTCGATGAAGAGGAGGGTGTCCTCGTTCAGGGCCACGCCCTCGGGTGACGCCCACGCCGCTTCGGCGGCCTCGTCGCTCTCGAAGACGTAGACGGAAACGGCGTCGTAACCGCACTTCTGTCCCTCCCACCGGTAGTCGTCGCGCAGCAGGGTCTGTCGGTACTCGACGAGGCCGGGCAGCCTGCGCGCCAGCGGGGCGTGGACCGAGCGGTAGTGCTCGGCGAACTGTTCGCGGGTCAGTCCCGGCTTCCGCCGGGTGGCGAAGATGATCGTATGCATGTTCGGACTCCTGTCCGGGCTCAGGCGGTCAGGCGCTCCACTGCGCGCTCATGCCGGCGGTGACGTCCAGCGCGGTGCCGGAGATCATGGCCGCGCCGTCGGAGACGAGGTAGAGCAGCGCGTCGGTGACGTACCGCGCGGGAAACGACCCGACGGGCAGCGTGTGCTGGGTGCGGACGACCTGTTCCGAGGTCTCATGGGTCGGTTCGTCGAGGTCGGGGCGGAACATCCGGTGGTAGCCGTCGAAGTTGATCATCGGTGTGTCGACGTACGACGGACAGATCGCGTTGACGGTGACGCCGTACTGGCCGAGTTCCACGGAGGCGGCCTTCACCAGACCGATCACCCCCCACTTGCTCGCGGTGTAGGCGCCGATGTTCGGAGTGCCCCTGCGGCCACACATGGAGGAGGTCGCGACGATACGGCCGCTCTGCTGGGCGATCATGTGCGGCGCGACCGCCCGCATGGCGTGGAAGACACCGGAGAGGTTGGTGTCGAGGGTGTCCCGCCACAGCTCGTCGCTGGTCTCGGCGACGGTGGAGAAGGCCCACACGCCCGCGTTGGCGCTGAGGATGTCCACCCGCCCGAAGCGCTCGACGGTGGCGGCGACGAAGTCGTCCACCTGGCGGGGGTCCCGGACGTCGGCGGTGAAGGTCAGGCACTCTCCGCCGGCCTCCTTGACCAGCTCCGCCGTCTCCGCCAGGTCACGGTCCCGCGTCATGTCGTACGGGATGGTCGGGTACTGCCCGTCGATGTCGCAGACGGCCACCGAGGCCCCCTGCCGTGCGAGGGCCACGGCGTGCGAGCGCCCCTGGCCGCGGCCTCCCCCGGTGATGACGGCGACCTTGCCGGTCAGCGATGTCATGGCGTGATCCCTTTCAGTGGTGTGCGGGCCGGTGTACGGGTGCGGTGTACGGGTGGGTGTCCGGATCGGCGGCTACGGCCAGTCGACGCTGAGGTACTGGGTCTCCTGGAACTCACGGATCCCCGCCCGGCCGCCCTCGCGGCCCAGTCCGCTCTCCTTGACTCCGCCGAACGGCGCCGAGGGGTCGGAGACGATGCCGCGGTTGACGCCGACCATGCCGGCCTCGATCGCCTCGCCCAGGCGCAGCGCACGCTGGAGGTCTCCGGCGTAGACGTACGCGGCCAGTCCGTACGGGGTGCTGTTGACCCAGCGCAGCAGTTCCGCCTCGTCGCTCCAGACCACGACGGGAGCGACCGGACCGAAGACCTCCTCGCCCAGGATCGCCGCGTCGGGGGCCACGTGGGTGAGCAGGGTGGGCGGGTAGAAGTGCCCGACGGCCGGCGCGGTCCCCCGGTGGGTCGTGCGGGCACCCGCGGCGACCGCCTCGTCCACCAGGCGTGTCACGTCGGCGACGGCCTTGCGGTTCACCAGGGGGCCGAGCTGGGTGTCCTCGGCGAAGGCCGGTCCGACGCGGAGCGCCTCGATCGAGGCTCCGAAGAGCGCGACGAACTCGTCCACCACATCGGCGTGCACGTAGAACCGGTTGGCTGCGGTGCAGGCCTGCCCGGCGTTGCGGAACTTGGCGATCATCGCGCCGGCCACGGCCTTGCCGAGGTCAGCGTCCTCGGTGACGACGAAGGGCGCGTTGCCGCCGAGCTCCATCGAGGAGTTCACGATCCGGTTCGCGGCCTGCTTCAGCAGCGTACGGCCGACCGATGTCGACCCGGTGAAGGAGATCTTCCGGACCCGGGGGTCGTCGAGCCAGGTCGTCACGGTCTCGGCCGACCTGGTGGTCGGCACGACGTTGACCACGCCCCTGGGGAGTCCGGCCGCCTGCAGGATCCGGGCGATCGCCAGCGCGGTGAGCGGGGTCTCCCTGGCGGGCTTGAGAACCACCGTGCAGCCGGCCGCCAGGGCGGGGCCGATCTTGCGCGTGGCCATCGCCGCGGGGAAGTTCCAGGGTGTCACCAGAGCGGCGACACCGACCGGGCGATGGGTGACGACGGTCCGCGCGCCTCCGTTCGGTGCGGCACCGTACTCGCCCTCGGTGCGCACGGCCTCCTCGGCGAACCAGCGGAAGAACTCCGCCGCGTAGGTCACCTCGGCGCGGGCGTCGTCGAGTGCCTTGCCGTTCTCCCAGGAGATCAGGGCGGCCAGGCGCTCCCGGTCCGCGATCATCAGCTCGAACGCGCGGCGCAGCACCTCCGAGCGCCCGCGCGCGGGAGTCGCCGCCCAGCCGGGGAAGGCGGTGGCCGCGGCGTCGACCGCCGCCGCGGCCTCCGCCGGGCCACCGTCGGCGACCGGCGCGATCGTGTCGAGGGTGGCAGGGTCCTCGACGTGGAAGGCCGCTCCGTCGCCGGCGGCGCGGCCCCGGCCGTCGATCCAGATGCCCCGGTCGGGGGCCAGGTCGTCGAGCAGGTCCGCCAGGTCGACGTCGGTGGGCGTGGATATCGTCTGGGTCACTTGGGTCCTTCGGTCGGCGGGGCGGGCCCGCGGTGGTCGGGAGGGCGGGACCTGCGGTCAGCCGGAGGACGGCGGGTACGGAGCGGCCGTGTCCTCGGCGGGCTCGTCGTGCCAGGGTCCGGTGGGACGGTGGAGGGCACAGGGCCAGTCGGCCGGGGCCTGTGCCGTCCGCGACGAGCACTCGATGACCATCCCCCAGGGGGTGCGGAAGTAGAACCACGTCATGTCGTCGTTCACGCCGTCGCGGATGGTCTGCGGGCCGTCGCCGATCATGCGGTTGCGGGGGTCGTCCGCGAGGTACTCCCAGGCCGCCTGGATGTCCTCGACGTCGATGGAGAGGTGGACGGAACCGACGTCGGCGTTGCCCGGCATCTCGCTCCGCCCGCCCGGAGCCCGGTATTCGAGCAGCTCGACGTTCTGCTGCCGCCCCCACCGTGTCATCGCCACCTGCAGCCGGGCCCGTGGGTGGACGTCGAGATGGTCGGCGAGATAGCTCCCCGTCGCGTCCTCGATCACCGGTCCCCGGTAGACCTCGCGCGCGCCGAGGACGGACACGAAGTAGTCGACCGCCTGACCGAGGTCGGGCACGGTGATGCCCACGTGGTCCACTCCGCGGGCCGTGGGGATTCCGCTCGGCATGTTCTCTTTCCTCACTTGGCGGGGTCCGCTCGGTGGCCCAGCAGGGGCAGCCTGCTCAACAGCTCCCGCATCGCGATGACTTGGCGGGGCAGGTACTCCGCGACGGTGATACCGACGACGTCCGCCACGCCGGCGACGTCGTTGATGGTCCGCAGGACGGCGTCCCGGCTCAGTCCGTCCGGTTCCATGCCGAGCCCCAGCACGATGTCGTTGCTGTCGACGCTGTCGACGTCGAGGTGCAGGGCGACCTTGGAGCAGCCGGTCGCCCGCAGCCACTCCAGCAGCGGCCGCGAGTCGTGCTCCAGGTCCGCGGGAGCGAACGTGGTCAGGCCCCATCCCGTCGTGAAGGGTTCCTGGTCGTCCTCCCACACATGGAGTCCCGCCAGGGCGAGCCGGGACGGGGCCACGGTGGCCGGGAGGGCTTCGACGAACTCCTTGTCGCCGTGGCCGAGGATGTGGGAGACGGCCATCGCGTGGTAGCCGTCGTACCGGCTCTCGGGCATGCCCGTGTCCGGGTGGGCGTCCAGCCATACGACGGCCAGGTCGTCGCCGTACCTGGCCGCCAGGTAGCCGAAGGGCGCCACGCTCACCGAGCACTCGCCGCCGAGCGTCACGATGCGGTCCGGGGCCTCCGCCGCGATGGCTGCGAGCGCCGATGTGAGCTGCTCCAGGACGACCTCACGGGCGAACACCCCGTCGGTGGAGGTCAGGCCCTCGCGCTCGGTGGGTACGGGTACGACCACTTCGGGGCCGTCCGCGGCAGGGGCCAGCCACTGGAGCATCCTGCTCCCGAGGTGGTACCCCAGCTGGGCGGACGGCAGCGGCAGCTCGGGGGTGAGCAGGGCGACCACGTCCGGGGCGGCGCCCTGCCACTGGGGCCAGACGAGCCGGAGTGTCTTTCCCTGGTCGGTCGATGCACTCATTGCTGTCTCTCCTGCGGAAACGGGGGTGTGAAGCGGCGGGCTGGGGTGTGGTCTACGTCGTGTCGCCGGCCCG
This sequence comes from Streptomyces sp. NPDC048278, assembly GCF_040652195.1. Taxonomy (NCBI): domain Bacteria; kingdom Bacillati; phylum Actinomycetota; class Actinomycetes; order Kitasatosporales; family Streptomycetaceae; genus Streptomyces; species Streptomyces sp. NPDC048278. The sequence continues at coordinate 21,606 of NZ_JBEZLP010000012.1, forward strand.
GCGTCCGACCAGAACGGCCACGGAGACCGCGATGATGAGGGCGCCGCCGTTGAAGACGTTCGGCACCCAGAAGGGGGCGCCCGCGAAGGTGAGGCCGGTGATCCCCACCGCGAGCAGGAAGGTGCCCACCACGGCGCCCCAGATGTTGAACTGGCCGCGCTTGATGGTGGTGGAGCCGAGGAAGGCCGCCGCGTACGCCGGGAGCAGGAACTCCGGTCCCATGGACGCGGTCGCCGATCCGACGCGGGCCAGTTGCAGTGCTCCGCACAGGCCGGCGATGGCGCCGGCGATGACGAAGCTGCCGGCCAGGAAGGACGAGGTGCGCACACCGGTGAGGCGGGCCGCTTCCCGGCCCATGCCCGTCGCTCTCAACAGCCGCCCGAACGGGGTGTGTTCGAGCAGGTACCAGAGGACCAGCGCCCCGATCAGGAAGTAGTACACCGTGAGGTCGATGCCCAGGATCTTGCTGTTCGCGATCTCCTTGAGGCCGTCGGGTATGCCCTCGAACAGCGTTCGTCCGCCGGTGACCAGCAGATTGAGTCCGGAGAGCACGGTGGCCGTCGCCAGGGTGGCGATGAAGGCGTTGACGCCGATGCCGACGACCAGCACGGCGTTGACGGCGCCCACCACCGCCCCGACGAGCACGGCCAGCAGGATGGCCAGGCCGACGGGTGTGCCGTGGATGGTCAGTTGGGCGGTGAGGATCGAGGTGAAGCCGAGCGTGGCGCCGACGGAGAGGTCGAACTCGCCCGCCGCCAGCGGAATGACCACGGCCAGGGCCAGCAGTCCCGGTACCGCGTTGTCCCCCAGCAGCACGCGCAGGTTCTCGGTGGTGGGGAACTGGTCCGGCTGCGCGATGCTGAAGCCGACGCTGAGCAGCACCAGGAAGAGGAAGACGCCGTAGTTGGCGAGAAGGTCGGTGAGCGACGAACCGCGCCCGGCCGGCGGGGCCGGCACCGCACCGGCGGCGGCCACCCCGGCCGGTGCGGTGCCGGCCTCTTCGACGACGACCACGGACGTCTGCTCGATCGGCGGAGCCGGGTCCTGGTCCCGCTTGGTGTCGCTCATCGCTCGGTTCCCTCTCCTGTGGACAGTACGGTCAGATGTGATTCCGTGAGTTCTTCGCGCGGGACGTCGGCCACGAGGCGTCCTCGGTTGAGCACGAGGACGCGGTCGCACAGGTTGACGAGCTCCTCGAAGTCGCTGGAGGCGACGAGGACGGCCACGCCGTCGTCGGCGAGCCGGGTGACGATCTGCGCGATCTCCTGCTTGGCGCCGATGTCGACGCCCTGGGTGGGTTCGTCGAGGACGAGAACCCTGGGGGCGATACGCGTCCACTTCGCCACCACGGCCTTCTGCTGGTTCCCGCCGCTGAACTTCGACAGGGGTTTCTCGGTGACCCCGGGCCTGATGCCGAAGCTCTCTACGGCGGAGCGGGCGGCCGTGCGTTCCTCCTTCTGCCGCAGGCGGCCACCCCGCCAGAACGGCCCGAGATCGCTCAGCGTGATGTTCTGGCGCAGATTCATGGCGGGGATGCAGCCGTCGGCACGCCGGTTCTGCGGGACGGAGGCGACACCGGCCTTGATCGCGTCCTTCGGGGAACGGAAGGACATCGCGGCTCCGTCCAGGAGCACCCTCCCCGACGACGCGGTCTGAGCGCCGGTGACCAGTCGGGTCAGCTCGCTGCGACCGCACCCGAGCAGGCCCGTGACACCGACGATCTCGCCCCTGCGTACGGAGAGGTCGATGCCCTGAAGCCGCCGCCCCTGCAGTCCGAGGCACTGCAGCACGATGTCGCCGGACACCTCGCGGCGCTCCGCCCGCACCCGGGTGAACTCGCGGCCGAGGATCAGGCTGACGATGTCCCGGACACCGAGCCCGCCCAGATCGCGGTCGGCGGTGAGTTTGCCGTCGCGCAGGACGACCAGCCGGTCGGCCAGTTCCCGCACCTCGTCGATGCGGTGGCTGACGAACACGACGGTCGCGCCGGCGTCGCGCGCCTGGCGCAGGGCCCGGAAGACGGTGTGGACCTCGCCTGCGGGCAGCGAGGCGGTCGGCTCGTCGAGGATGAGCACGCGATCGGCGATCGGGCTCCCGGACCCGTCGTCCGCGAAGGCCCGGGCGATCGCCACCATGGTGCGCTGGGTGGGCGAGAGCGTGGAGACGAGCGCGCGCGGGGAGACCTCGACGCCGAAGTCGTCCAGGGACCGCTGGACCCGCCGGCGGAGGTCCTTGTGGCGGATCGACCCGACCAGGCCGGTGCCGAAACCGTTCACGAACGAGAAGTTGTCCTCGACCGTGAGGCTCTCCACCAGCCCCAGGTCCTGGTGGATGAAACGGAGTCCGGCGTCATGTGCCCGCCTGGGCGCGACCGGGGTCGGGACCTCGCGGCCCGCGACGGTGATCCGGCCGCCGGCATCCGGGTGGTAGAACCCGGCGAGTATCTTGATCAGCGTCGACTTGCCCGAGCCGTTCTGGCCGAGGAGCGCGGTGATCCGGCCCGCCGGGAAGTGGGCCGTCACCCCGTCGAGCGCTTTGGTTCCGGTGAACGTCTTGGACAGGTCTTCGACGACGAGACCGCCGAAGACGGGCTCGGCACGCGACGCGCCGCCGACCGGACTGGATTCCGACATCGGTTGCCTTCCCATGTGACATCGGCGAACGGGAGGTTGGAAGCCGGGCGGGGATCGCCGTGGCGAACACTCGATCCCCGCCCGGGGCCGGAAGCCTCGGCGGCTCAGCCGACGCCCCAGAGCTTCTTGTAGGCGGACTGGTAGTCGACCCCCGCGTCCCAGGGCTTGGCGACGTCGGCCGGCAGGTTCGACTTGTCGAGCAGCTGGGTGGGGTAGTCCTCGGTCTGGAACCCGGCAGCGTCGTCGATGGTCGGCCGGCCGTTGAAGATACGGTTCATCTGATCGGCCACGACCCAGCCCATGAGTTCCGAGGGACGGGCGTAGGACACCGTCTGGGTGCCGTCCTTGATCGCCTGGATGTTCTGCGGGTTGCCGTCGGCCCCGACCAGCTTCACCTTGCCGGCCAGACCTGCCTGGGCGAGAGCCGTCGACATCTGCGTGGCCGCGAAGTCGTAGGGGGCGTAGATGTAGTTGATGTCGGGGTGGGCCTGGAGGATCGCCTTCACCCGGGAGGGGAGGGTCGTCGAGATGTCGGTGATCGAGAAGTCCAGCCGCTGGGAGATCCTGCAGCCGGGGCAGTACTCGCCGATCTTGCTCTCGAAGACCTTCACGCCGTTGGCGACATCGGGGAACTCCGAGTCGTTGACCATCAGGACCTTGGCCTTGCCGCCGCTGTCCTTGGCCACGTAGGCGGCGAGAGCCGGAGAGGTCAGCCCGTAGTCGTTGTTCATGATGCCGCTCCAGGCGGACGGGCCGAGCGGCTGCGAGCGACCGCCGAGCGTGAACATGGCCACGCCGGCCTTGCGCATCTGCTTGAGCAGGTCGGTGCCGACGGCCTCGACGGTGCCGCCGGGCATCCACACTCCGTTGGCGCCGAGTTGCAGGGCCTGCTTCAGCGCCGCCTGCGTCTTCTTCGGGTCACCGGCGGGGTCGATCAGCTGGGTGCGCCAGCCGAGGGCCTTGGCCGCCTGGAGGAAGGCGTCTCCCGGTCTGGCGCATCCGACGGCCGCCTCGGCACAGGGAATGCTGACCACGAACTTGCCCTTCGCCGCCTTGGGCGACGTCTTGGGAGGAGTCCAGGTGGGGGCCTTCACCGCCTTGTCGAGCACGGTCTGCGCGGCAGCCGGAAGCTTGTAGTCGGATGCCGCGGCCGACGCGGAGCCGTCGCTGCCGGCACCGGTCGAGGTGGTACACGCGGCGAGCGAGAAGGCGAGGCCGGCTCCTGCCAGAGCGAGCAGCCGACGGGGTGGGATGTTCATTGCCTGACCTCCATGGTGCGTGAGCCCGATCACACGCGTCCTGGGCTGGAGGGGAGCGTAACCCACTGGACAGGCAATCGTATATCATTGTGTGCATGATTTCTTATTCCATTTCGCGGCCGACGAGGGGCCACAGCGGCCCGTGACGCCGCGACTCCTCCGCTTCGCGACCGAGAAGGCCCGACCGCGCCGGTTCGCGCGAACCCCGGCAAGGAACGGCCGGTGGATGCCGTCGCCGATACGTCGGAGCGCGCACGCGAGGGGCAAGAGGTGGGCGCAGCCACTGGGGAGGTCGGGCGCGCTCGTCAGCTTGTCTGCTCCGCAGAGAAGTGACCGTGGACACTATATCTGAAATCATGTACGATCTCGTCATCGCAAGGAGTGAACGATGACGTCACCTCCCCACCCGCCGCCGTCCGCGGTGGATCCGGTCCACAACGAGCTTCACGCTCGCACCGACGACAGTGCGCGGGCCTTCATGGATCGCGCTCCGGCATGGGGCGGCGCCACTGCGTTTCCGCACGGGGGCCGCACTGCGGTCGTGGAGGGGCTGCCGGGATTCCGGCCCCGGCAGTCGGACCAACGTCGGCGTTTGCGTGACAACCCGGCGATCGAGCCTCTCACCGACGACGGGTCGCACGCGTTATGCCGCATCCGGCCTCTACGCATCGGCCGTCGGGGCTGAGTTCGTCACTACCGGCTGAAAGCAATTCAAATCGGCCGCGTTGACAGTGTCAGCGGGTCACCAGTGGTGGAGATCGACGGACGAGCCGAGGTGCTCATCGACCACGGCGGACAGCGCCAGTGTGGATTGACCGATCTCGCAGGATCAACACCAGGAAGGCTGGCACGAAGTGGGCCAAGTCGTCGAAAAAATCAGGTTGCGCGTCACCGAAAAGGCAGCACTCACACCAGACGTTGTCGAGCTCCACCTGGCTTCGGAAACCGGGGAACTGCCGCCGGTGGAACCGGGCGCACATGTCGAGGTCACCTTGCGGAACGGGATCTCTCGCCAGTACTCGGTTGTACCGTCCCCAGTTCAAGGTGAATGGTGCGTCGCAGTGCTGCGAGAGACCGGCAGCAGGGGCGGCTCGGCTTATATTCACGACGAACTCGCCGTGGGGGACGTCGTCGAAGCCACCGAGCCTCGCAGCCTCTTTCCCCTCGAAGAGGCCCCGGAGTACCTCTTCCTCGCCGGCGGCATAGGCATAACTCCCTTCTTGTCAATGATCGAGGAAGCGGAGCGGCAACGGCGCCCTTGGAATCTCGTGTACACCGGAAAGTCAGCGGAAAGCATGGTCTACGCGTCCGCCCTTCAGGGCCGATACAAAGAGAGGGTCTCGATACACGAGACCCTCGGCAGGACACGCATGGATTGTGCACGTGCGATCTCTGCACATCCGCGCGCCGAGGTGTACTGCTGCGGACCGGCCTCGTACATCGATGGCGTGACGACCGCCGCCGAGAAAGCAGGGCGAAAGGTGCACATCGAACACTTTCATGGAGATACCGTCCCCCAGGAGGAGGATCGACCTTTCGAGCTCGAACTCGTCGACACCGGGATCACGCTGACAGTTCCTGCCGGAAGAACCGCTCTGGACGTCGTGGACGACGCGGGAGTATTTGTGCTTTCGTCGTGCAGGGAGGGCACCTGCGGGACCTGTGAGACACCCGTGCTGTCCGGTGAGATAGACCATCGCGACGTCGTCCTGAGCCCCGAGGAAAAGGCACAGAATTCGCGCATCCTGCTCTGCGTTTCCCGAGCGGCAGCCGGCACGTCTCGCGTTCGAATCGAACTCTGACAACAAACACGGAGAAGGAGAGAAAAGTGAACGACACCTCGACACGACCCACCACCGCCGATGACTTCTACCGGAACTTCGACCATTACAACGTCCCCCTCGGCCCTGACGGCACGCCTTTCGCGTTCCTGAATTACTTTCGCGATGCGGTAGCAGCGGAAGATCGATGGGTCGGCTGGTGCGAGAGCTACGGCGGCTACTGGTTGATCACCGGATGGGAAGAGGCCAGAGCGGTCTTCCGTGACCCTCGAACGTTCGAGAACGGCGAGGTGCCGATCGTCCCACCATGGGTGATGCCATCGGGGCGCCCTCAGATGCTGACCGGATACGACGGTGCACGGCACATGAAGTACCGACGGCTGGTGCACGAGGCCTTCTCCTCTTCGACCGTCGCGCAGATGTACGACGAGTTCGCGACCGACGCGCGACACCTGATTTCCCGGTTCTCGTCCGGCGAGCGTGCCGACCTCGCCACAGACCTTGCCACTCGTTTCGCTCACACGGTGGTCGCACGACTGACTGGCCTGCCGCTGGAGGAGGCAGACAAGTTCGGGGCGTGGGTCCATGCCATCACGCACAGCAGTGCACTCGGGGAAGACAATTCGGCCGACCTCGAAGACATGAAGTCCAGATTCGACGAGCTGCTTGCGGAACATCGTCAGAATCCCACCGAGAACATCATGTCGGAGTTGATCAATTCCGGCGTGGTCGACGGGGAGTCCCTCACCTACGACGACCTCATCGACTTCTTTGCCGTATTCATACTGGGCTCCATCGAAAATACGTCACTTCTGCTTGCGGACGTCGGTTGGCTGCTGGCCCAACGCCCCGAGCTCCGCAGGAGGCTGCTCCAGGATCCAGATCTCTACGACACGTTCATCGACGAAAGCCTGCGCTTCTTCAGTACCGCATCGGGCGCCGCGCGGACGGCGACTGTCGATACCAAGATCGGCGACGTCCATATCAGGGCCGGCGAAAAGGTGTTTCCCTACCTGCCCCTGATCGACCGTGACCCTCGCGAGTTCCCCGACCCCAACGCCTTCGATCCGGCCCGGACACCCAACAGAGCCTTCGCGCTCGGCTTCGGTCCGCACCGCTGCCTGGGTGCGAACCTGATACGCGTCGAACTGGCAGCCGTCGTGAGAACCCTCCTCGAAGAACTGCCCGACTTCACACTCGATCCAGATGCGCCGTCCGTCTGGACCCCCAGCCACGTGGCCGGGATGATCTCGGTCCCCGTCCTGCTGGGAGCCCAGCCGTGACCGACGGTTCAGTCACCTCGTCGTACAGACCGAGAAAGACCCGCCTTCATTGTCCTTGCGGGGAGTTCCTGCAGGCGGACACCTCCGACGACCTTGTGTCAGCGGCTCGGTCACACCTCGAAAAGGACCATCCGGACCTTGCCGTCAAGTATTCGGACGCAGACATTCTCTGGCTTGCCCACTAGATCAGGGTCACAGCCGGAGGAGCCGGTCCGCGTTGCCGTGTGCGATGCGTTCGAGGTCGGCGGGGGCGTACGGTGCCGTGCGCAGGAACTCCACGGCCTCGGCGCTGGACTCGAAGGGGTAGTCGATGGCGAACAGCACCCGGTCGATGCCGACCGCGTGGACGGCCCCGAGCAGAGCGGCGTGCGAGAAGACCCCGCTGGTGGTCACGTACACGTTGTTGCGCAGGTAGTACGAGGGCAGGTGCTGCGGCTTGAGCGCGGGCGGGACCTGGGCTGAGCGGCTGTCGAGCCGGGACGCCTGGAAGGGGAGCAGCTCCCCCATGTGGCCCAGGGTCAGCGACGCGCCCGGGAACTCGTCGAACACACCGCCGTAGATGATCCGGAGCGCGTGGGCGCCGGTTGCCGCGGTCCACCCCCAGGTCGGTCCGTTGAGCATGGGATACCCCTCCAGCACGCGCCAGTTGTCGGCCGCGATGACGGCGGGATGCAGGTACAGCGTCACCCCCAGGCGCTCCAGCTCGGCCCATACCGGCCTGAACTGCGGCTCGTCGAGGTAGTGCCCGTGCACATGGTCGTTGTGCAGGACGCCCTTGAAGCCGAGTTCCTCCACCGCCCGGCGCAGCTCGACGACCGCGGCCTGCGGGTCCTGGAGCGGGAGGACGGCGAAGCCCGCGAACCGGGTCGGGTTCTCGGCGATCGCCTTGGCCAGGTGGTCGTTGATCCGCCGCGCGGCGGCCACCGCCTCAGCCGGGTCCTTGACGGCCTCCACGCCGGGCGAGGTGAAGGAGAGAACCTGGACGTCGACGCCGTTGGCGTCCATGTCCGCGAGCCGCAGCCCGGCCAGGTCCGGCAGCCGCCGGAACCACTCCCTGATCGACTCCGGCGCCGGGGAACGCTCGTGGAACTCCGCTTCCTCACGGATGGAGCCGGGCAGCGAGAAAGCCTCTTCCACTGCAACGATACGCATGTCGAATGCCTCCAGTTGGATCTGCGACGGACCGGCTTGCACGGTGACCGCGAGCCGGTCAGTCGGTCGGCTCGCCACTCTCGGCCAGGAACCTCTTGCGGACCCCGGCGAGGGCTCCCGCCATCGCGCCCGCGGGCCTGCCGAACTTCGAGGCGGAGAACTGCGCGGGGCCGGTCTTGGCGGTGAAGGAGTGCGGGTAGCCGAACTCGCGGAGACCCTCGTCGCCGTGCTTGCGTCCGTAGCCGCTGTCGCCGCGGCCACCGAAGGGCAGCCCGGAGTTCATCGAGAACACGAGGGCGTCGTTGATGCTGGTCATCCCGACGTGGAGGCGACGGGCGATGTCCGCACCGCGGTCGCGGCTGAAGACGGCACTGCCCAGGCCGTACCGGCCGGCGTTGATACGGGAGACCGCCTCGTCCGTGTCGGCGACCTTGGTGATGGCCAGGGTCGGTCCGAAGGTCTCCTCGTTGGCCGCGAGGGCGTCGAAGGGCACCCCGGCCAGAATCGTCGGCGAGACATAGCGCTCCCCCACCGCCTCCAGGCCGCCGACCACGGCCGTCGCCCCGTGTTCGAGGGCGTCCGCGATGTGCTCCCGGATGACGGGGACCTGGGAGGGCAGCGGAACGGGACCGATCTGCGCGTCGTCGCCGCTGCCGGCGCGTACCTGCCGGGCGAGTTCGGCGACCTTCTCGACGAACTCGTCGTAGACGGACTCGACGACGTAGGCCACTTCGAGGCTGATGCAGCCGTGCCCGGTGTTCTGCAGGGAGCCCCACACGACATGCGCGGCGGCCTCGTCGAGGTCGGCGTCCTCGGCCACGATGACGCCGTCGTTGCCGCCGAGTTCCAGCAGCACCGGGGTCAGGGTCCCCGCGCACTGGGCGGCCACCGCCTTCCCCGAGGCGACGCTCCCGGTGAACGCGACCTTGTCAGGACCGGCCGCGATGAGCGCCTGGCCGGTGGCGCCGTATCCGTTGAGGTGCTGAAGCACGGCCGGCAGGTCCGGGACCGCGCGCCGCCAGGTCCCGATGAGCCACTCGGCGACCCCCGGGGTGACATGGCTGGGCTTGAGGATGACGGCGTTGCCCGCCGCGAGCGCGGAGACGACGATCGCGCCCGGGGTGTTCAGGGGGAAGTTCCACGGACCGATGACGGCGGCGACGCCGTAGGGCTGGTATTCGATCCAGGCCTCCTGGTTGGACGCCGTCGGGCCGCTCGGGACGTCCCGTCGGCCGAGGACGCGTTCGGCGTTCTCGACGGCGTAGTTCAGCTGCTCCAGGATGCCGAGCACCTCGACCCGGGCCTCGTCGAGGGGCTTGCCGTTCTCCGCGTGGATGAGCGCGGCGGCCTCCTCACCGCGCAGCGCGATCTCCCGCTGCCAGGCGCGCAGTCGCCGCGCGCGCCCCTCGAACCCGAGGTCCCACCAGGCTCCGGTGACGGAACGGGCGGCGGCCACGGCGGCCTCCGCCTCCTCCTTGCCCGCGACGGCGTACTTCGCGAACTCGGCGCCGGTGGCCTGGTCGATGGTGACGATCTCCGTGCCGTCGTATCCGATGACTCCGTCACGCGTGGTCACGGGAGTGCTGTTGGCCACTGTTTCTCCTGCTTTCCTACGGTCGTCCGCAGGACCGGCGCGCAGGGCGCGACGACGGGCTGCGGACGGGATGTCGACCACGGAGGAGGGTGCGACTCGCACCGACGCTTTCGAAGGGGGTCGTGATGAGCGCCAGACTATCAAGCGCGCTATTGGCGTCAATAGCTTGACACGAGGATGGTTCTTTACAGGAAATTGAAGTGTCCTATCCTTCGTCAGTGACGCGAACCGACGAGGAGCCCGCCGGGCCCCATGCGCTGGACAGGGTTATCTGGGTGCTGCGCCGTGCCGAGCTGGCAGTGACGGCCCTCAAGGAACAGCGCCTGCGTCCGCTCGGGATGGAAGCAGCCCATTACACGCTCCTGATCTCGGTGTACTCCGAACCGGGGCTGACCCGTTCCGAGCTCGCCCGGCGGCTCAACGTGACCCGCCAGGCCGTCGGGGCGCTGGTGGTCCGCCTGGAGCACCGGGGTTATCTGGAGCGGCGGGAGCACCCGCGCCATCAGCATGTGGAGGAACTGCACCTCACCGCGGCCGGACTCGACGCGCTGCGCGCGGCCGACGTGGTCATCGCCGACATCGAGCGTCTCGTCACCGACGGTCTGGGGCCGGAGGAGACCGCACAGCTGCGGGCGCTGCTCAACCATGTGACCAAGACGGCCGGCAACGGCTGAGCACACCGGCCGGCTACGCGCCCGGTCAACACGAGTGGGCAGGACCGGAGTCGACCGGCCGCAGTCCTTCGAGGAGGGCGTCGACGAACAGTTCGGTGTCCGCCTCGCTCAGTCCGGTGCCGGGACTCAGGAGCAGGCGGGTGAGCAGGGGGCCGACGACCATGTCGACGGCCAGTTCCAGGTCGACGTCGCCGCGCAGCTCGCCGTCGGCCTGCCCGCGGCGCAGGATGTCCAGCGCGAGGCCGCGCCGGGGTGCCACCACGGTTGCGTGGTAAGCGCCCCAGACCACAGGGCTGTTCGCCATCCGGACATGGACGTTGTGCATGATCGCCGGCCAGTGGGGGACCAGGCCGCGTCGGCGCAGTGACCCGAGCAGTGCGACGAGGTCATCGCGCATCGACGTACCGGGAAGGTCCGGGTGGGGGATCTCGGCGGCGCGGATGACGTCGGCGACCAGCTCCTCCTTGCCGCTCCAGCGGCGGTAGACGGCCGCCTTGCCGACCCCGGCCTCGCGGGCGACGCGCTCGATGGAGAGTTCGGCCAGCGGAACACCGTCCGCCAGCAGTCTCAGCACCTCGTGGAGGACGGCCTGTTCCACGGCCTCGCTGCGAGGGCGGCCGGGGCCTGGTCTCCGCGCCCGACGCGGGCTTTCCGCACCGTTCACCTCAGTCCGCCCCTCCAGGACAACCGTCTTGCGGCTCGTACGATGCCACGAACCGCCGCACAGGACATCGCCGGGAACGAGACCGGAGAGCCCGCCCCGGCCCGGGCGCCCGGCCCCCGGACGCCCCCTGGAACCCGGGCGACCGCCGCCGGGGAGACCGGCAGCGGCCGTGGACGGTGCGTCAGTGCCCGGCGGGCGACAGCGGGTCCTGCGGGAAGTTGAACTGCCCGTTGGCGTTCTTCGCCTGGTCCGCCGGGGTCAGGGGCTCCAGGACGTCCCAGTGCTCGACGATCTGGCCCTTGGACATCCGGAAGAAGTCGTAGAAGGAGTACGGGGTGCCCTGGTAGCTGCCCTGGCCGACGACGAGGACGAAGTTGCCCTCGCCGAGCACCTTGTCGATCTTGGCGTACACCAGCGTCCCGGAGTCGACGAGCGACTTCAGCAGGGGCTTGCTGCCGGCGATGCCGTCCGCCTGGATGCCCTCGCTGTGCTGGGCGTAGGTGTCCGCCTTCCAGATCGGCTCGCCGTACTGGGAGAAGTCGCCCCCCATGAAGACCGTGGCCATGGCCTTCCAGGCGAGACTCTTGTTGGCCTTGGTGCGGCTCTCGTCGGTCACCTTGGTCGGCCCGGAGAGTTCCGTGTGTCCCGCGCCGTTCGGGCCGGCGGCGGGCTGGCGGGTGTTCCAGTGCTCGACGATCTTGCCCTGTTCGAAGCGGAAGACGTCCCAGGACGTGGTGTGACCGGTGGGCAGCTTCGTGTCCGACTGGACCATGACGTACGACCCGTCGACGAGGACGCGCACCGGCTTGACGGAGATCTGCCCCTTGGGGATCGAGGCCAGCCACGTCTTGAGGCCGGACAGGCCGTCGCCGACCCGGGGGTCGTGCTGGATGAACTTCTTGGCGTTGATGACAGCGAAGGCGGACTGGTCACCGGTGTGATAGGCGGCGAGGAGGTTGAGTACCGCCCGCTTCTGCCGCTCGGCCACCGCGCTGTGGGTGCTCTCGCCATGGCCGTGGCTCACCGCGACGACGGCAGAGGCCGAGGGGTTCGCCTGCGCGACGGGGAGCGCCGACAGCGCGACCAGCGAAGTGGTGGCGGCGACAAGGCCGGTACGGGTCCAACTGTTCATGATCACTGACCTCTGTGCAAGATGAGTTGCCGGTGAGTTCAAATTTGAACTCGACGCTCACGCTACCCCATGAGTTCAAATTTGAACACCCATCCCCGAGGGGCGGCCCGTGAGAGGTGACGGCGGGGAAATAGACAGGTTCTTGTCTATCTTGTAGTTTGTGTCGTCGCTCCAGCCGCACCGCCTCCGGTGACTCCGGCGTCCTTCCAGAGCCTCCGCGGGGCACGGAAGCGAGGGAAGAACCCCATGCGTTCGACACCCACCTCCCCGCCGTCGTCCGCCGTCGACCTCTTCGCCGACGACACCCTCATCGACCCCTATCCCGCCTACCGTGAGCTGCGAGAACAAGGACCGGCCGTGTTCCTGACGGCGTACGACACCTGGGTCCTGCCCCGCTACGAACACGTGCGGTCGGCGCTCGGCGACCACCGGCGGTTCTCGTCGGAGCGTGCCGTGGCCCACGACGACTCCGTGAACGACCTGATGGAAGGCAGCGTGCTCGCCTCGGATCCCCCGCAGCACGACCAACTGCGGGCCGTGCTGGCCGAGAAGCTCGCCCCGAGGGCCCTGGCCGACCTGCGGGCCGCCATCGCCGAGCAGGCCGACCGGCTGGTCGCGTCGGTCGTGGAGCGGGGCACCTTCGACGCCGTACGGGACCTCGCCGAGGTCTTTCCCGTGACCGTCGTGGCCGACCTGCTGGGCCTGCCGGAGGACGCGCGCGACACGCTCCTGCCGCTCGCCGACGCGGGGTTCAACGTCCTCGGGCCGATGAACCAACGGGCCAGGGACGCCCTGCCGTTGAACGGGGAGCTGTTCCGGTACGTCGCCACGGCCCTGGCGTCGGGCAAGGTCCGGCCGGACGGCTGGGCCGCCGCGGTCCACCGGGCCGGGGAACGCGGCGACATCGAACCCGCCCAGGTCGTCCGGCTCCTCGTCGCCTACGTGGTCGCCGGCATGGACACCACCATCAACGCGATCGGGAACACCGTCGAGGTATTCGCGCGGAACCCCGGGCTGTTCCAGGAGGTCAGGGCGGAACGGGCCCTGGTGGCGCGGGCGTTCGAGGAGTGCCTGCGCCTGGAGTCCCCGGCCCAGGGGTTCTTCCGCGTGACCACCGAGGAGGTGGACGTCGACGGTGTGCGCCTGCCCGCCCGGGCGAAGGTCCTGCTGTCGTTCGGGTCGGCCAACCGGGACGAGCGCAAGTGGGAGCGGGCCGACGAGTTCGACATGCACCGCACCCCGCTCGACCACGTCGGCTTCGGCTACGGGGTGCACGTCTGCGCGGGGCAGGGGCTGGCCCGGCTGGAGGCGCGTGCCGTCCTCGGCGCCCTCGTGCGGCGGGTGTCGTCCGTCGAACCGGCGGGTGAACCGGTGCGCAGGCTGAACAACGTGATCCGGGGCCTGTCCTCGCTGCCGGTCACCGTGCGGGCGCACTGCGCCTGAGCCTGCCGGGCAACAGCGGCGGCCGACGTCCGGGGGACGTCGGCCGCGTTGCTGTATGCGGCGGTCGGTTCGGTCAGTGGGCTTCGGAGAGCTGGACGGCTCCCTGGCGCAGCGTGAACCCGAGGACCGTGGCGGCGACGAGTGCCAGCGCCCCGATCAGGACGATGGCACTGGACAGTCCGGTGAGCGCGGCCGAGAGGCCGAGCACGATCAGCGGGCAGAAGAACTGCCCGTAGCTGAAGCTGGCCGTCCACAGCCCGGTGCCGCGTCCGCGTTCCTCGTAGCGGAGCGTGGAGAGGGCCCAGGTCAGCAGGGTGGGCAGCAGCAGGCCGTTGCCGGCGCCTGCGATGACGTCGCCGATGACCACCACGGGCAGGGAGGAGCCCAATGCCAGGATCACCTGTCCGGCACCGGCCAGGGTGAACGCGGTCGTGAGCAGGACCCGCGGTCCGCGCGCGGAGATCCGGCCGAAGGACAGCCCGCCGGCCGCGGTGGCGGCCGTGGCGACCGCGCTGACGAGTCCGACCGTGCCGGTCGAGTCGATGCCGATGTCCTTGAGGACGAAGGAGAGTTCGATGACCGGCACGTAGAACACCAGGCCGCCGAAGAGGGTGATGCCGCGCGGCAGGCCCAGGGTCCGCCACGGGATCGGCAGGAGCTTGACCTGCCGCTCGGCCGACGGCCGGGGCTGCCAGACGAAGACGGCGACGAGGACGGCGAAGACGGGACTGACCGCGTAGAGCCAGAACGGGACCCGCCAGCCCGCGTTGCCCAGTGCGCCGCCGAGGCCGAAGAAGAGGACCGCCGAGATCTCGGTGAACACGACCTGCATGCCCAGGTACTTGGCCCGCTGCGCACCGCTGAAGTAGTCCGCGATGAGCGTGGTGCAGCAGGTCATGATGGCGGCCTCGGTGACGCCGACGGCGGCCCGGCTGGCGACGATGAGCGGCAGCGAGTCGAGCCACAGCGGCATGGTGCCGAAGACGGCGTAGAGGAGCAGCGAGCCGACGAGCAGGCGTTTGCGGTCGACGCGGTCGACGAAGCTGCCCGCCACGGGCGCGAGCAGGCCGATCATCAGGGCCGGGACGGTCACGGTGACCGGCACGAGCACCTTGACCCCGGAAGTGCCCGCGAAGGCGTCCTCCATCCTGGGCAGGACGGGGGTGAGCAGCACCGCCGCGAGCACGGACAGGCAACTGGCCAGCAGCAGGATCACCGCCTGCGGAAACCCGGCGGTTCGTGCGTCCGGGGACGGGGCGGCACGGTCTCCACCGGTCTGGACGAGGGCTGATTCCGACATGGCGGCTCCGATCGAACAGCGGATGACGGTCGTGTTAACCGCGCTGGTTGCAGTGCAGCAGCGGGGCGACAAGATCGGAAATCGTTGTTCTTCGGTGCGGGTATAGGCGGGACCTATACCCTGCACGCGGGGCGGCTCCGGACCTTTGTACGGACTTCCGTATGGACTTCGCGATGCGGATGTTCTAGGTTCCCGGCAGATACGAAAGTTGCTTTCACGATGCGAGAGCCGCCGTGAATCATGACCGACGTGGCCGTCTCGGCGGTCTGGATCTCAATCTGCTGCTGGCGCTCGACGCCCTGCTGCACGAGCGCAACGTGACGCGGGCCGCGGAGCGCCTGGGGCTCAGTCAGCCCTCGGTGAGCGCCGCGCTGGCCAGGCTGCGCCGGCACTTCGGCGACGAGTTGCTCGCCCGCGTCGGCAACCACTACGACCTGACGCCGCTGGCCTGTCGGCTCGCCGAGAGCACCTCGGCCGCCCTGACCGGGGTCGAGCGGGTCTTCACCGCGGTGCACGGGTTCGATCCGGCCCGTTCCGACCGGGAGTTCACCCTCATCACGTCCGACTACGCCGTCACGATGCTCGGCGAGGCGCTGTCCAGGAGCCTCGCCGAGCAGGCGCCGGGCGTCCAGTTGCGGGTGGAGCCCCCGAACGCCACCACCATCGACCAGGTCACCGAGCTGCTGCGCACGGTGGACGGGGTGATCCTGCCGCAGGGCTTCGTCACCGGCCTGCCCCACACCGAGCTGTTCCACGACAGCTGGGTCTGTGTGGTCTCGGCCGACAACTCCGCCGTCGGCGACGAGCTGACCGTCGAGCACCTGGCCGAACTGCCGTGGGTGTCCTCCTACTACCGGCCGGCCAACCACACGCCGGCGGCGCAGCTGAACCTGCTGGGCATCAGGCCGCGGACGCACATCGTCGTCGGCAGCTTCTTCGCCGTGGCACCGCTGGTCGCCGGGACCGACCGGATCGCGCTCATGCAGTCCCGGCTGGCGCACCGCCTCGCGGAGACGATGCACCTCAGGGTGCTGCCGTGTCCGTTCGACGCCGTGCCGCTGATCGAGACCATGTGGTGGCACCCGATGTACCAGCACGACCCCGCACACCAGTGGCTGCGCGGGACACTGACGGCAGCGGCGCGGCTGCTGCCGCCGGTACCCGCCTGAGCGTACGGCGGTCGGACCCCGGTCACGGCTCCTCCCCGTGCAGGTGGCTGCCGGTGGGCACGGGGTCGTCGCGGTGCTGGACCTCGTAGGAGAGGGCCGTGCCGCAGCCGGGGCAGGACAGTTCGCGCAGGACGTAGTCGGGGTGGAAGCCGCCCCCGTACGGTCCGGCGGCAGCCCAGTCCACCTCGCGCACCTGGGCACCGGCCGCATAGCTGTCGGTGCGGGCGCCGAGCCGGGTGTGGCAGAGCGTGCAGCGCAGCACGGATCCCGCCCCGGCGACGGCGACCACCTCCACGACGTCGGCGACCGCGAAGCGGGTTTCGCCCTCCGCGGTCGCCGGGACCACGGGCGACGGGCGGCGACCGGCGGCGCGCTCCCGGCGCAGTTCCGCGGTGGCGGCGGCGTCCACCTCGCCCCGCTCGTCCAGGACGACACCGTAGATCCTGCGGGCCGTGTCCCGGGAGACCAGGGACTCGGCCACGTCGACGGCTACCCGGGCCGGGTCACGGCGCAGCGGGTCGCCGTAGCCGGCGCCGCCGGGCACCCGTCCGACGAGCACGTCGTCCACGGTGATCGGGGAGTGCTGCTTGGGCAGTTGCACGTCGGTCCGCTCGGCCGTGAGGTCCTCGGTGCCCGACGGCAGCCGGCCGGCGGCCAGCTGGGCGCGGATGTCGGTGCCGCGCAGAATCGTCGTGCCGGCCGGGCCGCCGGGCATGCCGCCGGCCAGTCCGCGGCCCCCCGGCACCATGACCCCGGACGACATGGTGCTGACCGTCGAGGGGCGCCCGGTCTTGTGGGCGGAGACGGCGTACTCGATGCCCACTCCCCCGCGGTACCGTCCGGGACCGCCGCTGTCACGCAGTTCGCGACGGTAGTGGTGGAGGACCTGGCCGCGTGATTCGAGCACCTCGATGCTGGGCAGCCGCGCCTTGGTCGAGTGGAACGGTCCCGCGGTGTCGATGCCGTCGCCGTGCACCCGGGCGCCGCCTCCGCCGCCGAAGTGGTTGGCGAGGATCGCGAAGGCGGGCTCCCGGCCCGGTCCCGCGGGGGGTGTGACGAAGGAGCAGCCCATCATGCCGGGGCTCCAGGTGGCCTGTGCCTCGGCACGGTGGCGGGGCGAGCAGAGCATCATCTGGCCCATGGCGTGCACGACGGCGTCCTGCGCGGTGAGGGTGGCCATGATCGACGCCATCGAGGTGGCGGCCGGGGGCAGCGCGTCGACCAGGGTGCCGGGTTCGGTGACGATGGTGACGATGCGGCGCAGTGCCGCGACCGACCAGGGCAGGTCGTGGCACAGCTCCATCAGGACGACCCCGAGGACGGCCCCTTCGAGTGCCGGCCGGGCGCAGTTGACGGGCCCCGCGGCCTGTCCGGCCGTACCCGTCATGTCCACGGTGAGCGACTCGCCGCGCTTGTCGATGCGGCAGACGACCGGATACAGGGTGGGGGTGGTCCCGTCGTGGTCGTGGTAGGTCCGCGCCGTCCAGGTTCCGTCGGGGATCTCCCGCAGCCGCGTGCGGACGACGCGTTCGACGTGCTCGGTGATCTGCTGCTCGACGGCGACGAGGGTGTCGTGGCCATAGCGGTCGACGAGTTCCCCCACCCGCCGGTGGGTGAGCAGCAGGGCCGCGAGCCGGGCGCGCAGGTTCAGCTTGTTCAGGTGCGGGGTGCGCGTGTTGCGCAGCCAGATGTTCTCGATGTCGCGGCGCAGGGCGAAGCCCTCGCCGATCTTGACACCGGGGATCAGCGGGCCCTCGGAGAACTGGTCGCGGGCGGTCGAGACCATGCTGCCCGGCACCGAGCCGCCCACGTCGTTCTCGTGCATGACGATGCCCGACCAGGTGACCAGCCTGCCGTCGGCGAAGACCGGCATGGCGAGGACCGCGTCGTTGGGGTGCAGCGCGCCCCACCACGGGTCGTTGGTGAAGAAGACGTCTCCCTCGTGCACGCCGTCCGGGCCCCACTCCTCGATGACCCGCCGGACGAAGTCGTCGATGCCGGTGGCGTGGTGCATGACGTAGGCGCCGACGAACAGGCCCCCGCCGTCGCCGGTCGTGAGCGCGGCGTTGAAGTCGTAGCCCTCGTGGACGATGGGGGTGCCGGACAGGCTCGACGCCATCCGGGCCTGGTCGTCGTTGATCGCCCAGAGGCGGTGGCGGATCACCTCGAAGGTGATCGGGTCGACGGTGGTCATGCGCGGGCCTCCACGCGGGTGAGGACGATGCTGCGGCGCGCGTCGACGTCGGCGCGCCAGCCGGGGGGCACCACGACGCTGTCGCCGGGACGCTGGACGACGGCGGGGCCGTCGATCCGGTGGCCGGGCCGGATCCGGCTGCCGTCGAAGATCCCGGACGGGACGTAGCCGTGCCCGTCGAAGTGCGCCGGGCGCTGTCCGGTGCGGGCCGCGGCCGGGTCCGGTTCGCCCAGGGGCAGTTCGGGGAAGTCGACCGGCGGGATCCGGCGGACGCCGACCACCCGGTGCTGGTCGATCTCGACCGGGGAGCCGGTGAGGACGGACGCCGCGCCGTACAGGGAGCTGTAGGCGTGCGCGAAGTCGTCGTACAGCCGCTCGGCCCACCCCGTGCCGAAGGGGCCGTCGGGCAGCGGGACGTCGAGGGAGATGAACTGGTTGCGGTAGCGCACGCCGACGGACCGCTGGAAGCCGACGTCCGCGACGGCGGTGCCCTCACGCTCGAACTGCGCGGACACCTGCCTCTCCAGTTCCCGCAGGTCGCCCTGGAGTCGCTCCAGGTCGTCGCAGGCGAAGGGCCAGTGGATGGTCCTCGACCGGGTGGCGGAGTGGGTGATGTCGCAGGTCAGCATGCCCTCGGCGGAGAAGACCGTGGACTCGGCCGGGATGAGGACGGACCTGACGGCGATGTCGTCGCCGTAGAAGGCGGCGTGGGCGGGGGCCGCGCCGCCGTAGGCGACCAGGACGCACTCGCGCGGGTCGTGGCCGCGGGCGATGGTGACGCGGGTGATCTGGTCGGCCATCTGCGCGTTGACGATGCGGAAGATCCCGGCGGCCACCTCCTCCGGTTCCATGCCGAGCGGGTCCCCCACGGTGGCCAGTGCCTTGCGGGCCCGGTCCACGTCGAGGGGCATCCGACCGTCCAGGAAGGACGCGGGGTCGAGGTAGCCGAGCACGAGGTCGGCGTCGGTCACCGTGGGACGGTCGCCGCCGCGTCCGTAGCACGCCGGGCCCGGATCCGAACCGGCGCTCTGCGGACCGACGTTGAGGACACCGCCCTCGTCGATCCAGGCGATGCTGCCGCCGCCCGCGCCGATCGGCTCGACATCGATCTTGGGCAGTTTGAGGGTGTACCGGTCGACGACCGGCTCCTCCGTCAGGGGCAGTTCGCCGTCCCGGATCACGCACACGTCGAACGTCGTGCCGCCGACGTCACTGCAGATCAGGTTCTGCTCGCCGTACAGCCGGCCCAGATGCAGACAGCCGAGCGCACCGCCCGCGGGACCGGAGTCCAGGGTCACGACGGGCCTGGCGCAGGCCTCGGTCACCGAGGTGAGGCCACCGCCCGCCTGCATCACCAGCAGCGGGTGCTTCAGTCCGTCCGCGCGCAGCCGGTCCTCCAGCTCCCGCAGATAGCCGACGACCTTGGGGCCGACATAGGCGTCGACCACCGTCGTGGCGGCCCGTTCGTACTCGCCGATCACCGGCGCGACCTCGTGCGACAGCGACAGCATCACCCGCGGGGCGTGCGCGCGGACGATCTCGCCGATCCGCTTCTCGTGGGTGGCGTCCAGGAACGACCACAGCAGCGAGACGGCGATCGACTCGACGCCGGCGTCGACGAGTTCCTCGACCGCGCGGCGCGCCTCGGTCTCGTCCAGGGCCACGACGGCCTCGCCCTCGCGGTCCACGCGTTCGGTGACGCCCCGGGTCAGCGATCTGGGGACGAGTGGTACGGGTTTGTGCAGCGCGCTGGCATGGATCACCTCGCGCTCGGACAGGCCGGCCACCTTGATGTAGGCGCGCCCGATGACCAGCGTGTCCTCGTGTCCCTTGGTGGTGATGAACCCGGTGCGCGCTCCGCGCCGGGTGACCATGGCATTGGTGGCCTGGGTGGTTCCGTGGACGAAGCGCGCGGTGTCGGCCAGCAGTTCCGCGCGGGGGATCCCGATGTGTGCCGCGGCGGTGTCGAGTGCCGAGAGCACCCCGTCGGCCAGGGCTCCGTAGCTCGTGAGGGCCTTCGCGGTGGTCCGGGTGCCCGCGCCGTCGACCACGACGCAGTCGGTGAAGGTCCCGCCAATGTCAACAGCGACGTCGTATGACACGGCTCTACTCCTTTGCAGGGTGAGGCGGAGCATACGAACTAGACAAGTACTTGTCTATCTTCTCGGCGCGGGAGGAATGCGATAGCGTGCCGCCATGCCCGAGCCCCTGGTGGAACCGCCACGGACGTCGATCGCCCTGATGCTCCGCGCGGTCTACAACCGCCTCACCACGGAGATCCAGGCGGCGGTCAACACCGCGGGGCTCGACGACTTCCGCCCGGTGCACGGCAACGTGATCCCGTTCGTGCCGGAGGAGGGCATCACCGTCAGCACGCTGGCGGCGCGACTGGACCTCAGCAAGCAGGCGATCGGCCAGGTCGTCGAGGAACTGGAGCGCCTCGGATACGTGGAGCGCCGGCCCGACCCCGGGGACCGGCGGGCCCGGCTGCTCTTCCTCACCGACCGCGGCCGGGCCGTGCGCCCCGTGGCCGAGGCCGCCTCCAAGGCGGTCGAGCGCCGCTGGGCCGAACTCATCGGCCCGGACTCCCTGGAGTCGCTGCGCACAACCCTGCGGGACCTGCTGGACAGCCTGGAGTCACCCCCCTCCGACCAGGCCCGACGCTGAATCCTGGGCCCGCCCTTCGGACGCCGGAATCCACCGGACGGTGAAAGTTCCTACGGCGGATGCCCGGTACCGGGCGACGAATTCATCGTTCGGTTTCTCCTAACAATCGTGCCCGAACTCCCAACAATGGCCTGCGGCACATCATCTTGACGATGAGACATACGCAGGGGCTGAATTACCTGGCGTGGCGGGCGCGGCATCGAACGGCGCCACGACTTCCCGAACCCATCCGCACGTGAAGAGGTTCTGCTGTGTCTTCCGTCGTCTTTGTGAATGTCTCCGTGTTCGACGGCACCGGCCGTACTCCGGTGCCCGGTGAGGTGCGCGTCGACGGGACGCGCATCGCGGTGGTGGCGCAGGGCGGGCAGAGCGTGCCCCGGGCCGGTGCCGTGGTGGTGGACGGCCGGGGCGGGACGCTCATGCCGGGGATGGTGGACGCCCACGCGCATCTGACGTTCCCGTTCGGGGTGGGACGCCCGGCCTCCGGATTCATGCTGCCCCCCGGTGAACTCGCCTTCGCCGCGGCCAACAACGCACGGCTGCTGCTGGAATCCGGCTTCACCAGCGCCTTCTCCGGCGGGTCGGTGAACGCCGAGGTGGAAGTGCACCTCAAGCACGAGATCGACGCCGGCCGGCTGCCCGGCCCACGGCTGCGGGCCGCCTCCTTCGAAAAGGCCGCGACCACGGAGCCCGGCACGCTCATCGAGTTCGACGACGATGACACCAGGCCGGCGGCGCTCAGTGAATGGATCGGCGAGATGGCCGAGTTGGGCTGCGACAACATCAAGCTGGTCCTGTCGGGCCGCAGCGCGCTGGAGCCGCAGTACTGGGACCTCGTCAACTACGGCGACGATTCCGTGGCAGCCGCCGCACGCACCGCCAAGGCGAAAGGGCTGAAACTGGCCTGCCACGCGATGACCGCCGAAACCGTGAAACAGGCCGTCCGCAACGACTTCGACGCCATCTACCACGCGAATTTCGCCGACGCCGAAGCCATCGACATGCTGGAGGAGAAGAAGGACCGGCTTTTCCTCGCCCCGGCCGTCGGAATTCTGTACGCGGACTGCTACGAAGGCGGATTCACGCCCGAACAGGTCCGGGACCGCGGCTCCCAGGAGGCCTTGGACGCGATCTGCGAGACCTACCAGGAGATCCGCACGCGCGGCATCCCGGTGCTGCCCGGCGGGGACTACGGCTTCCCGCACAACCCGCACGGCACCGAGGCCCGCGACCTCCAGCACTTCGTGGACCTGCTCGGCTACACCCCGGCCGAGGTGCTGAGCGCCGCGACGATGCAGGGCGCCCGGCTGATGGGCATGGGCCATGAACTCGGCCTGGTCAGGGAGGGCTACCTCGCCGACCTGCTGCTCGTCGACGGCGATCCGACCGGCGACATCCGGCTCTTCCAGGACAAGGAGAAGATCGCCGTGATCATGCAGGACGGCCGTCTCGTCAAGGCCGGTTCCACCGTCCCCGTCGCCGTCTGAGCGAGGAGTACCAGGATGCTTGAGCACGCGATCCGAGTCGACGGCGGTCTGGTGCGCGGAGTGCCGGACGAGAACGGCGCGGGTACGGTCTTCCGCGGGATCCCGTTCGCCGCGCCGCCGACCGGCGAACTCCGGTGGCGGCCACCGGCACCCGTGCGCGAGTGGACGGGCGAGCTGCTGTGCGACCGCTTCGGACCCGCCTGCATGCAGCCGATGGTCCCGCGCGACGGGCTCATGGCGCTCTTCTCCTTCGCCGACCCGCCCGAGTGCGGGGTGAGCGAGGACTGTCTGTACCTCAATGTCTGGACGTGCGCCGAGGACCCGGACGAGCGAAGGCCGGTGATCTTCTACGTCTTCGGCGGCGGGAACCGGGTGGGCGCGGGATCCCATCCGGTCAGCCGGGGACACAACCTCGCCCGGCGCGGTGCGGTGGTCGTCACGGTGAACTACCGGCTCGGACCGCTCGGCTTCCTGGCCCACCCCGCCCTCACCGCGGAGCAGGGCACCTCGGGCAACTACGCCGGCCAGGATCTCCTCGCCGCACTGGGCTGGGTGCGGCGCAACATCGCCCGCTTCGGCGGCGATCCCGACTGCGTCACCCTCGTGGGCCAGTCCGCGGGCGCCGGCCACGTCCAGTCGCTGATGGCCTCGCCGCAGGCGCGCGGACTGTTCCACCGCGCGGTCGGCTCCAGCGGTGGCCGCTTCGCCGCCGAGGCCTACGGCTACGGGATGGAGACGCTCGCGCAGGCGGAGGACAAGAGCCGCGCGGTACTGGAGAAGGCCGGTGTCCAGGGCCTGGCGGGGATGCGCAACCATCCGGTCGACCAGCTCTACGGGCCGCGCAACTTCTGGGAGATCATCGCCGACGGGCACTTCCTGCCCGAGACCTCGCAGGCCGCCTTCGAGGCAGGGCACCAGGCGGACGTCCCGTTCCTCGCGGGATTCAACGCCGACGAGGCCGGCCCTTACCCGGCGCCGCACCTGTGGAGCAGGCAGGCCCTGGCGGAGGACCTGCGGCGCCAGTTCGGCCCGGACGGAGCGGCGGAACTGCTCAGCCTCTACCCCATGGCCGACGACGCGGACGCCAAGCGGACCGCCTACCGGCTGCGCACCGAGGGCGGCTTCGCCTGGCAGGCCTGGCAGTGGGCGGTCAGCCACGCCAGGACCGCCGCCGCGCCCACCTGGCTGGCCCGCTACGAACAGCCGCTCGCGCTGCCTGCCGACGCCCGCTTCCACCAGCCGCCACCCCCGGGCGGCTACGGCGCCTTCCACGGCAGCGAGCTCTTCTACCTCTTCGACACCCTCGACACCCGGCCCGACTGGCCCTGGACCGAAGAGGACCGCGCCGTCGCCGACCTGTGCGCCACCACACTGCTGACGTTCGCCCGCACCGGCGACCCCGGCCACGAGGGGCTGCCGTCCTGGCCGCGGTTCACCGGGCCGGAGGGCGCGGCCATGCACCTCTCCCCCACGCCGTTCGCCGGTCCACTGGAGGAGCAGCCCCGGCTCGCCGCGTTCAGCCGCCTGTTCGCCGAGCAAGCCGAGCAAGCCGAGCAAGCCGAGCAAGCGACGGTGACGCGGTGAGCGGGTTCGCGGATCTCACCGGGAAGGTGGCGCTGGTCACCGGCACCGGGTCGGGGATCGGTCGGGCGACGGCCCTCGCGATGGCACGGCAGGGCGCGACGGTGGTCGGCTGCGACCTCGACGCCGATGCCGCCGAGAACACGGTCAAGACCGCGGCCTCGCAGGGGCTGGTCCTGGACAGCGTGCACCCCTGCGACCTCACCCTGCCCGACGAGGCGAACCGTGCCGTGCGCGAGACGGTCGCACGCCACGGCGGCCTGGACATCGTGGCGAACGTCGCCGGCAGCCCCGCTCCGTTCGCGCCCTTCGCGGTCACCGACTTCGACGGCCAGTGGCACCGCACCCTCGTCGGCGAACTCGACCTGGTCTTCCTGCTGACCCGGGCGGCCTGGCCGCACCTGGTCGAACGCGGCGGCGGCTCGGTGGTCAACATCGGTTCGGCGGTGGCGCACATGGGCTTCCCCGAGATGCCGGCCCTGCCGCACATCACCGCCAAGGGCGGCGTCGTGGCCATGACCCGGCAGCTCGCCGCCGAGGGGGCGGCGCACGCCATCCGGGTCAACACCGTCTCCCCCGGGCTCGTCGCCACCCCGCAGAGCGGGGACCCGACCGTCGTCGAGGACGACGTACTGCGCCACCTGCTGATCAAGAGGTACGGCAGGCCCGAGGACGTCGCCGCCTGCATCGTGTTCCTCGCCAGCGACGAGGCCTCCTGGGTCACCGGCGCGGAGTACCTCGTCGACGGCGGCGCGACCGCCGTCTGACCCCGGGTCAGAACTCCGCCCGTCCTTCTCCCCCTCCCCCTCCCCCTCCTTCCATCTCATCCGCACTCGAGGATCCTCATGCTGATGCCGAACACCGTCCCGAAGGTTCCCACCTCACTCGAAGAGCAGGTGCGGTGGCTCGTCGACCGGGCCGCGGTCGGCGACCTGATCACGGCGTTCTCCCGGTCGCTGGACGCCCGTGACGAGCAGGCGCTGCCGACCCTGGTGACCGAGGACGTGGTCTTCGCGTTCGGGGACCAGGTCCTGGCGACCGGACGCGAGGCCTTCGTCGGGTCCGCCCTCGGCGCCATGGGCCGCTACGCCGCCACCTGGCACTGCCCCGCTCACCCCGCCATTGATGTCGACGGGGACACCGCGGTGTCCCGCTCGTACCACACCGGGATCCATCTCGACGACGCCAAGGCCCCGCACGAACACGGCGACGGAGGCGGCTGGTACGACTGCGAGTACCGGCGCGAGGCGGACGGCTGGCGGCTCAGCCGTATCCGGCTCACGATCGTGTGGACCAGCGGCGGGGGCGACCGGCCCATCGAGAAGTAGGGATCCCCCGATGTCACTCGACGCAACGCTGGAACGCAAACTCCTGTGGTCCCATGACGAGGGCTACGAGCGGGCACGCCGCGCCGCCGTCTGGAACGGCCGCAAACCCGACCGGCGCCCGGCCGGCATCGTGCTGGCCGAGGACGCGGCCGACGTGGCGGCGGCCGTACGGCTGGCCGAGGAGCGCGGACTGCGGGTCTCCGTCCGCGCGGGCGGGCACAGTTACTCGGCCGCCGGTGTGCGTGAGGGCGCGCTCCTCGTCGATGTCTCAAGGCTGCGGGACATCGGCATCGACACCCGGACCCGGACCGCGGTCGTCGGCCCCGGCGTCCACGGCGGCGACCTGGACCGGGCGCTGGAGCCGCACGGGCTGTTCTTTCCCACCGGTCACTGCCCGACGGTGGCCGTGGGCGGCTTTCTGCTCGGCGGCGGACTGGGCTGGAACTGGCGGTCCTACGGTCCGGGTTGCGTCCTGGTCCAGGCCGTCGACGTGGTGACGGCGGACGGGCGGCTCGTCCGTGCCGACGCGTCGCACAACCGTGATCTCTACTGGGCGGCCCGTGGGGCGGGACCAGGTTTCTTCGGTGTCGTCACCGCCTTCCACCTGCGGGTTCAGCCGCGACCCGCCGTCATCAAGGCCACCCTGCACGCCTACCCGCTCGCGGTGCGCGGGGAGTTGCTGCACTGGCTGCACGGGATCCGCCATGAGATCGCCCCCGTCACCGACCAGGCCTGCTACGTCACCCAGGAGGCGAACCACTCCCCGGACGCGCCGACGGCACTGTCGCTGGCGATCGTCTTCGCCGACTCGGAGCGTGCGGCCGACGAGGCACTGGCGCCCTTCGCCGACTGTCCCGTGGGCGCGGAGGCGATCTGGCGCCGTGACGGCGTCGCCGTCCAGAACGTGCGGGACCTGCCGAACGACCTGTACCCGGAGGGACATCGGTACGCGCAGGACAACATCATGTCCAGCTCGCCGGCAGCCGAACTGGTACCGGCCCTCGACGGGGCCCTGCTCTCGCTTCCGACGCCGAGGTCGCACCTCAACTTGATGAACCTGGCGGGTACCCCGGAGCTGCCGGACATGGCGTTCTCCCTGCTCGGCGAGACCCTGATCGAGCTGTACTCGGTATGGGAGGACCCCGCACGGGACGCGGAGATGCAGGCCTGGGTGACCGGCCACGCCCGGCGGCTGGACCCGGTCGCCATGGGCAGCCAGCTGAGCGGCGAGTCCATGGCGAGCCGCGGGTTCGGACCGGAGGCGTTCTTCTCCGCCGCCGCGCTGTCCCGGCTCGACGTCCTCCGCGGCCACTGGGACCCGGACGGTCGCTTTGTGTCGTTCCTGCTCTGACGCCCTTGCTGTCCCCTGCTGTGACGCCCGAAGACCTGGCCGGACCGGAACCCGCCCTGTACACTGCGGAAGTAACTTTCATACAGCGAAAATCCGTGAGGAACGCTGTGGACCTGACCCTCCAGCAGCTCCGCTGCTTCATCGCCGTGGCCGAGGAGCTGCGCTTCGCCCGGGCCGCCGAGCGACTGCATGTCGCCGTCCCGTCGGTGAGCCAGCAGATCACTGCTTTGGAACGCCGGTTGGACACGCCGCTCTTCCACCGCACCTCCCGGCACGTCGAGTTGACGAATGCCGGGGCCGAACTCCTGCCACTGGCCCGCCAGGTGACCGCGTCCATGGCCGCGGTGCGCGCCTGGGGCGAGCAGCGGCGGGAGGGCGCGGTGACCCTGCGGCTCGGGCTCGTGGTCAGCAGCCCCGTCTGTTCGGCCATCCTCGCCGAGGCCTCCCGTGAACTCCCCCGCATCCGCTGGGACATCCGTCATCTGACGTTGGCCGAGGCCCTGGCCGCCGTCCGCTCCGGGGCCGTCGACGCCGCCCTGGTCCCGGAGCTGGAACCGCCGTCCCCGCACGGCATCCGCATCGAGGCCCTGTGGTCCGAGGGCCGCGTACTGACCGTCGCCGCCACCCACCGCCTGGCCGGCCGCACCGCGGTCGACATCGCCGAGACCGACGACGAGACGTTCTTCGGCGTCGAGAGCGACGTGTCGCATCGCAGCCGCTGGTTCGCGGTGCCGCGGACCAGCGGACGGGAACCACGGATCAGGACCGTCCGCCGTGGCGTCGAGGAGGTGCTGGACATGTGCTCGGCCGGACTGGGCGTGGGTATCGCCGGGACCACCACCGCGCTCAGCCACGCGCGCCCCGAGCTGGCCTACGTACCCGTCCGCGACATCCCCGACATGACGGTGTACCTGCTGCGCGGCAGCGGTCACGGGCCCGGCCCCGTGGCCGCTTTCGCCCGCCTCGCCGTACGGGTGGCCGGGCAGGTCGCCGGACGCTACGGCGCCCGGCCGCCGTCGGCCTCCTCCCCCGTCGATCCCCTCACCGCCTGACCTTGCAGTCGGCCCCGCGCGGCCACCGGCCCAGGGCGGACAGCACACCTGAACCGGAGACACGATGCCCGACATCCCCCTGACACTCGCCTGCGGCGACTACGACCGCACCCGCGCCCTGCACGAGGGCTCCGTCCGCCCGGAGGGCGTCTCGCTGACCTGTCTGCGCCTGCCGGTGGAGGAGATCTTCTTCCGCATGGCGCGGTTCGCGGAGTTCGACGCCGCCGAACTCTCCCTGTCGAGCTACCTGCTCACCCTGGATGCCGAGGCACGAGGTCGGTTCGTCGCGATTCCGGTGTTCCCCTCCCGGTCGTTCCGGCACAACGGCATCTACCTGCATGCCGGCTCCGGGATCGACAAGCCCGGGGATCTCGTGGGCCGTACGGTCGGCGTCGCGGAATACCAGCTCACGGCCGCGGTGTGGATCCGGGGCATCCTGGCGGAACACCACGGCGTGCCGGTCGACTCGGTGCGCTACCGCACCGGCGGACTGCACCAGCCCGGCCGCGTGGAGAAGATACGGCTCGACCTGCCCGAGTCCGTCGACATCACGTCGATCCCCCCGGACCGCACGCTCTCCGACATGCTCGAACGCGGCGAGATCGACGCGCTGTACACCCCACGCGTCCCGCGCTGCTTCCGGGACGGCGCGCCGACGGTACGCCGGCTCTTCGAGACTCCCCGAGAGGTCGAGGCGGAGTACTTCCGTCGCACGGGCGTCTTCCCCGTGATGCACACCGTCGTGCTGCGCCGCGAGGTGTACGAGGCCCACCCCTGGGTCGCCATGTCGCTGCGGAAGGCGTTCGAGGAGGCCCGCCTGGACGCTCTGCACGACATCGACGACACCGCCGCGCTGCGGCACATGCTGCCGTGGCTCACCGAGGAGGTGCGGCACACCCGGGAGTTGATGGGCGAGGACTACTGGACCTACGGCCTGGACGACGCCAACACCACCGCCGTCGAGACACTGACCCGCTACTCCCATGAACAGGGCCTGGCCCGGCGGCCGTTCCTGGCGGCCGAGCTGTTCGCGCCGGAGGCGCTGGAGACGGTTCTGGTCTGAATCGGGTGGCCTGATCCGTGTGGTCCGATCCATGTGGTCTGTACCGTGCCGCCCGGCCCGCGGTCTCCTCGGCGGCCCGGGCGGCACGGCCCGTCAGGCGCCGAGCATGTTGAAGCCGCCGTCCGCGTTGAGGTAGACGCCGGTCATGTGGGAGGCGTCGTCGGTGGCCAGGAACAGGGCGGTGCCCGCGAGTTCGGCCGGACCGGGGATGCGGCGCATCGGCGTCTTGGAGATCATGTCCTCGCGGCGGCCGGACTTCCAGTCCGCGCGGCCCAGCAGCGTCTCGGTCTCGATGAAGCCGGGCGCGAAGGTGTTGACCCGCACGGTGGGGGCGAACGCCTGGGCGTAGGACTTGGTGATCCCGAGGATGCCGTACTTGGCGGCGGCGTACTGCGGAGCCCGGGCGCTGCCGCGGACGATCACGGTGGAGCCGATGTTGACGATGGCGCCGTGGCCCTGGTCGAGCATCCGGGAGCCGAACTCGTGCACGCACAGCAGGGTGCCCTTGATGTCCACGGCGAGGACATGGTCGACGGCCTCCTCGGTCAGGTCACGCCACGACGTCTGCTCGCCCGCCATGTCCCCGACGTTGTTCACCAGCACGTCCAGGCCGCCGGAACGGGCGAAGACCTCGTCGGCCATGCGGACGATGTCCTGGTGGACGGTGATGTCGGCCCGCACGGTGAACGCCTCGCCGCCGACGTCCTTGATGCGGGCGACGGTCCGGTCGGCGCCGGCGGCGGACGAGCGGTAGTGGACGGCGACCCGGGCGCCCTCCTGTGCGGCACGTACGGCGATCTCCGCGCCGTAGCCGGTGCCCGCCCCGGTCACCAGCACGGTACGGCCCTCGAAGCGGCGGGGTACGGACGTGTTCTTCTCGGACATGGCGGTCCTTGTCTGCGTGGGTCAGATGTCTGTGGGGCCCGTGAACCGCTGGCTGATCTCGCCGATGCCCTGGATACGGCTGACGAGTTCGTCGGCGGCGGTGAGGTAGCGGGGCGGGTCCATCCGGTTGCCGACCCCGGCCGGGGTGCCGGTGAAGACCAGGTCGCCCGGGAACAGGGGGAGCACGGCGGAGAGACGGGCGATCAGTTCGGGTACGGCGAAGATCATGGACTTGGTGCGGTCGTGCTGGACGGTCTCGCCGTTGAGCAGTCCGCTGATCTCCAGGTCGTCCGGGTCGTCGAGTTCGTCGGGTGTGACCAGGACCGGACCGGTCGGGCCGAAGCCGGGGAAGGACTTGCCGAGGCTGAACTGGGCGGGCTTGCCCCGGAGTTGGATGACGCGTTCGGAGAGGTCCTGGCCCACGGTCAGACCGGCCACCGCCTCCCAGGCACGGTCCTCGCTCACCCGGTACGTCTCGCGTCCGACGACCGCGACGAGTTCGACCTCCCAGTCCACCTTGCCCTCGGGCAGGCGCACCTCGGTGTGCGGGCCGGTGACACAGGACGGGAACTTGGTGAACACCAGCGGCTCGGCGGGCGGGGTGAAGCCCGCCTCCGCCGCGTGCGGCGGGTAGTTGAGCGCGACGGCGAACACCTGGCGGGGGCGTGGGACGGGAGCACCGAGCAGGGACACGTCGACCGTCAGGTCGTAGGCGTCGCCCGGCAGTTCGGCCGCCCAGTCGCGCACCCGCGGCCAGTCCGCCAGCAGGGCCATCGGGTCGGACGGCAGCCGGCCCCGCGAGGCGACGGTCACGTCGGCGGCGCGGTCGCCGCCGACGACGACGGCCCGGCCGTCCAGGACGCCGAGCCTCACCAGTCCACCTTCTGCGGTACGGGGGTGCCGTGACCCTCTTCCCAGCCGATGACCGGGGTGCGCAGGACGCCGAGGCGTTCGACCTCGGCCTCGATGACATCGCCCGGCTTGAGGTACATGTCGGGGTCACCGCTGAAGCCGGCCACGCCCTGCACCGTGCCGGTGCTGATCAGGTCGCCGGCGCTGTAGCCCTGCGGGGAGTGGTACGCCACCAGGTGCGGGATGGAGACGGACATCCGGTTGGTGTTCGACTTCTGCCGGACCACGCCGTTGACCCGCAGTTCCATGTCGAGGTTCTGGGCGTCGGGGATCTCGTCGGCGGTGACGATGTACGGGCCCAGCGGACAGAAGGTGTCGATGGCCTTGCAGAAGGAGAAGACCCCGGACTCCATCTCGCGGCGCTGGATGTCGCGGGCGGTGATGTCGTTGAAGACGACGTATCCGGCGATGTGGTCGTGCGCGTCGTCCACGCCGAAGAACTTGCCGGGCCTGCCGATGACGACGGCGATCTCCAGCTCGTAGTCCAGCTCGGAGGTGAGGTGTTCGGGGTAGACGACCGGCTCGTCGGGGCCGACGATCGCGTCGACGTTCTGGAAGAAGACGATGCCCTTGTGGATGGGGTGCGACCAGTCGACGTTCTTCGACTCGTCCTCGTGCTCCCGGAAGTTGCCGGAGGTGTGGAAGAACTTCTTCGGCACGATCGGCGCGCGCTGCCGCACGTTGTCGAGCCGCAGTCGCTCGCCGGTCTCCGCGACCCGGCCGTCCCGCTCGAAGTACTCCCGCGTGGAGGCGACTTCCAGGGGAAGGACGAGGCCTTCCTCCAGGATCAGTCTGCCGACGCGTCCGTCGTCGAAAGTGACCAGTTTCATGGGATGCCTCCCTGCTGGATTTTCGTCAGATGAAAGCACACTTCGCGAAACGAGAATCGTAGGCGAGTATCGACCGCCCCGAACGTTTCGTCAAGGAGTTGTCGATCGGTCCGCGCTCTTGGTGGATGGCCTCTCACCTGCGAAGACTCGAAGCTGGAGGGCGAGCATGCCGTAGTAGCCGACCAGCGTCGTGAGCTCGAACAGGCCGCGCTCCGAGAGGGCCTCGACGGCCCGGCCGTACTCCTGGCCACTCAGCGCGGCCTCGTGCACGAGCGCGTGCACGACCCGCAGGGCCGCCGCCTCCTCGTCGTCGACCGGCTCGGGCAGGCCGCCTTCACGAAGGGCGGCCAGGTCGCGCTCGCTCAGGCCGCAGCCGCGCCCCACGGCCTCGTGGGCCTCCCGCTCGAAGTCGCTCCCCCAGCGGGCGGCCACCGCGAGGACGGCCGCCTCACGGACCCGGTCGTCCAGCACGGAGCCGTAGCGCACCGCCGCTCCGACGGCCTGGACGGCGAGACCGAGCGGAGGACTGAGCAGCATGGCGTTGAACGGCCCGCGCAGACAGCCGTCCTCGTCCACCAGCGGGAACGGGCGCGGGCCGGTGCCTCTCGGGCCGCCGGTGACGGCCCGGTAGACCTCGGCCTGCTCGTCGGTGAGTTTACCGGGCCTGAGCCCGGCCAGTCGGGTCGCCACCGGCCCGTCTCCTCCGGTATGCATGTGACACCTGCTTCCATAGAATGAAAGTCCCGAGGACGCCCGCCCCTGCCGGGTCATCCGCCGATACGTCGAGAGAGTGATGAGACCAGTGCCGCACAACGCCGCCGGTGACGACCGGCAGCCGGAACCCGCCAAGCGCGGATACCAGGTGGAGGCGCTGGCCAAGGGGCTGCGCCTGCTCGGCCTGTTCTCCGAGCGGCGGACGTCGATGAAACTCACCGACATGGCCGCCGAGACGGGGGTGCCGCTGCCCACCGCGTTCCGGATGGCCGCCACCCTGGTCGGCGAGGGATTCCTGGAGCAACTCCCGGACGGCACCTACCGGCCGGCGTCCAAGGTCCTCACCCTCGGGTTCGCCGCCCTGCGCTCACTCGACCTCGTACAGCTCGCCGAGGGCCCGCTGCGCAGGCTCGCGGAGAAGACAGGCGAGACGGTCAACCTGGGCACGCTGTCCGAGGACCGGGTGACCTATCTGGTGCGGCTGCGCAACAACGACCTGGTGACCGCCAACATCCAGGTCGGTTCCCGGCTGCCCGCGGTGAACACCTCCATCGGCAAGATGCTGTTGAGCGACCTCGACGGCGAGGCCCTCGAACAGCGCCTGACGAAGGCCTCGTTCAGCGGCGCGCAGGGACCCAACGCCATTCCCTCGCTCGCCAGGCTGCGGCCCGTGCTCGCCCGGATCCGCAAGCAGGGCTGGGCCGCGCAGGACGAGGAACTCTCGCACGGGCTGCGCTCGGTGGCCGTCCCGGTCCGCGACGCCCGGGGGACGATGGTGGCCGCCGCCAACGTGGCCGTACCGTCCATGGAGTTCACCCCTTCCCGGCTGGTGGACGAACTGCTGCCGCCGCTGCGGGAGACCTGCCAGGAGATCTCGCGCCTGCTCGGCGGCGAATGATCACCCCGGCTCATACGAGCGTGCGACCGCCGTCCACGTAGAGGATCTGTCCGGTGACGTAGGCGGCCCGCCGCGAGGCCAGGAACAGCACGGCACCGACGACGTCGTCCGGCAAGCCGAGCCGCCCGGCCGGGACCAGGCCCGTCATCTCCTCGCGCATGCCCGGCCTCGCCAGGTACTCGCGGGTCAGCTCGGTCTCCGTGTAGCCCGGGGCCACGGCGTTGACGTTCACACCGTCGGCCGCCCACTCCCGGGCCATCACCTTCACCAGTTGGTCGAGTCCGCCCTTGGACGCCGCATAGGGGCCGTGATGGCGGTGGGCCAGCAGCGAGGAGACCGACGAGAAGAAGACCATGCGGCCCCGGCCGGCCGCCCGCATCCGGCGCCCGGCGGCGCGCCCGGTCCAGAACGCGCTCGACAGGTTGAGCGTGAGAATGCGCTCCCACAGTTCGTCGGGGGTGTCCACCACCGGGCGCCGGTCGTTCATCCCCACCGCGTGCACCAGCACGTCGAGGCCGCCGAGTTCGTCCACGGCGCCGGCGACGGTGTCCTCACACGCCTGCGGCCTCGTCAGATCGGCCACCAGCAGCCGGACATCCGCTTCCGCTAGGCCCGGATCGCCCTTCAGCGCTTCGAGCCGAGCGCCGTCGACGTCGGCGACCGCCACCCGGGCGCCGGCCTCGGCCAGCCCTCCGGCACAGGCGGCGCCCAGGCCTCCCGCGCCCAGGACGAGGGCGCGACTCC
Organism: Streptomyces sp. NPDC048278; assembly: GCF_040652195.1. NCBI lineage: Bacteria > Bacillati > Actinomycetota > Actinomycetes > Kitasatosporales > Streptomycetaceae > Streptomyces > Streptomyces sp. NPDC048278. The sequence goes on from NZ_JBEZLP010000012.1 coordinate 55,396, forward strand.
CTTCCAAGCCGAGCCATCCCATACCCAGCCTCAACTTTCGCTCAATGAAAGTACATTTCACAAGCTGCGGGGCCGACGATAACGCCCCGCCGAGAGCGGCGTCCACCCCGCGGGCACACCCCCCCAGGCACACCCACGGATTGTTGGCAATTTCGTCGAAGGTATTGTCCGGCCCGACCGGCGTCCATACCGTCCGGCCGAACCGGGGTCCCCCGGAGCGCGCCCCGGACACCGTCGGCGCCCAGCTCGGGCCCGCCCGGCGCACCGGCGCCCCGTCCTCGCCTGCGCGTGGGCCATGCCCCCCCCCGCGATCACCGCACATCGAGACACATCCAGCCGGGACCCCGGCGATGCCCCGTCGCCGCCCGCACCCGCACCCACGTCAAGGAGAGTCGATCACCGATGAATCCCTTCGTCGTCAACGGCCTGCCGGCCCATGTGCTGTACGTGCATGTCGTCGTCGTCCTCGTTCCGCTCACCGCCCTGGCACTGGTGGTCTGCGCCCTCTGGCCGAGAGCGGCCCGGCGGCTCGGCCTGCTGCTGCCCGCCCTGGGGCTGGTGACCTTCGGAAGCGTTCCGCTGGCCACCAACGCCGGGGAGTGGCTGGAGCGGCGCGTACCGAGCACCCCGCTCCTGCGGCGCCACGCGGAACTGGGCCAGGGCCTCTCTCCGTGGGCCCTGGGCCTGTTCCTGGTGTCGGCCGCCGTCACCCTGTCGGTGATCGTCGGGGCCGGGGCCGTCGTGGACGTCTACCGGATCGGCGACGCCGGCGCCAGGGCCGTCTGGTCGAACACCCTCTCCTAGTAACAGGCTTTACTCACGTCAAGCTATTGACAGCAGGTAACCCATGGGCACACAGTCGGCGCATGACACGAGCCCTCGCCCTGATCACAGGCGCCGCGTCCGGTATCGGCCGCGCATACGCTCGACGCCTGGCCTCCGCACACGACTTCGTCCTGGTGGACCTGCGCGCGGAACCGCTGGCCGACGTCGCCGACGAGCTGCGGCAAGCCGGTGCCGCCGTGGAGTCACTGGCAGCCGACCTCTCCACGCAGGACGGCATCGCGAAGGTGACCGGCCGTCTGGCCAAGGGAGACGTCAGACTGCTCATCAGCAACGCCGGCGCGGGCGGCTACGCCAGGCTGGCGGATGTCGCCCCGGAGGACGTCGCACCCGTGCTCACCCTCAACGGGGTGGCACACATCCAGCTGGTGCACGCCGCGCTCCCCGGGATGCTCGCCGCCGACGCGGGGACGATCGTCACCGTCGCGTCCCTGCTGGCGTTCAGCGCGGCCCAGACCAACGAAGGCATCCCGCACCGCACCCTGTACGCGGCGGCGAAGGCGTCCCTCGTGGCCTTCACCAGGACCCTCGCCGTCGAACTGGCCGGGACGAACATCCGCACCCAGGTCCTCTGTCCGAGTGTGGTCGCGACCGAGTTCAACCACGGTGCCGGGTTCGACGCGCCCATCGCCATGACGGCGGAGGACGTCGCCCAGGCCGGTCTCACCGGCCTGAGTCTCGGGGAGACCGTCTGCATCCCGGGCCTGGAGGACCAGGCCGCCGTCCTGGAAGCCTTCGCGGCGGCGGAGACGGCCGTCCTCAACGGCGGCTTCCGTCCGGCACTCGCGGCCCGCTACCGGCAACCGGAGGAAGCCAGTGACCGCTGACACCCGCGAACGGGACATCTCCTCTGCGGCGGCGGGCCCTTGACCGCGCGCACGGTCGGCGCCGGACTCACGGCACCGTCGACAGCGCGCCGACAGACCGGACGGCGGCCGGACCCGCGTTCCGTGCCCGAGGGCGCCCGTGCCGACGGGTGACGACGCGAGCCTCGCCGGTGAGGTCGCGATGGGCAACAACGCGCTGGCCACGGCCGGTCAGAGTGATCTGGTCTGGGGACACGCCTCGCTGCGCGACCCGGCGGGCCGCGGCGCCTGGATGAAGGCCTCCGGCTGGGGCTTCGAGGAGGTCACGCCGGAGCGGGTGGTGCTGGTGGCCAGGGACGGCAGTGTCGTCGCGGGCACCGGCAGGCGGCACATCGAGTTTCCCATCCACCTGGAGGTGATGGCGGCCCGCCCCGACGTGGGGAGCGTCGTCCACACCCACGGAGCGGCGGCCACCGCCTTCGCCTCCCTGGCCGTACCTCTGCGCGCACTCTCCCATGACGGCGTCGAGTTCGCGCTGCCGCCCGTCCCCCGCTGCACCCGCACCGGCAGCCTCGTCCGCACCGCGGAGCTGGGCCGGGCCCTCGCCGACACCATCGGTGACGGGCCCGGCTGCCTCATCCCGCAGCACGGCCTGGTCACGGTGGGACCCGACCTCGCCACGGCCGTCATGCGGGCCATGCTGCTCGACCGGGCCTGTGCCCAGCAGTTGCGCGCCATGGCCGCGGGTCACCCCGTGCTGTGGTCCGACGACGAGGAACTGCGGCTCAAGCAGGCCGAGGTATGGCCACCGGAACAGATCCGCGCCGGGTACCGGTACCTCGTACGGAAGGCCGCGTCGACCGGGGGTGCGCCTGCGCCGGAGGTATAGCCGGCGCGGCCGTGCGCGGACCCGGCATGGTGCGTGGAGCGGCCACGGTGCCTGGAGGCGACTCGCTGAGGAGAGCCGGGAACCGAGAGACACGGAGAGTCGCCCGAGGGCGCCCGTTCACGCGCCCATCGCCTGCTGCCACTCCTTGGCCGGGATCTTCGAGCGCAGGTACTCCAGGGACTGCTGGACCTGGTGCCGGGCCCGCTGGAGGTCGACCCCGACCAGCGTGCCGCGGTGCTTGAGGACCCGCCCGTTGACCAGCACCGTGTCCACGTCACCGCGGCCGGCCTGGAACACGATGTGTCCGGCCGGGTTGTTGACGACGGACATGGCGGGGCTGGACCGGCCCAGCAGCACGAGGTCCGCGCGCTTGCCCGGTGTGATCGAGCCGATGAGGCGGTCCAGGCCGAGAGTCCGCGCGCCGCCGATGGTCGCGTACTCGAGCACGTCCTGTGCCCGCAGCGCGTTGCTGGACAGCGACTTGCCCGCCTGGTGGGCTTGCAGGTGCGCAAGGCCCCGGTCGGCGCTGAGGGTGGCGCGCATGGCGGAGAACATGTCGGCGCTCCACCAGATGACCGTGTCCTGGGACAGCGAGATCGGGATGCCGAACTCGCGTGCCTTCGCGCTGGGCGGGTAGCCCTGCCCGGCGTTGAGTTCGCTCTCTGCCGACAGGGAGATGTAGGCGCCGCTGTCGGCGATGCGCCGGTAGGAGTCGTCGCTCAGTGTGGCGGCGTGCACGAGGGTGGTCGTCGGCGAGAGCGCGCCGTTGTCCTGCAGGAAGCGAAGGCCGTCGTCACCGACGAACCCGAACAGACCGGCGTGGGTGCTGAGTGGCAGACCGAGGTCGCGGGTGTGCCTCAGAGCCCGGCGGGCGTCGTCGGTGAGGGCGTACACGTCGAACGCCAGCTGCATGGTGACCAGTTGGTCGGAGCCTGAGAAGCGCTCCTTGAGCATCCTGTCGACGCGTCCGTCGTAGACCCAGCTCAGGTCGAGCGCCAGGCTGCTGTAACCGAACCGGGCCCGTCCCGGTACGGCGAACAGGGCGTCCACGGCGGCATCGGCGTGCTCGGGGGTGGCCAGCCCGTGCGAGAAGTCCATGGTGGTGGTCACACCGTCGTTGACCGACTCGACCATCGCCAGGTAGTTGGCCGCGTAGATGTCCTGCGGCCGGAACAGCGCTCCCCACTTCATGATGATCGTGTTGAAGTACTGGGTCAGGGTCCAGTCAGCGCCCACGCCCCGCAGCGCGGCCTGCCACATGTGCTGGTGCGTGTTGACGAAGCCGGGCAGGAGCAGCGCCCCGGCCGTGTCCACCACCGTCGTCCCGTGCGGCGCCGGCAGGTGCTTTCCGACCGCCTGGATGTCGGTGCCGTGCACCAGCACGTCGGTGTCGTGGAGGACACCTCGGCGCGGGTCCATGGTGACCACGGTGGCGCCGCGGAAGAGGATCGGCCGGCCGGCGGCGAAGGTGCGCGGCCCGGGGGCCGCGGCGGCCGGGGTCGCCGTGACGGCACCGGCGGCCAGGGCGGTGGCGCCGAGCGCCGCCGCACCGGCGAGCACCTGGCGCCGGCCGGTCCGTGGTCCGCCCCGGTCGGCCGAACCGGCATCGGATCCCGCAAACGCGCCGTCTGTCATGTTCATGATGTACTCCGAATCGTGCGCTGCCGACCCGGCTCTGTCGCCGAGGCGGAAAACAAGGTGTCGGGTCTCGTGGACGTGGCCACAGGGGCCCTGTACGGCCGACGGCCCGGACAGGACGGCCGACGCCCGGTCGCCCGCGCGGCTCAGCGGTCGTAGGCGATGCGGGCCAGGCGCGGGACCGGGCCGAAGTCGCCCGCGTGGAAGTCCGTGAACGCCTTGGTGATCTCCAGCTTGGTGTTCATCACGAACGGGCCGCCCACGGCGACGGATTCACGCAGCGGGGTGCCGCTGTAGACCATGACCCGGGCGGGCCTGTCCGGGTCGACGGCCGCAAGCTGCAGGGTCGTGGTCGCGCGACCGGCGACCGGGTCGGACCAGCCGGTCCGACCGGCGCGCAGCTCCCGACCGCCGACCAGCAGACGGCCGTCCATCACATGGGCGAACAGCCGGTGCTCGGCGGGTACTTCGAGGTCGTAGGAGGCCTCGGGGTCGAGCGTGGCGACCAGGCCCTGCACGGGGTGGTGCGTGTCGGCGGTGCCGGTGACGCCGTCGACGGTGCCGGCGTGCACGTCGATGCGCACGCCGGGCGCCTGCACCCGGGACATGGCGGCCAGGGTGAGGTCCTGGTACCGCGACGGTGTCATCTTCTTCCCGGCCGGGAGGTTGAGCCACATCTGCAGGACGTGCGCGTGCTCGTCGCGGTAGGCGAGTTCCCGGTGGATGATGCCCCGGCCCGCGGTCATCCACTGCACCTCGCCGGCCTCCAGCGCGCCGGCGTGACCGAGGTTGTCGCCGTGCTCCAGGACACCGTCCACGACGGTGGTGACGGTCTCCAGGCCACGGTGGGGGTGCCACTCGAAGCCGGGCGTGGAGAACCAGTCCTCGACCAGCGCGAGGAACGGGTCGGTCAGGGCCGGGTCGGTCGGCACGAAGACGAGGGCCTTGTCGTCGACCTGCGCGTCGGGGCCCAACTGCTGCTTCTCGGTGATGCGGTCCAGGGTCCTTTGACCCGCCAGCGGTGTGTTCATGGTGCTGCTCCGGTGGGATGGGAAGGGGAGGGGAGGGGAGGCACGGATCAGGCGGCGACGCGCAGGGCGATCTTGCCGCGCGTGTGGCGGGTGGCCAGGGCCCGCAGCGCCTCGGCCGCCTCGGTGAGGTCGTACGTCTGCTGGATGCCCACGGTGACGGTGCCGTCGGCGAGGTGTCGCGCGACGCGTCGCAGGATCTCCGAGCAGGGTCCGTGCATGATGTTGGTGCGTCCGGGGCCGTAGCCCGCCGCATCCGTGGGGGAGGCGATCCGGCCGCCGTCCCGGACCAGTTCGGCGTACGGGGTGATCTCGTACGCGGTGACCGCGTCGAGCAGCGCGTCCACGCCGTCGGGACACAGGGCGCGCACTGCGGCACGGACGTCGCCGCCGCGCGGGAGGACGACGCTCACGCCGAGGCCGCGCAGGTACTCCGCGTCCTCCGGCAGGCCCGGCGCGAGGACGGTGGCCCCGGCCGCGCGGGCGAGTTGTACGGCGACGCCGCCGACGCCGCCCGTCGCGCCGACGACGAGGACCGTGTCGCCGGGCACCGGTTCCAGCGCGTCGACGGACATGACGGCCGTGGTGCCCGCCAGGGCGGCGGCGCCGGCCTCGGCCATGCCGAGCCGGGCGGGTTTGCGGGTGAGCGTGTGCTCGCCGGTCGCCACGAGTTCGGCCCACGCCCCGCGGACCGGCTCGCGCGCCGGAATCTCCCCGAACACCTCGTCGCCGGCCTCGACGGAACCGACACCCTCCCCCACCGCCTCGACGGTCCCCGCGAAGTCGCGGCCGAGGGTGACGGGCAGCCCGTGCGGGACCTGGTCGGCGAAGAGACCGGTGGCGATGTCCGCGTCCAGCCAGTTCACCGATGACGCCCGGACCCGGACCAGGACCTGCCCGGGGCCCGCGACCGGTTCCGGGACGCCGTCCCGCAGCAGGGGCCGCGCACCGAATGCGGTGACGGTCAAGGCCTTCATGATCGCTCCTGGTCTGCCGGGCCACCCGAAAACCGAATGACACGTCATGCAACATACATGACGCATCATGTATTCCGGTAGACTGGGCCCATGACCAAGTGGCTATCGACCGAGCAGCAGCAGGCCTGGCGCGGGCTGATGCACCTCACCTCCCAGCTCCAGACCGTGCTGGGGCGCCAGCTGCAGGACGACTACGGAATCTCCCTCGCCGACTACGAGGTGCTCGGCCGTCTCCACGACGGGCCCGGCGACGGGCTGCGCGCCCGGGATCTCGGCGCGACCCTGGGCTGGGAGCAGAGCCGCCTGTCCCACCAGCTCAGCCGGATGCAACGGCGCGGCCTGGTCGAACGGGAGGAGTGTCTGACCGACCGGCGCGGCGCCACCTTCCGGCTCACCCCGGCCGGCCGCACCGCGATCGAGGAGGCGGCCCCGGGACACGTGGAGGCCGTCCGCACCATGGTCTTCGACGCCCTGTCGGCGGAGCAGGTGACCCACCTCGCGGAACTCACCGACACGCTGGTCAGCCACCTTGCAGGCGCCGACCGGACGGGCTAGCGGGGCCTTCCCGGCCGCGGGCGCCAAGAGCACGGCGACAACGCGGCGGGAGGGTGCGGTCCGTCACCGGACCGCACCCTCCCGGACCGCGTCGTCAGTTCGGGAGCGAGCTTCGCTCCCTGTCCCCGCCGGTGACCCGCCGGCGGACGAGGGCGAAGGCCACGACGCCCAAGGCCACCAGGGTGGACAGGACCACCTGGTCACGGCCGCCGCCGTTGGAGGTGTCGGTGAGCATGTAGCCCAGCACGAAGGTGATCAGGGCGATGGTGGCCCAGGTCAGGTACGGGTACAACCACATCTTCACGACGAGCTGCTCCGGGGCCTCACGCTCGATGATCTTCCGCAGGCGCAGCTGGGAGAAGCAGATGACCAGCCAGACGAACAGGGCGATCGCGCCGGAGGAGTTGAGGAGGAACTGGAAGACGGTGTCCGGCCAGAGGTAGTTGAACGCGACCGCGACGAAGCCGAAGACGACCGAGGCCAGGATCGCGGTCCGGGGCACGCCCCGGTGGGTGGTGCGGGCGAACGAGGCCGGGGCGTCGTTGCGGCCACCGAGCGAGAACGCCATGCGGGAGGCTGTGTACAGGCCGGAGTTGAGGCACGACAGCACCGACGTGAGCACGATGGCGTTCATGATCTCCGCGGCGTGCGGGATGCCGATCGAACTGAGCGCGGCGACGTAGGAGCCGTCCTTGAGGATCGCCGGGTCGTCCCAGCGCAGCAGTGAGACGACGATCAGGATCGAGCCGAGGTAGAAGACGGCGATGCGCCAGATGACGCTGTTGGTGGCCTTGGTGACCGCTCCGCGGGGGTCCGCGGACTCGCCGGCCGCGAGGGTGACGATCTCGCTGCCCATGAAGGAGAAGACCACCATCAGGACGCCGGTGAGGATGGCTCCGGGGCCGTGCGGGAGGAAGCCGCCGTGCGCGGTGAGGTTCGAGAAGCCCGAGGCCGGGTGGTCCGAGCCGGGCAGCAGCCCGAACAGGGCCAGGGCGCCGATGACGATGAACGCGGCGATGGCCACGACCTTGATGCCGGCGAACCAGAACTCGAACTCGCCGTAGGAGCTGACCGAGGCGAGGTTGGAGGCGGTCAGCACGACCATCACGATCAGTGCCCAGCCCCACTGCGGGACCGCCGGTATCCACCCGGCGAGGATCTTGGCGCCGGCGGTGGCCTCGACGGCCAGCACCACGACCCAGAAGAACCAGTAGAGCCAGCCGATGGTGAAGCCGGCCCAGCGTCCGAGGGCACGGTCGGCATAGGCGGAGAACGAGCCCGAGGTGGGGTTGGCCGCGGCCATCTCGCCCAGCATGCGCATCACCAGGACGACGAGGACGCCGACCAGCGCGTACGAGACGAGGATGCCGGGACCGGCGGCGGCGATGCCGGAGCCCGAGCCGACGAACAGGCCGGCGCCGATGACACCGCCGATGGCGATCATCGACAGGTGACGGTTCTTCAGTCCCGCCTTCAGGCCGGACTCGGTGGGCGGGCTTGCGGGGAGGGTTGTGGTCATCTCGACATCCATCGGGGAGTGCGGACCAGAGTGAGCACGAAAATTAGTTCAGGGCGATCCAAAAAAACAGTCTTGTTTAAATGTTCACCTTGCTCTATTTTTCGCTTCAGCGTTGAGCAGCGTCTTCGCTGCCGCCGACGATCCGTCTGCCCTGTTCCGGCCCCAGGGGAGCCCTCGTGCACGAACCCTCAGCAAGGTCGCCGTTAGGGTGGCGTCGTGGTGAATACAGCGGGCAAGTTCGGCCCGTACAGTCAACCGGGCCCCGCACGGCCCGCGCCGGGCCCCGGCGCGCTGGACAGCCACGCCCTGCCCGGTCGCGCGCTGACCGGATCGGAACTCGTGCGCTCCCGGATCGCCCTGCGGGTGCGGCTGAAGGCCGAGGCGCCGGGCGACCGGCTGCCGGACGCCGGCGTCCTCGCCGAGGAGCTCGGGATCGGTGAGATAACCGTGCGCCGGGCTCTGGAGGGCATGTGCCAGGACGGCCTGCTGGACCGCCGCAGGGGCAGGTCGGGCGGCACCTTCGTGGCACAGGACTGGCACACCGTCGTCGCCGCGCTGCACGACCCGGCGGAAGCCGCCTCACTGGACGCCTTCCACCTGCTCCTGGAGTGCGGCCTGGTCTCCCACGCGGCCGGCGACATCCCGGACGGCCGCCTCGACGGGCTCCGGGCGCTGGTGGACGAGATGGACCGGGCCGACGTACCCGACCGGCTCCAGGAGCTGGAGACACGTTTCCACCTCGACCTGGCGGAGGCGCTCGGCGGCCCGGGGATCCGTGAGTTCACCGCCGACCTGCTCGGCCGCCAGTGCCTGCTGCTGCCCGCGCCGGGCCCGGAGGTGGTCCGGGCCCGCAACCGCCATCACGCCGATCTCCTGCACGAGCTCGGACGCGCCGAGATGGCCCCGGCCGTGGCCGCGGTGAAGGCGCACCGGCACGCCGGCCCCGCCTGACACACCCCTGAGTCCCGTATCGCTCGCACACGCCCCGAAGGAGTTCGTGCCATGCCCGATTCCGCAGCTGTCGGCCGTCAGCCGGCATCGGGTCCCCCCGGCCGCAACGCACCCCAGCGGCTGCGCGGCGGGGTCCTCGGCATGGCCGACATCGCCGCCGCCACCATGGCCAACGTCGGCCCCGCCATGAGCTTCTTCTTCGGTTTCGCCTTCCTGGCCACCACCGCGGGCATCGCGTCCCCGCTGACCATCGTGGCGGCGGGCGTCGCCGTGGCCCTGCTCGGCAACACCCTCGCCGAGTTCTCCCGGGCCCACCCCTCGGCCGGCAGTTTCATCACGTTCGTCGGCCGGACCTTCGGGCCGGTCAGCGCCGTGACCACCGCCCTGCTGGCCGGACTCGGCTACATCATCGCGATGGCCTCCGTCATCGCGATCTCCGGCGGCTTCGTGCAGATCACCCTGCACCACTACACGGGCGTGGACCTCCCCTGGATCATCTGGACGCTGCTGCTGACCGGGGTGTCGGTCGTCCTGATGCTGCGCGGGATCGTCGTCTCCACCAAGTGGGCGGGGTACTTCTTCGCCGTGGAGATGCTGGTCCTCGTCGTGGTCTCGGCCGCCGCCATCGTCCAGCACCGCGGCAGCCTGTCCGCCGCGCCGTTCCTGCCCGGGCACATCACCCACGGCCTCCAGGGGCTGGCCGCCGGTTTCCCGATCGCCGTGTTCCTGTTCGTCGGCTGGGAGAACTCGGCTGCGCTGGCCGAGGAGACCGAGAACCCCCGCCGCAACGTCGGCCGGGCCGTGTTCTCCTCCGTCGCCATCATGACGGTGAGCTACATCCTCTTCGCCTACGCCACGGTGACCGGCTTCGGCTACGACGTGCGGCGGCTCGGCGACTCCCCCATCCCGTTCATCGACGTCGCCCAGGACACCCTCGGCGCGCTGGCCGCCCTCGCCTACGTCGGCGGCCTGACCTCCACCCTCGGGGTGCTGATCGCGGGCATCAACTCCCAGGCCCGGCTGATCTTCAACGCCGGCCGGGAAGGACTCCTGCCGTCCTTCTTCGGCTACGTGCACCCCACCCGCCGCACCCCGAACAACGCGATCGTCACCTTCACCGTCACCGCGCTCCTGATCATCGGCGGCTGGGGCCTGGTGCATCTCCTCGGCGACGGCGGCCCCATGGACCCGGTGGCCTTCTTCACGGAGTCCTCCAGCCTGGGCGCCATCCTGATCCTGCTGGTCTACCTGGCCTCCAACATCGCCCTGCCGTTCTACTACCACCGCTACCGCCCGCAGGAGTTCCACCCCGTACGGCACCTCCTGCTCCCGGCGATCGGCACGCTGGCGATCCTGGTTCCCCTCTACTACCTCTCCAAGCCGGGCCAGCCCGCCCCGTACAGCTGGTTCCCGTACGCGGCCCTGGCCGCCCTGCTCGCCTCGCTCGGCTACGCCGCCCTCCTGGTACGCCGCGACCCGCACCTGGCCCAGCGCGTGGGATCGGTCGTCGCCGACGCGGAGTGACGCCCGGGGGCGGTCGGGTCAGGTGCCGCACGGTCCCGGAGGTATGCCCTTCTTCACGGAATACCCACCGGTAGGGCAAGTCGGCGCTGTTACTTTTACTTTCAAGATTTTGTTCGTACCCCCCGCAGCCAGCGCAGCGCACCGAGGTTCCCCCATGCCCATCGGCTTCCCCACATCCGTCCGCACCGGCGGTCGTCACCGCAAGGCCAAGGCACCCAACCCGGCACTCCGCCGGGCGGTCGTGCTCGCGGTGACCGCCCCGGTCGCCGGGACGATCCTGACCGGCACGTCCGCCTTCGCCGCCGACAAGGCGGTCGCCAAGACCACCGCCACCACGCTCGACACCGCCGAGCAGCAGATCGCGGACAACCTCAACACCCGCGTCCAGGACACCCGCCTGGGCAGCACGGTCAGCGGTGTCGTCATCGACGCCAAGTCCGGCAGAACCGTCTGGGGTCACGACGCGACCACCGCGTTGATGCCCGCCTCCAACACCAAGCTCGGCACCGCCACCGCGGCCCTGACGGTCCTCGGCCCCGACCACCGCTTCACCACCAAGGTCGTCTACGGCGACGGCACCCTCACCCTCGTCGGCGGCGGCGACCGGTCCCTGACCTCCGACGACCTCGACGCCCTCGCCAAGACCGCCGTCGCCGGGCTGAAGAACGCGGGACTGACCTCGGTGAAGGTCCAGGTCGACGACAGTCTCTTCCCGGAGCCGACGCTCGCGACCGGGTGGAACGACGGCTACTACCCCGACTCCGTCGCACCGGTACGGGCGCTGGTGGTCGACGGCCACCACGTCACGGACACCTCCGTGGACGCCGGGCAGACCTTCGCCAAGCTCCTCACCGACCGGGGGGTCACCGTCGCCGGGGACGTCACCCACGGCACGGCCGACACCCACGACGTGCCCGTGGCCCGGCACGAATCCGACAAGCTGTCCACCCTCGTGAAGCACATGCTCAAGGTCAGCGACAACGACTACGCCGAGACACTGCTCCGGACGACCGCGCTCGCCGCCGGCCGCCCGGCCACCTTCGAGGACGGCACGGCGGTCGTACGCCAGGTCCTCACCCGGTACGGCGTCTCGCTGGACAACTTCGAGATCCACGACGGCAGCGGCCTGTCCCGCGCCAACCGGATCCCGGCGCAGACCATCGCCGACATCCTCGACGTGGCCGACGACCCCCGCTACAGCCAGACCCTGAAGTCCATCATCGACGGCCTCCCCGTCGCAGGCGAGGCCGGCTCCACGCTGGGCCCCGAGTGGGGCCGCTTCGACACCGCGGACTCGCAGTGCGCCGTCGGCAAGGTCAAGGCCAAGACCGGCACCCTCACCGGCGCGATCGCGCTGAGCGGCCTGACCAAGGCGCAGGACGGCGCCTGGAAGATCTTCTCCTTCATCGAGAACAACTCGGCCGCCGCCCCGGGAGACACCAAGGACGCCCTGGACGGCCTCGCCGCCACGGTCAACGGCTGCTGGGCGTAACACCGCCGAACGGCTTCCGGAGCCGCCCCACTAGGGCCGCTCCGGAGGCCCCGGAAGGCATCGCCGGGTTTCGCGGGGGTCAGCGCTCGCCGATGCCGCCGAGCAGCGTGTCGTAGAAGTAGCGGGCGACGTCGGCCGCGTCGCGTTTTCCGCCGGGCCGGAACCACTGGTAGGTCCAGTTGCACATGCCGAGGACCGCGAGAGCGGTCAGTTGGGGGTCGGCGACCCGGAACTCGCCCTCGGCGACGCCGCGTTCGAGGACGTCGACGAGCATCCGCAGGTAGCGGTCGCGCTTCCCGGCGATCTCGTCGCGGACCTGCTCCGGGAGTTCCCGGAAGTGCTCGAAGAACACCCGCAGATGACCGGGGTGGGTCTCCATCAGCGACACCAGGTCCGTCATGATCGCCAACAGCAGCTCGCGCGGGCCCAGACCGCCCTCGTCGAGGCGGCGCTCCTGGGCGTCGATGATCAGGTCGATCATCTCCTGGTGCATCTGCACCAGCAGCGCGTCCTTGCCGGCGAAGTAGTAGTAGAGCGAGGCCTTGCGCACGCCGACCTGCTGGGCGATGGCCTCCATGGAGGTGTCCTGGTAGCCGCGCGTGTCGAACAGCCCGGCCGCCACCTTCATGATCTGCTCCTTGCGCTGCCGTCCGGACATGCGCAGGTCCGTGCTCCGTGCGTCCGCCACCGGCTCCTCTTCCGTGTTCGTTGTCGGCCGCCGGTCAATCTAGGTCATGCGGCAGCCGGGGCAGTCCCTCAGGCGCCGGCAGGCCGAGCGCGTTCGTCAGACAGGCCACCTTGAGGTACTGGGTGACGACCAGCAGGAGCTCCACGATCTCGCGCGGGGTGTACTCGTCCGCCAGCCCGGCCCACAGGCCGTCCGACACCGTGCAGCCGCCGTGGATCTCGTCGGCCAGCCGGACCACCAGCGCGTCCCGCGCGGACCAGCCGCGCCAGACTCCCCTCGTCCCGGTCGCCCGTACCTCGTCCTCGGTGAGTTCCGCCTCGGCGGCGAACATCTCCACGTGCACCGCCCACTCCGCCTCCGCGGCGGCCCGGGCGCAGATCCGCAGGACGGCGATCTCTCGGGTGCGGGCGTCCAGCGCGATGCCCTTCAGGCAGGCGGAGGTCGCGCGGCGCAGGTCGTCGAGCGCGGCGCGGCTGTGCGCGAGGACCTGGAAGAGGGCCAGCGGGCGGCCGTCCGGGAGACGGTACGGGTCCAGGAGCTTCCGGGTCTCCTCGTCGGCCGGCACGGGCGGCCCGGGCAGCCGGCCGGTCATCGGGCACCCGAGGCACCGAGCGTCATCTCCCGCACCTCGTCCGGGACTTCGACGGCGCCCGCGGTGTTCCGTCGTGCTCGGTCCGCCTTTCCTCGGTACCGCCCGGGAAGGGTGACGCGGCGCCGCGCAGCCATGCCTCGCCCAGCCGGTACAGTTCCTCGACCGCCTCGCCGCGCAGCCCCGGCAGGCCGTCCGCCACTTCGAACCCGGCCTTGGCCTGTACGTAGGCGAGGTGGCGGTAGCCGACGGGGAAGCGGTCCAGCAGTTCGGGGGCGAGCTCGAGGGAGGCGCCCGGTTCGAGGACGTGGAGCCGGTCCGACTCGTAGACGGGCTGTCTGCGGACGAGTTTCCAGGCGCCCTCGAAGCGGGCGAGGAAGTCGTAGAAGCGTCCGGTGCAGACCACCTCGACCGTCACGCCGTCGATGACGGAGCGCTGGGTGATGGTCGTCTTCGTCTCGGCGACGGCCCGGTCGCCCTCGATGTCGCTGGTGTGGCCGCCGAGGAAGTGCGAGATGGCAACGCCCTGTTCGAAGCCCTGCCTGCTGGCCTCGATGAAGTCGGGTGCCGGTCCGTGGAACCACGTGGCGTTCATGTAGCCGTCGGTGGGATGCCAGACCGTGGCGAACCGGTCCCAGCGGCCGGCGTCCCGCCACAGCGCCCAGTTCTCGGTCAACTGGCGGATCTCCAGCGCGTCCTGGTCCATGTCGTCGCCCGCTCAGCGGTCCGCCGCGAGGCGCCGTCGGCCTCGCGGGATCACGATCGGCTCGGGTCCGGGCACCAGCCGGTTCTCGGTGAAGCCGAGTTGTTCGACCTCGACGCGGACGACGTCGCCGGGCCGCAGCCAGCCGGGGGCGTCGGCGGACCCCGGCCGGTTGAAAGGGGTCAGGCAGCCGGAGCCGACCGTGCCCGAGCCGAGGACGTCACCGGGGCGGACCACGGTGCCGCGCGCGGCATAGGCGACGAGTTCGGCGAAGGTCCACGCCATGTCCCCGGTGGTACCGCCGCCCATCCGCCTGCCGTTCAGCCGGACCTCGGCGGTCAGCGCGGGGTGTCCGTCCTCGACGAGTTCGGTGAGCTCGTCCGCGGTCACCAGCCAGGGGCCGAGGGTGAGCGCGGCGTCCTTGGACTTCGACGGTCCCATCACGGACCGCAGTTCGGGCTGCTGGATGTCCCGTGCCGACCAGTCGTTCATGATCGTGTAGCCGATGATGTGGTCGAGGGCCTGCTCGGGGGTGAGGTTCGAGCCCGCCTTGCCCACGACGGCGGCGACCTCCAGCTCGTAGTCGTACTGCGTGGCCAGCGGCGGGACCGGGATCTCGGCGTAGGCGCCGGTGACCGCCGCCGGGTTGGTGAAGTAGAACAGCGGCTGGTCGTACCACTCGTCGGCGACCTTGCCCGCCATGTCGATGCCGTGCTGCTCGAAGGTGGAGAAGTCCCGGACGCTGGGCGGTTCGAGCAGCGGCCCGAACGCGGCCCGGTCCACGGGCACGGCGTCGCAGCCGGCGCGGGAGCGGCGCGCGACGTCGGCCAGCGCCTCCTCGCCGCCGCGGATCAGGTCGAGCATCGTGATACCCGCCTCCAGGAGGCGGATCGCCCCGTCCTCCGGCGTGCCGTCCAGCACACCGACACGCGGGCCTTCGGGAGTGTTCAGGGTGGTCAGTCGCATGTCACTTCACCGCCACGGGGTTGACCGGCGAACCCACGGCCCGGGTGAAGGGCAGGGGCTGCGCGGAGAGGAGGAATTCGTAGACGCCGTCTTCGGCGCAGTCGGCCGCGAGCCGGTCCAGATCCCACATCTCGCCGAGCGGCAGTCCGATGTGCGGAAGCGCGACCTGGTGCAGTGGCTGCATCGCGTCGGGCCATTCGTTGGGCCGTACCTCGACGCCCCAGGTGTCGGTGGCGATCGCGGCGATCTCGGTACGGTGCAGCCAGCCCAGGGTCTCGAAGGACAGGCCCGGCGCCGGGCCGCCGGCGTACGAGCCCCAGCCCCTGCCGCCGGCCAGGTCCCGGCGCACCCGGGTGAGCTGTCCGGTGCGCACCAGCACGATGTCGCCCTGCCCCACCTGCGAGGTCGGCCCCTGCCTGCGGATCGTCTCCGCCAGATCCGCGCTGGAGATCGGCCGCCCGTCGGGCAGTTCGCCGTCCTCGCCGACGGCCCGGCCCACGTCGAGCAGCACGCCGCGGCCCACCATCGGTTCGGCCAGCCGCTCGATGCCCGTCGCGAAGTCGCCCTCGCTGGTGACCACGTCGTGACTCACCCTCCCGTTCCACGCCACCCCGTGGTCGAAGCAGTGCCCGAGGCCGTCCCACTGGGTGCCGCACTGCAACGGCATGAACACGGCGTCGTCGGCCACCGACAAGCCGTGCGGCAGGCCCATCTGCTCGGCTGTGTCCATACCGGTGGAGGTCATCGTGTGCACCGGGTTGACCCGGCGCTTCCAGCCGAACTGCGGGCCGTTCTCGTCGAACGGCAACGACAGGCTGAACGGCGCTCCCCGCCGGACCAGGGCCGCCCCGGCCGCCCGCTTCTGCGCGGTCAGGAAGTTCACGGTGCCGATGCCGTCGTCGGGACCCCAGCGGTTCCAGTTGCCGTACCGCTTGGCCGCCTCGGCGATCGCCGCCTCCGGATCGGCGCCGTACTCGACAGTGGGGTCCGGACCCCGTTGTGGTGCTGCGTTCATGCGTAGTCCCTTCTCGGATGCGGGTCGTACGGCAAGGTCAGGACGGCTTCGCGACGGGGCAGTGGGGGGCGGCAGGGGCCGTCGAGGGGGGCGCCGTATCAGCCGGAGTGGTTCCTGGTGGCGATCGAGAAGCGGCCCTCGGCGCGGTCGATCTCGTCGAGCTGCTTGACGATCTGGGCCGGGGAGGAGTCGCCCACCACCTTCTGCAGCAGCGGGGTGTGGTCGAAGACCATGTCGCGCACCGGCCGCAGCGGTGCCGGAGCCCGGTGGAAGAGCTGTCCCAGGATGTAGGCCTGCTGGGACTGCCGGGCGGTGTGCGGTTTGCGGGGCGTCTCGAACTCGTCCAGTGCCCGGCGCACCTCGGCGTAGTCCCTCAGGTCCACGCCGGCGAGCCGACGGCCGAGGAAGTAGCCGTCCTCGGTGGCCATGCCGGCGCCGTAGGCCGCGTAGGGCGAGGTGGGGTGGGCGGCGTCGCCGACGAGGGTGGCGCGCCCCTTCGACCACTGCCTGAGCGGTTTGCGGTCGCGCAACTGCCACCGCTGCACGTTCGCCGGATCGGTGGCGGCGATCATCCGCGGCAGCGGGTCGGCGAATCCGCGCGCGAGTTCGCTCGCGGCGGTGTGCAGGTCCTCGGTGAACTCCTTGTCCGCGTCGTGGGCCGTGAGTACCCACCACTGGAACCCGTCGCGCCCCTTGTTGCGGATGGCCGTCCAGGCTCCCTGGGTCGTGCTGCCGTGCGAGATCACGGCCTCGCCCCGCCGCGCGGCGAAGGTGTCGTCGAACGTGAAGCCTCCGAAGATGTGGAGGTGGTGCTCACGTTTCGGACTGTCGCCCCACAGGGTGCGGCGGACCAGGGAGTCGATGCCGTCGGCGCCCACGACCACGTCGCACGCGTGGACCCGGCCGCCGGACAGGTGCAGGCGCGCCCCTTCCCGGTCCTGCTCGACACGCTCCACTGTCTGGTTGACCTGGAGCGTCTCCGGCGGCAGGGCGTTCAGCAGTCGCTCGTAGAGCTCCGGCCGGAGCAGGCCGATGAAACCACCGCGGTACTCGCGGATGACGCTCTCGGGCAGCTTGACGTCGACCCGGACCCGTCCGCGGGCGTTGCGGAACGTGGTGTGGCAGGGCGCGCCGAGATCCTCGGTGTCCACGCCGAGGAGCGTGAGCGCCTTGATGGGGGCCGGCCACAGGTTGAGGATGTTGCCGGCCGCCCTGGCCCGCGGGTAACGCTCGAAGAGGACGACGTCGTGTCCGGCCTGGTGGACGGAGAGGGCGGTGGCCATCCCGGCGGGGCCGCCGCCGACGACGGCGACGCGACCGCGGTGCGGAGTCGTGTTCATCTTGGCTTCTTTCTCCGATTTCTCCGAGGAACGCTGATGCGGCTCTGCGGGGTGCTGTTCTCGGGTGCTGCGGGCTCGGCCGCGGGCGGGCCGCGAGGTTCCGCTGTGGTGGAGGATCCGCCCCGGAACCTGCCGGGCGCGGTGGGCACGGCGGCTCTGTCGTCGCGCGACGCGGCAGGGCGAGCGCCGGCCGGGCGCAAAACCGTAGTCTGCACTACGGTTATGGCAAGACTCTGCCGCCCACGAAGCACTGTCAATGGGTCACGGCGAAGTTTCCGCCGCGTGCTTCTTCGCAGAGGATGGAGCGATGACAGCAGCCGACCGGAACACCGATCTCGCGATCCGGCCGCCGCGTCAGGAGCGGACCCGACAGGCCTGGGCCCGGGTCCTCGACGCGGGGGTCGCCCTCCTCGAAGAAGGCGGGTACGAGGCCTTCACCATCGCGGCCGTCTGCGAGCGCGCCCAGGTCGCGCCGCGTGCCCTCTACGACCGTACGACCAGCAAGGACGCCCTGTTCCTCGCCGTCTACGAGCACGGTTACGCCCGGCTGCTCGCCGACGAGGCCGTCTTCGGACACCCGGAACGCTGGGCCGGACTCGACGCTCGCACCCTCGTGGTCGAGGCGGTCACCGAACTCGCCGGGATCGTCGAACGCCACACGGCGTTCCTCAAGCCGGTCGTGCTGCTGTCCGGAGCCCACCCGGAGGTCTACCGCCGCGGGAAGGCCAACACCGCGCGGACGGCCGACCGGTTCACGGCCGTGGTGCTGGCCGCCGCGCGGGAGATCACCCACCCCGATCCCGAAGCGGCCGTGCGACTGTGCTTCGGCACCCTTTTCGGCGCCCTGATGCTCCGGGTCGGCTACGGCGCCGACTTCGCCTCGCCCGTCGTCGACGAGGACACCTACGTACGGCACCTCGCACAGACCGCCGTACGGTACCTGCTGGCGCGTGAGTGAGCCGGTCACGGCGGCGCGTCCCGTCCGGACGGGAGCAGCGGGGCGCCGGCGAAGCGCGGGGCGCGTCTTTCGGTGAAAGCGGCGACGCCTTCGGCGTGGTCGGGGCCGCGGGCCGCCGTGCCCTGGGCGTCGGCCTCGGCGGCCAGGACCGTGGCCTGCTCAGCGTGGGCGGCCAGCCGCAGGATCCGCTTGGTGAGCGCGAACGCGAGCGCGGGACCGGCGGCCAGCGCCTCCGCGCGCGCCTGCGCCTCGGCCACCAGGTCCTCGGCCGGTACGACGGCGTTGACCAGACCGAGCGACAGGGCTTCGGCGGCGCTCAGCGACCGTCCGGTGGTGGCCAGTTCGAAGGCCCGCGGATGTCCCAGGGTGCGCACCAGAACGCCGGAGACGCCTGTGTCGGGAACGAGCCCCACCTTGCCGAAGGAGCAGGCGAAACTCGCGTTCCGCGCGGCGAGGACCAGGTCGCAGGAGAGCGCCAGGCCCATGCCCGCCCCGACGGCGGGCCCGTTGACGGCCGCGACCACCGGGGTGTCCATGCCGGCGATCGCGGTGACGAGCGGGTTGTATGTGTCGCGCACGGTGGCACCGGCGTCCGCCAGTTCCCGCCGGGCGTCCAGGTCCTGGCCCACGCAGAAGCCGCGGCCGGTCCCGGTGAGGACGATGCAGCGGACCTCCGGCGCGTCGTCGGCCCCGTGCAGGGCGTCGAGCAGGGCGCGCCGGGTGGGCTCGTCCAGGGCGTTGAGTCGCTCCGGTCGGTTGAGGGTGATCCACGCGACGGCGCCCTCGCGCTGGAAGGTCACCGCTCTGCGCAGGGAAATCGCCGTCGGCTCCTGGGTGGTCATGGCTGCGGCTCCTTGCTCGACGGGGTGTGGATGCGGCTGCGTTCGGCGCCGTGGCGCGAGTAGCCCCGGTCCGGGTAGGGGAAGCCGGCCAGTTCGCTGTCCCGGTCCGGGTGCTGGCTGTAGTAGGAGCGGATCTCGGCGATCCGGCCGTCGGCGGCGAAGGCGAACCATTCGGCGCCGCGGGTCGAGACCCGGAGTCCGGACTCCAGGGGCGTCCAGTACATCGTCCACTCGATGACGGCCTCCGTGGCGCCGTCGAGGAGGTGGTCGACGATCCAGACGGCGTCGATGAGCCCGTGCACCTTCCGCCAGTAGCGGGCCAGGTGTTCGCCCCCGCGTACCGGTGCCGAACCGGGGTTGGGCGCGAGGAACCAGTGCACGACGTCGTCGGCCAGGGTGCGCCGCATCAGGTCGGCGTCGCCGGTGCTGCAGCCGTCGTAGTAAAGGGAGATGGTGGCCAGGTGGCCGCCGCCGGTCATCGCTGGATGGCCTTGGTCTCGGTGAACTCGTCGATGCCGTGGACGCCGAACTCGCGGCCCAGGCCGGATTTCTTGTAACCGCCGAAGGGGGCGGCCGGGTTGAAGGCGGCGCCGTTGATGTCGACCTGTCCGGTGCGGATCCGGCGGGCCACCGCCAGGGCGCGTTCCGCGTCGGTGCTCCACACTCCCCCGGCCAGGCCGTAGGGGCTGTCGTTGGCGAGGTCGACGGCCTCGTCCTCGCTGTCGTACGGGATGATCACCAGGACCGGGCCGAAGATCTCCTCCTGCGCGAGGCGGGAGGCGTTGCCGACGTCGGCGAAGATCGTCGGGCGGACGTAGAAGCCGTCGGCCAGGCCCTCCGGGCGCTCCGCGCCGCCGAGGACCAGCTTGGCGCCCTCGTGCCCGCCCAGGCGGATGTGGTCCCGTACCGTCTCGCGCTGCCGGTCGGAGGCGAGCGGGCCGAGGCGGGTGGCGGGGTCGAGCGGGTGCCCGAGGGTGAGCCGGTCGGCGGCGGCCCGGGCCAGTTCCACGACCTCGTCCTGCCGGTCCCGTGGCACCAGCATGCGGGTCCAGGCGGAGCAGGTCTGCCCGGAGTTGAGGAAGGCGTTGTTGACGCCGGTCTTCACCGCCCGGCCCAGATCGGCGTCCGGCAGGACGATGTTGGCCGACTTGCCGCCGAGTTCGAGGGAGACCCGGGTGATGTGGGCGGCGGCGCTCCGCATGACCTTGGCGCCGGCCGCGGTGGAGCCGGTGAACGACACCACGTCGACGCCCGGGTGCCCGGCGATGGCCTCGCCGACCTCACCGCCGGGGCCCGGGACCAGGTTGAACAGACCGGCGGGGAGGCCGAGTCGGCCGGCGACCTCGGCGAACACGTCGGCGAGGGCGAAGGCGGACAGCGGGGCCACCCCGGCCGGCTTGGCGACGACAGCGCAGCCGGCCGCGAGCGCGCCGCCGACCTTGGCGACGAGCTGGTGCAGCGGGTAGTTCCACGGGGTGATCGCGCCCACCACGCCCGCCGGTTCGCGCACGACGAGCGAGGTGCCGACCTCGTGCTCCCACACGTAGGAGTCGAGGGTGTCGGCGAAGGCGTTCAGGACCGCCGCGGGCAGCCCGACCTGGACGAGCTGCGAGATCTTCAGCGGGGTGCCGACCTCCAGGCTGATCAGCCGGGCGATCGCGTCCCGCCGTGCCGTGATCCCGGCGCTCAGCTCGCGCAGGGCATGAGCGCGCAGGGCCGGGTCCGAGGCCGCCCAGGCGGCGGAGGCGGTACGCGCGGCGGCCACGGCCGAGTCCACGTCCCTGGCGGTGCCGCGGGGCACGCCGCCGAGAACGGTGCCGTCGGCGGCGTTGATCACCGGGTCGGCGGCGTCACCGGCCGGGTGCCGCCAACTCCCGCCGATGTAGAGGGCGTTGCGGTCGGTCAGGTCGGGGTCGGCGATCAGCTGGTCGCTCATGCGGTGCTCCGGGGGCTGGCGGTGTGGTCGTGGAAGCCGTGGCCGCTCTTGCGGCCGAGCCGCCCCGCGGCGACGAGATGCCGCAGGCCGGCGGCGGGTTCGAGGCGTGCGTCGCCGAAGGCGCCGTGCAGCATGGTCTGGGCGGCGAGGGTGACATCGGTGCCGATCAGGTCGATGAGTTCGAACGGGCCCATGGGGTGGCCCAGTACCTCGCGCATCAGTGCGTCCGCCTCGTCGGCCGTGTACGCGCCCGCGTCCCACTGCCGTACGGCGTCGTTGAGGTACGGGATCAGCAGCCGGTTCACCACGAACCCGCGCTCGTCACCGCAGCGGACCGGCACCTTGCCGATACGGCGGACCCAGGCGCAGGCCGCGTCGGCGACCGCGGGATCGGAGGCGACGACCTCGACCAGTTTCATCGCGGTCGCGGGGTTGAAGAAGTGCAGCGCGATCACGGTGCGTTCCCGCGGAAGTCCGGCGCGGAGCTCGCCGACCGTCAGGGAGGAGGTGTTGGTGGCGAGCACGGCCCGTGCGGGCAGCGCCCCGTGCAGACGGGCGAGCAACCGCCGCTTCACGTCCGGTTGTTCGGCCACCGCCTCGATGACATGACCGCAGTCGCCGAGGTCGGCGGGGTCGACGGTCAGCCGCAGCGAGGCCAGGGCACGGTCGCGGCTCCCGCCGTCGAGCCGCCCCTTGGCCACCGCCTTGTCCAGACCGGCGGCGACCTGGGCGTGCAGCCGCCGGGCGGAGGCCGTGGAGCGTGCCAGCACCGTCGTGCCGGTCCCCGCCCGCAGGAGCGCCCCGGCGATCCCCGAGGCCATGGTGCCGGTGCCGGCGATGCCGACCCGGTGACACCAGTCGTCCGGCGCGGTCGCGGTGTCGGCCGGGTCCTGTCCGGGGTCCGTGGCGGGCGGGGCGGGGAGTCCTGCCCGGGCCCTCGGTCCGGGGTCCAGGGTGGCCAGCAGCCCGAGGGGCCCGACCGGGTGACCGGCTCCCAGCCGCATCGCCGTGTCGATGTCGGCGGGCGCCGCCAGGCCCGAGGAGGCCATGGCCACCGCGTCGGCGAACAGGCCCGCGGCGAGCGTGAGGGCGTCGGACATCCGTGGGTCGGAGGGCTCGCGCCCGCCCGCGGCGAAGGCGTCGGGAGGCGGTGGCGAGGATGCGTGAGCTTTCGATGGCATGTCATCTACCTTCCAGACGGTAGGTGACGTTAAGTTGTCGACGGTTCGGTGTCAATGGCGTGCGCGGGGGCCCGCCGGACGGTGCGGAGCGAGGGGCGACGGCGGGGCTCCGCACCGGGCGCGTCCCATTCGGCGGGCGGATGGCCTGCCATACACATCAGTTATTTCCCTTGTCCGGCCCGGGTGGCAGATGCTGATCGCGCGACGGCCGCGTGTCGCCGTTGTTGCGCAAAGGTGAACCGCCTTCCCGGGCACGGGCGGTCGTCCGTGCCGCCGTCCACCCGTTCGTCACTCCCGAACCGATCGGAGCCCAGGCCGACATGAGGGATCGCCCGATCACCCGCCTTCGCGACGGCGGCTCGCTCAGCGCACCCCCGGCCGGGACCCGGGCCACCACGACGTGCCGGTGAACGGACGCCGCGACGACGCCGGCCACGGCCCGTTCGCCACTCCTCCGGCCTGACGCCGTGGCCTGAGCCGCCTTCGACCCGCCCGCCGCGGGCGCCGTCCGTCCCTGGCTGCCCCTTCCATCCCGCCGGCCAGGTGCCGCATCACCTCAGGAGTGTGGTCGTGATCGTCCAACGTGTACTCGTCCAGGGCGGAGGCATCGGCGGTCTGGTCGCCGCCACCGCTCTCGCCCGGCGCGGCGTCGAGGTCGACGTCGTGGAAAGGCGTCCCGTGGATTCGGTTCTCGGAGTGGGCCTCATCCAGCCCGTGAACGCTCTGCGGGTCATGAAGGAGATCGGAGCGCTCGGCGCCGTCCTGTCCGCCGGATATCCGTCCGAGGAACTGCGGCTGATCAAGCCGGACGGGACGGTGCTGGCCGACGCCCCGCTTCCCGAGATCCCGGGCGTCCCGACCCGCTCCAACACCATCCAGCGGCGGGAGTTGTGCCGCGTACTGCTGGACGCGGCGACGGCGGCCGGCGTGCGGTCGTACCACGGGTCCAGCAGCGCGACGCTCCGCGAGGACGACCATGGCGTCGACGTCACCTTCGCCGGTGACCAGGCTCCCGTCGCGGGCCGTTACGACCTGATCGTCGGTTTCGACGGCATCCGCTCGACCCTGCGCCGGCATCTGTTCGGCGACAGGTACGACCCCCGGCCGACCGGGTTCTCGGTCTGGCGCGTCAGCGTGCCCCGCCCGCCCGAGCTGGACCGGGTCGTGTACGGCTTCGTCGGGGATCTCAAGGCCACCCTGGTTCCGCTCGGTTCCGGGGAGAGTTACATCGCGCTCATAGCACCCGAGGAGTCCGTCCAGCCCGGGCTGACGACCTCCGAGATCACCGTGCAGATGCGGGTCATGCTGGGCAGGTTCGGCGGCCGGGTCGGCGAACTCGCCGAGCGCGTCTCGGACGAGAGCTCGGCGGCGTACGGGCCCGTCGAGGAGGTCTCCGTGGAGGAACCCTGGTACCGCGGTCGCATCCTGGTCGCGGGGGACGCCACCCATGCGACCAGTCCCCACATGGCGCAGGGAGCGGCGATGGCCGTCGAGGACGCCGTCGTACTGGCGGAGGAACTGGAGGGCGCCGCGTCCGTGCCGGAGGCGCTGGACGCGTGGTGGAAGCGCCGGATTCCGCGCGCGGGCCTCGTCCAGCGCTACTCGGCGGCGCTCATGCGCCAGGAACAGGGCCGGGCCGCCCCCGAGGACCTGAAGCTGCTGGAACTGTCCGTACCGCAGGCACAGGCCCGGCTGGCCCGGCCCTACTGACGCCTGCCGGACCGGCCCTGCTTAACCGCCGGGCCCGGTCGTAACGAATGGCGGTACGTCCCGCCATGGCAGCACCGTCGACAGGGCGGCGGGGGCCCGAAGCACGGGCGGCCGGTGAGCCCGCCGTGCGTTCACCGGCGGGGAACGCACGGTACGGGCGGGCGGCGCCCCGGGAACGGGCCTGCGCAGTGCCGGGATCCGCCGGGTGCCGCCGCGCCCCTCGCCTCGTGACGCCTCCGCTCCGGTGTCAACGACGGGGGCGCTCCGCCATGCCGGACCGGACGGCGCCCCGGACCGGCTGCCGGCGACCATCCCGCGCGACACCCCACCGACGTCATCGACCTGGCGGCCTGGGAAGCACTCGAACACGAGGTGCGTACGAGCAAGGAACAAGTGTCATGACCGTGCCGCGTGCCGACCAGGTGACGCTGACCTACCGGGTCGGGCCGACGACCCGTCCGGCGGTGGACTCCGTGAGCCTGAAGGTCCCGTCCGGGGCCGCCATCGGCATCGCCTGCGAGTCGGGATCGGGCAAGACCGGTTTCGCCCGGATGCTCGTGGGCGTCGTCGAACCGACGTCGGGCACGGTCACCTGGGACGGCTCCCCGCTGGAGCGCAGCGCGCTGGACGTGAGCGATCAGGCGTCCATCCTGAACCTCCTGCGCGCGCTGCAACGGCGCACGGGCATGGCCCTGGTCTTCGTGTCCCACAACCTCGACGTCATCCGCTACCTGTACCGCGACGTGGTCGTGCAGCCGCACGGGCAGCTCGTCGACGCGGTGCCCCGGCTCGCCCGGCCGCACACGCGGACATGAAGACGCCGGATCGTGCGGGCAGCTCGTGGACTGCCCGCACGATCCGACGGGTCGGGGCCGGTCAGACCGGCGGTGCGACGAAGCAGCCGCGGTCGACGTCGTTGAAGGACTCCTTGGCGAGTTCCTCGCCGAACGGGTTGGCGGTACCCCACTGGTCCTGGTTGTCCGGCAGGGAGACGTCGTAGGTGCTGGGATGCCAGATGTCCTCGTCGAGGACCTCCAGTTCGGTGGTGTACTCGACGGTGTTGCCGTGCGGGTCGAGGAAGTAGGAGAAGGTGTTGTCGCCCGCGGCGTGCCGGCCCGGCCCCCACACCTTGTGCACCCCGGCCCGGAGCAGACGGCCGGTGCCGCGCATGTACTCGTCGATGCCGCGCATCTCGAAGGAGACGTGGTGCAGCGCCGTGTGCGGGCCCTGTGCGATGGCGAGGCTGTGGTGCTGCGGGTTGCAGCGCAGGAAGTGCATGAGCGTTCCCATGTGCGGCAGCGTGAGGCTGTCGGAGACGTCGAAGCTCAGGTGCTTCTCGTAGAAGCTCCGGGTGGCCTCCACGTTCGTCGAGTTGACGACGACGTGGGAGAGCCGGACCGGGATGGACTCGCCCTTCTCGACCTTGCGGTGGGTGCGCTCGGCAACGTCCGAACTGACCTCGACGGTGCGTCCGTCGACGTCGAAGAAGCGGAACCCGTAGCCGCCGCCCGCCGTGTCCAGTTCGCGCGGCTCGTGCACCAACCGGACGTCGTCACGCCCGAGTTGCTCGGCCAGCTGGTCGACGGCCGCCCGGTCACGGGCACCGTAGGAGATCAGGTCGAGCCGCTTCTCCCGGTCGCGGCGCAGCCGCACGATGTACTGCTCCGGGGAGCCCTCGGCCGCGAGGAAGACGATCCCGTCGTCGTCGGCGACCGGCGAGAGGCCCCACAACCCGGTGTAGAACTCGCGCTGCCTGGCGAAGTCGGGCACGGCGAGGTCCACATGCCGCAGATGGGTGATGAGCCGGTCCTTCACGAGACGCCTCCGGTGGGGGTGGGGGTGGTGCGGGGCAGCGGGCCGAGGAGCCGCAGGGCGTTGCCGCCCCGGACCGCCGTGACGGTCTCGGCGTCGAGACCGGCCGCCAGCAGCCGCTCGACGGGGTCCTCGACCCCCATGTCGAAGGGGTAGTCGGTGCCGAGGGTCACCTGGTCGGGGCCCAGGGCCTCGACCAGGTGCCGCAGTCCGTACGGCGTGTAGACGAGGGAGTCGACGAAGACACGGCTCAGTTGTGCGCTCGGCGGCTCGACGGTGGTGCGGGCGTCCTCCCGTACGGTCCAGGCGTGATCGGCGCGGCCCAGGTAGGTGGGCAGGTACCCGCCGCCGTGCGCGGCCCAGATCCGCAGGTGCGGGTGGCGTTCGAGAAGGCCCGAGAACGCGATCCGGGTCAGCGCCAGCGCCGTCTCGACCGGATTCCCCACCGTGTTGAACATGTAGTAGGCGTTCAGCCTGTCGCCCAGGGTGCAGCCGAACGGATGGATGAAGACCGCCGCTCCGGCCTCCTCCGCGACGGCCCAGAAGTCGGCGAGGCGCGGGTTGTCCAGCTCGACGCCGGGGGCCGCCGCGGTGGATATCTGCACTCCGCGCAGACCGAGGTCGGTCACCGCGGAGCGCAGTTGCCGGACCGCCAGCTCCGGGTGCTGGAGCGCGACGGTGCCGATGCCGACCAGACGGTCGGGGCGTAGGGCGCAGTGGTCGGCGACGGCCTGGTTGCTCACCTCGGTGATGCGCTCGGCCAGCGGCGCCTGGGCCCAGGCGTAGGACACCGGCGTCGCGCTCACCGCCTGCACGTCCACGCCGGCCCGGTCCATCGCCGCGAGCCGCAGGTCCAGGTCGGTGAGAGGGCCGGCCAGCGCGCCGAAGTGCTTCCGGTTGTACGCCGCGGAGGCGGGGCCGAGGCTGGTCACCTCGGTGGCCCGCTGCCGTGCCAGGCCGGGGGCGTCGGCGATGAGCGGTTCGAGGGCGGGCACCCCGAGATGGGCGTGCAGATCGACCGTCAGCTCCCGGAAGACGGAGCCGTCGCCTGCGGGCCAGGTCACGACGCCTCCGCCACGCACGGGGTGCGCTGGGCGCCGAGGCCGGTGATCGTCGCGTCCATCACGTCTCCCGGGCGCAGCAGCCGGCCGTGCACCAGGCCGTTGCCGGCCGGGCTGCCGGTGAGCACGAGGTCGCCGGGGAGCAGGGTGGCGACCTGGGAGCAGTGGGCGACGATCCGCGCCACGTCGAAGATCATGTCCTTGGCCGACTCGTCCTGCATCGTCCTGCCGTTCAGCCTGAGCGTGAGCTGGAACGTCGACGGGTCCGGGACGGACGTGCGGGGTACGACCACCGGTCCCGTGGGCAGGGCGGTGGGGAAGTTCTTGCTCGCCACCCAGTCGGAGCCCAGCAGCGGCATGTCGCGGCGCAGGACCCGCTCACGCAGCGTCAGATCGTTGACGATCACCCAGCCGGCCACCGCGTCCAGCGCCTCGGACACCTCCAGGCGGCGGGCGGGACGGCCGATGACCGCGGCCAACTCCAGCTCCCAGTCGGGCTGTTCGCCGTCCCGGGGCAGGACGACGTCGTCGAACGGCCCGCTGACCGCGCTGGGCAGGCCGAGGAA
This sequence comes from Streptomyces sp. NPDC048278, assembly GCF_040652195.1. Taxonomy (NCBI): domain Bacteria; kingdom Bacillati; phylum Actinomycetota; class Actinomycetes; order Kitasatosporales; family Streptomycetaceae; genus Streptomyces; species Streptomyces sp. NPDC048278. The sequence continues at coordinate 82,985 of NZ_JBEZLP010000012.1, forward strand.
GACGTACGGCGGGTGCTCCAGCCGTGCGTCCATCTCGGCCGCGGCCTCGGCCCGCACCTGTTCGACGGTGCGGCCGTCGGCCGGGTCGTGGTGCTCGACGGCGAGATCGATGACGTGGGTGCGGTAGTTCGCCCCGCACTGGAAGACCTGCCGCGGGGCGACGGGACTGGCCACGTCCAGTTCCTCCAGCGGGATCCAGTCGCCGGGCGGGGAGGTCTCGGCGAGCGCGTCCAGGACGGGGAGGACGGAGTCCCAGCGCTCCAGCAGCTCCAGGGTGGAGGCCGGGTTGCCCAGCGCGTCCCGGGCGGAGAGACCGAGGACCCGGTCGGTGCGTATCAGCCCGGGGAACGCCGCCCGGTCGACCTGGCCGGACCGCCGGGAGAAGGTTCCCAGCGCCCAGTCGCCGGCATGAGCGATCGAGGACACCATGCGCATGCTCCTTCGCACGTCGAAGCGGTACCGACGCTCGTGTAACGTCGCCGTGAACAGCAGCATGCGGTCCGGCTCCTCCCGCAGGCCAACAAACGATCTGTATGGCCGGTCATCCACGGGACGGATGGCCGCCGCGCACCGGCCGCCAAGGAGTGAGGGTGGAGCTTCCGGCCCTGGATCTGAACCTGGTCGTCGTGCTGCACGCGCTGCTGGAGGAGCGCAACGTCACCCGCGCCGGGGAGCAGGTCGGACTCAGCCAGCCGGCCACCAGCGCGGCCCTGGCCCGGCTGCGCCGCCACTTCGACGACCCCCTCCTGGAACGCGTCGGCAGCCACTACGAACTCACCCCGGTCGCCCAGGCGTTGCGGGCGGAACTGGGCGACACCGTGCAGCGCCTGTCCCGGCTGCTGGCCGCCCAGCCGCGCTTCGACCCGGCCTCCTCGACCCGCAGGTTCACCGTGCAGTGCTCCGACTCGGTGCTCGGCGCGCTGGGCGCGCGGCTGGTGGCGGCCCTGCACACCGCCGCGCCCGGTGCGGGTGTCGACTTCCGGCCCGTCGACCCCGCCCTGTTGCACGACCCGCTCGCGGTCCTGGCGGACATCGACGTGCTGATCATGGTGCGCGGCCTGCTGTCCGAGGTGCCCAACCGGGACGTGTACACAGACCGCTGGGTGTGCGTGGCGTGCGCGGACAACAAGGTCACGCCCGACGTCCTGACGGAGGACGACGTCCGGGCCGCCCGGTGGGTCGTACCGCACACCCCCTCGCCGATGTCCTCCCCCGCCGACGCCCATCTCGCGGTGCTCGGACTGCAGCGGACGTCCACGGTGACCGTGCAGAGCTTCACCGCGCTCAGCCGTCTGGTGTCCGGCACGGATCTGCTGACCCTGGCGCACGAACGCACCCTGGAGGAGACCGGAGCCGTCCCGCTGCGCCGCATCGGGCTGCCGGTGCCCATGCCTCCGCTGATCCAGGCGGCCTGGTGGCACCCGAGCCGGCAGCTCGACCCGGGCCACCGCTGGCTGCTCGACCTGATCGCGGACACGGCCGCGACCCTGCCCGCGCTGCCGGAGGACGACGCCGCCCCGAACGCGTCGGCCGACGGCGAAGCGCGCTGACGGTTCTCCACACTTCCGCAGCGGTCATCTGACACCGGGTTCACCGGCGCGGGCCGGAATCCGATGCAATACATGACGCATCATGTAGAGTAAATGACGCGTCATGGAAATGTGCGTCGCCCGACACCGGCCCCATGCCGCCCCTCCCCGACCCAAGAAACGATCGGAGTCAATCCACGATGAACATCGCCGCCGACGTCCTGAGCATCCTGCTGGCCTTCGCCGCGGCGGGTGCGGGCTTCCCGAAGGCGCTCGACAAGGGCAGCGCGCCGGCCCAACTGCGCGATCACCTCAAGGTGAGAGCCGGACTGGTGCCCCTCATCGGTCTCGCCGAGATCGCCGCCGCCGTCGGCCTGGCCATCGGCGTCTTCTGGCGCCCGCTGGGCATCGCCGCGGCGATCGGCCTGGTCCTGGTCTTCGTCGGCGCCGTCGCCTACCACGGGCGCGCGGGAGACTACGCCGACCCGAAGGCCCGCGGCGGGGCGACGGGCCCGATCGTCCTGGGCCTGACAGCGACGGCCACGATCGTCACGCTCTCCCTGTCCCTCTGAACGCGCCGCGGGCTCGGCACCTCAGAACGCATACGTCCCGAAGCGGCCCCACGCGATCACAAGGAGGAGCACGACCCAGACGAGGTTGCCGCCCACCTGCGCCGTCTCGGAGCGGCGCAGGTGTACGACGGCGCCACCCCCCGCCAGCAGGACCCCGCCGACGGCAGCCCAGGGGACGAGGACGGGGGCGATGCCGGTCGCGGCGGGCAGGACCAGGCCGAGACCGACCAGTCCGTCCAGCAGTCCGGTGCCCTTCACCACGGCATCGGGGAAGTCCTCGACCCAGCCGAAGACGGAGGCCAGTCGCTCTCTGCTCCGCACGATCTTCAGCGCGGCCACGGCGAGGAAGGCGGCGGCGAGCAGGGACTGGAAAAGCCACAGCAGCACGTTCACGGCAGGCTCCGGAGGTAGAGATCCAAATTTGGACAACCGCGAAGCTAGCAGGTTCTTCAAATTTGAATCAAGGGCCCGGTGCCGGGACTACTTCACCGCCGCAGCACCCTCGCCGCCCTGCATCCGCCGGGCGACCTCGTCCAGGCCGTCGGCGAGAACCGAGAGCTGCTGCGGGGTGAGGACGTCGATGAACGCCTCCCGTGCGAGCGCGACATGCCCCGGAGCGGCACGCTCCAGCATGCGCCGGCCCTCGTCGGTGAGAACGGCATACACCGCGCGCACGTCCTCCTCGCAGTACCGGCGGCGCACCAGCCCCGCCTTCTCCAACTGGGTGACCTGATACGTGAGTCCGCTCTTGGAGCTGTAGAGGACGTCGGCGAGCACACTCATGCGCAGCTCCCCGCCGGGAGCCGCGGCGAGGCGCCCGAGGGTCTCGTACTGCAGGTGCGTGATCCCCGCGTCTTCCTTCAGCTGCTGATCCAGCCGGCGGTCCAGCAACGCCGCGACCCCGAGGAAGGCGTGCCAGGCACGCATCTCCTCTTCGTTCAACCACCTGGGTTCAGCCATACCGCCAGCTTACCGAGAGTTCAAATTCGAACCAACCCCGGAAAGCCGGGCCCCCTGTGACCGAAGCAACACTCCTCAGGTAGTTCAAATTTGAAGCCGTGAGGGGTACGGTCCCTCCATCGATTCAAATTTGAAGCAGTGATGTGAAGCAGTGTCGACCGCAGACGCCGGAGCAGCCATGCGCCCCACCCCTCCCACCCCCCGTACGCACCTCTTCGACGCCTCCGTGCGCACCCGCACGGCGACTCCCCTGCGGCTGGCCGACGGCCACGAGGTCACCGCCGAGCTGGTCACCTTCGACGGCCTGGCCGACGGCAGGGACCATGTAGCCCTCGTCCTCGGCGGCGGCGCCACGACGTCGGTCCCGCTGGTGCGGCTGCACTCCGAGTGCCTGGTCGGCGACGTGTTCGGATCGGCACGCTGCGACTGCGCCCTGCGGCTGCGCGAGGCGGCCCGGATCATCGCCGGGACCGGCGGTGTCCTGCTGTACCTGCGCCAGGTCGGCTGCGGCGTGGAACCCACCGGGGACGGCCCCGGTTCGTCCGCGACCGCGACCGCGGCGGCCCAGATGCTCGCCGCGCTCGGCGTCACCGAGCCGGACCTGCTCACCGACCACCCGGACGAGGCCCGCCGGTTGCGCTGCCTCGGCATCGACGTGCGCTTCGTCCGGCCCGTCCGAGCCGTCACCACCGGCAGGAACGTCAGCTACCTGCGCTCCACGCCCGCGACGACTCCACCCGTCCTCGGCCTGGCCGGCTGACCCGCCCCGCCCGACACCACTGAAGCAGTCCCACCTCCAGACCGGAGTCCACCGTGCCCACTTCCCTCGGCCGTACGACCACCGACGCCGCGGCCCGCTATGCCAAGCAGTTCGCCTCGCACTTCGGCCGCAAGATCCCCGTCGAGGAGACTCCCGAAGGCGGCCACCGACTGTCCTTCCAGGCGTCCGAGGTCGTCCTCACACCCGCGGACGACCACCTCCGCATCAGCGTCACCTCACCGGACACCACCACGCTCACGGCCATCCAGAACGTGGTGACGAGCCATCTCGAACGCTTCGGCCGCCGCAACGAACTCACCGTCACCTGGGACGAACCCACCGACGGCTGACGGCCCCTGTCACCCCTGTCACCCCCTCAGTTCCCCTCCCAGCACGCGAGAAAGAGGTACCGCCGTGAAGGCCGTGGTCGTCACGGGCTTCGGCACCGAGCCGACCCTCATCGAACTGCCCGTACCGGACCCCGGCCCCGGCGAGCTGCTGGTCCGCCTGCACGCCGCCGCGCTCAACCCCTTCGACTGGAAGGTCGCCGACGGAGCCCTCAGGGACGTCGTCGAGCACGGCTTCCCGCTCGTCATGGGCTCCGACGGGGCCGGCGTGGTCGAGCGCATCGGTGCCGGTGTGAACCTCTTCCGCCCCGGCGACACCGTCTACGGGCAGTTCATGAACGTCACCCGGGGCCGGGGTTCGTACGCGGAGTACGCCGTGGTCGCCGAGGACGGCACGATCGCCCGCATGCCGGAGGATCTGCCGTTCGGCGTCGCGGCGGCCCTGCCCACCGCGAGCGTCACCGCCTACCAGGCGATAGAGGCCGCCCGGCTCGACACCGGGCACATCGTCCTGATCAACGGCGCCTCCGGAGGCGTGGGTCAGTCGGCCATACAGTTCGCCGTCAACGAGGGTGCCCGGGTGCTGGCCACCGCCGCCCCCGACGTCTCCGGCCGGCTGCGGGAACTCGGCGCCCACGAGACCGTCGACTTCACCGCCGCTCCCGTGGCCGAGCAGGTGCTGGCCACCCATCCCGAGGGCATCGACGCGGTCCTCGACCTGGTCACCCGCCCGGGCGGCGACATCGGCCCCCTGGCGGACCTGCTCAAGCCCGGTGGCCGGCTGGTCAGCACCAACCACGCCACCGACCCCGACGCGCTGGCCGCCCGGGAGATCCACGGCGTCAACCTCTCCAACGATCCGAGCCGGGCGGAACTGGCGGCCCTCGCCGACCTCGCCGCCGCCGGAAAGCTCCGCATCACCCTCGACGCCGAGATCCGGCTGGACGACGCGCCGGCCGCCGTGGCCCGCGCCCGCTCCGGTCACGCCCGCGGCAAGACGGTGATCCTGCTCTGAGCCGAAGGCCGTTCGTGGCACGCACCGCGGCACTCGGCCGCCTCACGCGAGCAGCCCGCGCAGGGCGGCGCCGACGAGGGCGATCCCCTCGTCGATCTCGTGGGCCGGACCGGCCGCGTAACCGAGCACCAGCCCCGGCGGCCCGGCGCTCATCCGGTGCCACGACAGCGGGTGCACCTTGACGCCCCGGTCGAGCGCCGCCGCCGCGAGGCCGGTGTCGTCGAGGTCGCCTGCGCGTGCCCCGTCGAAGGTGACCATCAGGTGCAGGCCCGCGGCAGCGCCGTGCACCCGGGCGCCGGGCAGGTGCGCCGCGACGGCCCGCAGCATGACGTCCCGCCGTCGCCGGTGCCGCAGCCGGACGTGACGCAGATGCCGTTCCAGCTCGCCGGAGTCCATCAGACGGGCGAGGACGAGCTGGGCGAGGATGCCGTTGCCGAGGTCCGCGTAACGTTTGGCGGTCACGACGGCATCCAGCCGGTCCGGCGGCACGAGCAGCCAGCCGACGCGGAGGGCGGGCGCCAGCAGCTTGGACACGCTGCCCGCGTAGCAGACCCCCTCGGGCATCAGGGAGCGAAGGGCCGGTACCGGCGGCCGGTCGTAACGGTGCTCGGCGTCGTAGTCGTCCTCGATCACCACGCCGCCGTCGGCCGCCCAGTCCAGCAGCTCCCGGCGGCGTTCCCCGTCCAGGACCACTCCGGTGGGGAACTGGTGGGCCGGGGTCAGCAGCACCGCGCGGGCTCCGGAGGCCCGCAGCGTCCCGACGTCGAGGCCTTTCGCGTCCACCGGGACGGGCACGACCGTGTGCCCGCGGTACTCCAACTGCTGGCGTGCGCCGAGCGATCCGGGGTCCTCCACGGCGATACGGCGGATGCCCTCCTGCAGCAGCAACCGGCCGAGCAGGCCGAGCGCCTGGGCCACGCCCGCGACCACCACCACCTCGTCCGGGTCGGCGCGGATGCCACGGTTGCGGGCCAGCCAGCCGACCACGGCCCGGCGCAGGGCGGGCGCGCCCCGGGGATCGCCGTAGCCGAAGTCGGCGGGGGTGACGTCGGCCAGTACGGCACGCTCGGCACGCAGCCAGCTGGTCCGGGGGAACGCGGCGAGGTCGGGAACGCCCGGGGAGAGGTCGATACGGCACGGCACCGCCCGCAGGGCGTCGACGACACCCTCGCGGTCGGCCGAACCGAAGGGCACGGGCCCTGGCCCCGGTGTGCCGTGGCCGCGGTCACCGGGCGCAGCGGGCACCGCCACGACCACCGTGCCGAGCCGACCGCGGCCGGCGATCTGACCGGACTCGGCGAGCCGCCGGTAGGCCTCGGTGACCACACCCCTGGTGACCCTCAGCTCGTCGGCGAGCACCCGGCTGGCGGGCAGCCTGGTTCCCACGGGCAGGCGGCCGTCGGCGATGGCCGACCGCAGCCGTTCGGCGAGCCAGACGGTACGCCCGCCGGGCGGCGCCTGGCCGATGTCCAGCTGGAGGAAGTCCGATCCACCGGCCTCGCCGGGACGCGCCGTGCCGACTCCCGTGGCCCTCGCCACCGGACTTTTGGACCCCTGGGGGACCGGGTTCGTGGACCTGCCCATGGCGTCCATTGTGAGGGCAGGGTGGAGGGCATGGATACGACTTCGGCTTCGTTCGCGCGGCTCGTCCCGGGCATGGTGGGGATGGTGCTGGTCGGCAGCAGCGTCACCGTCTCGCACGGGCTCGTGGACGCCCCGCTGTTCACCACCCAGGCCGTCCGGTACGCGGTCGCCACCGTGATCCTCCTGGTCGTCGCCCGTGTCGCCCGGGCTCGGCTCGTGTGGCCGCGCGGCCGGGAATGGCTGTGGCTGACCGGACTGGCGGTCACAGGTCTGGTGCTCTTCAACGTGGCCGTGGTGCGCGGTGTCGCGCATGCGGAGCCCGCGGTGATCGCGGTCGCCGTGGCGTGTGTGCCGGTGGTCCTCGCGGTGGTGGGCCCCTTGCTGGAGCGGCGGTCGCCGAGCCGTCAGGTCCTGGTGGCCGCGCCCGTGGTCGTGGCGGGCGCGGTGCTGGTGGAGGGTACGGGGCGCGCGGACAGCGCCGGTGTGGCGTGGGCGGCGCTGGCCCTCGGGTGCGAGGCCGGGTTCACCCTGCTCGCGGTTCCGGTGCTGCGGCGGCACACCCCGTGGGGGGTGTCGGTACACGCGACCTGGCTGGGCGCCGTACTGCTGGCGGTTCTCGGCACCGCGCTGGAAGGGCCTTCGTCCGTACGGGAGTTGTCCGGGGTCCAGTGGGCCGCGGTCGGCTATCTGGCGCTGCTGGTCACGGCGGTCGCGTTCGTGCTGTGGTACTCGACGGTCCGCGCGGTCGGGGCCGGACGGGCCGGGCTGCTCACCGGCATCGCCCCGCTCGCCGCGGCGGCGGCGAGCGCCGCCGGGGGCACCGGCGCGCCCGCCCCCTCGGTCTGGGCGGGCATCGGCGTCGTCGTCATCGGCCTGGTGGTCGGCCTGCGACCGCGTGGCCTGCGCGGGGGCGAGGGTGCGGGTGAAGGTGCGGTCGCGGACACCGCCCGGCCACCCGCGACGGACCCGGCGCCCACCTCGGCACCCACCTCGGCTCACGCCGGGCAGACACCCGCGGACCGCCACTAGGCCCGCCCGGGTCACGCGCCGGGGTGCAGACCCGGCCACCCGGGGCTCGGGTCCCCGTGGACCTCGCCGAAGTACAGCGTGAAGGTCTGCCTCCAGCGCTCCACCTCGGCACGGTCGGCCATGAAGCGGGGGAACTCGGCGAAGTGCGCGTCGGGGTACTCCCAGGCGGGCCTGAGCCCCGAGGGCGGGGTGATGTCGGTACGCACCGACCAGCCGGTCGCGGACTGCTGCCGGGACGTCGAGAGTCCGTTTCTGACCTCGACGAGTCCGCCAGTCATCTCGTCCGGCCGCGGTTTCCCACGGAGGATCGGCAACACGGCCGGACCGACCGTGCGTGCCCCGGCTGCCCGCCGCCCGCGTCGCACGGGCGACCGTCGCCGGCTGGCTGCGTGCCCGTCCCGGCACCGTGGACCTGGTCGTCTTCGACGTCAGCGACGACGCCGACCACGCCGCCCACTCCTCGGTACGGAACGAACTCCCCGTCTGGTGACGCCCGGGGCCCGGACAGGCCCGCCGACGGCCGCGGCCGGCTAGGGCTCGTGGACCGCGTCCACCACCCGGCCGAGCAGCGCGGTGAGCTGGACCGCGTCGGCGCCACCGAGGTGCTCGGCGAGACGGCGTTCGATGTCGATGACGACGAGGTCGGCGGAGGCGAGGAGCTCGCGGCCCGCGTCGGTGAGGTGGAGCTCCTGGACATGGCCGTGGCGCGGGTGCGGCCGACGCTCCAGCTGGCCCCGTCCTTCGAGGCGGGCCACCAGGGAGGCCACCGCCTGCGGAGTGACGTTCAGCCGCCGGGCCGCCTCCGCACCGGTGAGACCGGGGACGTCACGGACGAGGACGAGCAGGGAGTAGTGCGCCGCCGCCATGCCGAGCGAGCGCAGCCGCTGCCCCTTGAGCCCCTGCACGGCGAGTTCCGCCCGGCGCAGCGCCCACAGCAGTCCGTCCAGCGGGCCGCCGGTGGGCGGCGGCATCTCGTGGTCTCTCGACCTGTCGTCCGTCGTCTCGTCGTCCCTCGTCACGCGACGAGGGTACGCCATTTCACATGTATCAAACACTTGATATCAAACGCTTGACTCTTGACAGGTGCTTGCTCAAGGCTGGTCGCGTGTCTCGAACCATCGCACTCATCACCGGTGCCTCCTCCGGCATCGGCGCGGCATACGCCCGCCTCCTGTCCCCCCATTTCGACTTCGTCCTGGTCGCCCGACGGGCGGACCGGCTGAACGAACTGGCCGCCGAGCTGAGCAAGGCCGGTGCCGCCGTAGAAGTCCTGCCCGCCGATCTCAGTACCGCCGAGGGCATCGCCGCCGTGTCCGGCCGACTCGCGGCCGGTGACGTCCGGCTGCTGATCGCCAACGCCGGAGCGGGCGCGTTCTCGCGGCTCGCCGACACCGAACCGTCGGACATCGACCGCCTGCTCACCCTCAACGGCACGGCCCCCGTCCACCTGGCGCGGGCCGCCCTGCCCGGCATGCTGGCCGCGGGCGAGGGCACCGTCATCACGGTGTCGTCCCTGCTGGCCTTCAGTGCCGGGCAGGGGTTCTCGATGCCCCGCACGCTCTACGCGGCTGCCAAGGCCTCGGTGGTGGCCTTCACCCGGAGTCTCGCGGGCGAACTCGCCGGCACGGGGGTGCGGGTCCAGGTGCTGTGCCCGGGCGTGGTGGACACCGAGTTCCACGGCGGCCACGGGCAGCGCCTGCCCTCCGCGATGAGCCCGGAGGACGTGGCGAAGGCCAGCCTGGCCGGTCTTGACCTGGGCGAGTCGGTGTGCGTTCCGGGCCTGGAGAACCTGCCCGCCGCGCTCGACGCGCTCCTGGCCGCCGAGTCCGGCCTGCTGGCCGCCGGCGGCAGCCGCACGCTCGCCGCCCGCTACCACCAGGACCAACCCGCGTGAGCCGACGGTCCGGTGAGCGTGTCGGCGCGCTCACCGGACCGTCACAACCCCCTTCCCCCTGCCCAGCGCCGGACCCTTCGACGGGCGGACGGCTCCGGAGCGGGACGTCGCGTGTGCTCAGCCGGCCGTCAGCAGCCGGACGGGGGTGCCGGCGAGGAAGGCGGTGATGTCCTCCACGGCCTCGGCGTAGAAGGTGCGGTAGTTGCCCTGGCTGACATAGCCGAGGTGCGGTGTGGCGAGCACGTTGGGCAGGGAGCGGAAGGGATCGTCGGCGGGGAGCGGCTCGGTCTCGAACACGTCGAGTCCCGCCCCGGCGATCCAGTTCTCGCGCAGGGCGCGCAGCAGCGCCGGCCGGTCGACGATGGCGGCGCGGGAGGTGTTGACCAGGTAGGCGTCCGGGCGCATCGCGCGCAGTTCCGGCTCGCCGAGCAGGCCGCGGGTGCGGTCGGACAGGACGAGGTGGACGGAGACGAAGTCGCTGCGGGAGAGCAGGTCCTGCTTGCTCGCGGCGCGTCGGGCTCCGGCCTCGGCGGCACGCTCCGCGGTGAGGTTCTCGCTCCAGGCGAGGACCTCCATGCCGAAGGCGGTGGCGACCCGGGCGACCCGGGTGCCGATCTTGCCGAGCCCGAGCAGGCCCAGGGTGCGGCCGGCGAGGTCCTGGCCGACGGTGGACTGCCAGGGTCCGCCCTCGCGCAGGGCGCGGTTCTCCGTGGTGACGTGCCGGGCCAGGCCCAGCAGGAGCGCCCAGGTCAGTTCGACGGGCGGGGTGGCGCTGCTCGCGGTGCCGCAGACGGTCACGCCCTGGGCGGCAGCGGCGGCGAGGTCGACGGAGGCGTTGCGCATGCCGGTGGTGACCAGCAGGCGCAGCCGGGGCAGTCGCCGTAGGAGGTCCGCGTCGAAGGGGGTGCGCTCCCGCATGATCACGACGATCTCGCAGTCGGCGAGCTCGGCGGCGAGCTCGTCCCGGTCGGCGATGTACTCGCGGAGCGTGCGTACCTCGACCTCTCCGGCGAGGGGGCTCCAGTCGGCCAGGGTGAGGGCGGCACCCTGGTAGTCGTCCAGTACGGCGCAGCGGAGGGTCATGCGGGCGTTCTGCCTTTCATCGGTCCGCACGCCGGGTGCGGGTGAGGCGGTTGACGACGACGGTGGCGGCCAGGGCTCCGAGCAGCGGCGCCAGCAGGTACACCGCCAGGAACGGGGTGTCGCCCGCGAGCACGGCCGGACCGAACTGGCGGACGGGGTTGGCCACTCCGCCGGACAGGGTGCCGAAGGCGATGATCTGCGCGGCGATCAGGGTACCCACCGCCCACGGGGTGAACGGGCCGAGTCGCCGGCTGGAGACGCCGATTCCCGCGACGACGACGATGCCGAACATGGTCGCCGCCTCGACCGCGGCGACGGCGGCCCAGGACCAGTCGGCCGCAGGGCGGACGGCGGCGTAGTCCACGCCCGGCCCTGCCACGACGCCTCCCCAGGCGAGCCGGCCGGCCAGCGTCCCCAGGACGGAACCGAGCAACTGCGCGGCGACGAAGGGCAGTACATCCCGTGCGGGCGTTCTGCCGTAGCGCCACATGGCGAGAGTGATGGCCGGGTTGACGTGACCGCCGGTGCGTCGGCCCCAGGGCGAGAGCATGATCGCGGTGATGGTGTAGCCGGCGATCGGGGCGAGCACGAGCAGCCTGCCATGGGGCGTGTTCCACCAGCCGCCGCCGGCATCGGCGGGGTGCAGGGTGCCCATCAGCCAGCGGGTCGCGGTGACCGCCACGAACAGCATGGCCGTGGTGAGGGCGAGTTCGAGCGCGGCCCGGTGAAGGGTGCGCCGCCACGCAGGGGGTTCGGCGGGGCGGGCCGCCGTCGGCGTGCCCACCCGGTCCAGGGCGTCCGTCACAGCGGGTCCGTCCAGGCGGCGTCGGACCGGGTCAGTACGAAGGCGACGATCGTGCCCGCGGCCAGGAGCAGGGTGGCGACGAGCAGCGGCAGCGCGGGGCTGCCGTGCCGGACGGCGAGCGCGCCGACCAGACCGCCGGCGAACATGGCCAACGCCGAGAGGGCGCGTCGGCCGACCTTGCCGCCCTTGCCGCCGGCGGCCCTGCTGTCGGCGGCCATGCCGGTGACGGTCAGCGTGAGGACGGTGGTGGTGAGGTCCGGGACGGCCAGGGCACGGGCGGCGGCGTTCTGGACGCCCATGGCGAGACCGAGCAGCGCGATCAGGGGGTACCGGGCGGTGTCGTCGTACGGAGCGCCGGTGCTCTGGGCGACGACGTAGGCCGCCAGGACCAGGACGGTCTCCACGACGAGTGCCAGGTGGAGCACCCGGCCGCGGTGGGCGCGGGCCCCGTGGGCCACCCGGCCGCCCAGCAGGGCGCCCCCGGCGAAGGCGGCGAGCGCGGCCAGCGAGGCGACGAGCGAGAAGCCGGCGGCACCGGCGAGGGCGAAGCCGGAGAAGACGACGTTGCCGGTCATGTTGGCCACGAAGACGTGGCCCAGGACGAGGTAACTGAAGGCGTCCACCAGGCCGGTGACGACGGTCAGCGCGAGCATCAGCGGGGGCAGCGGGCCGTGCCGGTCCCGCCGGTCGGGCACCACGGTGGTCCACGCGTCCCGCAGTACGGCGTGCATGTGTGTCACTCCCGTTCGAGGGGTGGGCGAGGGGCCGGACCGGGCCGGGTGCGGCCCCCCGCCGAAGGTGTGCGCTCAGTCCTGGGCCGTGGTCTCGGCGATGACCTTGTCCGCGGTGCGGAACGCCTCCAGGGCCGCCGGGGCGCCGCAGTAGACGCCGGTCTGGAGCAGCACCTCCTGGATCTGCTCCACGGTGCAGCCGTTGGTCAGGGCGCCGCGCACATGGCCGGCCAGCTCGTTCATCTTGCCGAGCGCGGTCAGCATGGCGATGTTGATCAGGCTACGGGTGGCACGGTCCAGGCCGGGCCGGTTCCACACCGTCCCCCAGCAGGCCTCCGTCACCCATTCCTGCACGGGCCGGGTGAAGTCGCTGGCGGCGGCCAGGTTGCGTTCGACGAACTCGGCGCCGAGCACCTCCTTGCGGATCCGCAGTCCCTCTTCGAAGCGGCTGCTGTCCGTGCGGTCGTTCTCCGTCATGGCGGTGCCTTTCCTGTGCCTTTCAGTTGCCCGCGAACTTGGCGCCGAGCAGGTTGGGGTCCTTCTGGGTGAAGTACGCGGCGCTCGGGACGAGGATCCGGTCACCGCGGATCGCGAGGGAGGTGGGGCCCTCCAGCCCGTCCTTCGCGGTGAGGACGATGGTGTGGCTGCCGTCGGGCCGCACCAGGGCCACCTCGTTGGTGCTGTTGAGGGCGACGAGCAGCGTGTCGCCCTTGCCGGTGAAGGTGAGGTCGTCGGCGGCCGGGAGGCCGGTGGCGACGGTGCGGACGTGACCGGCGACGCCGTGGCGGCCCACGGGGATGCGCAGCACGGCGCCCGCGTCGAGGTTGGTCGCCCAGACCGCGCCGTTGTGCACCTTGATGCCGTTGGCACCGAGGAAGGTCTGCTGGGCCAGGGCCTTGTCCGTGGACCAGGCGGTGGCCTTGCCGCCCTTGACCGGGGCGCGCCAGATGGTGCCGAGGACCGAGTCGGCGGCATAGAGGTGACCGGAACGGGCGTCCAGGGCCAGGCCGTTGGGCAGGCCCTTGGCCGGGAGCGCGGCGATGCGCTGCGGCCTGCCGCCGGGGCGCAGCTTCCAGATGCCCGTCAGGTCGGCGGTGCCGGTGGCGTAGTTGAAGTACAGGGTGCCGTCCTTGGCGCGGACGATGCCGCCGAGGAACGGTGAGGACAGCACAGGGGTGGTGGAACCGGCCGCGGGGGCGGGCAGGGTGGCGAGGACCTTCACCTTGCCGTCGGACCCGATCGCGGCGATCTGGCGGGACAGGGCGAAGGTGACGGCCACCGAGCCGTGCGGCAGCAGGGTGATGTTCTCCGGCTGCTGGCCGGCGGCCAGGTCCAGGTGCGCGACGATGCGCGGCGCGGACACCGGGGCGGTGGCGGCCGAGGCCGGGACGGAGGTCGCGGCCAGGGCTCCGGCCGCCAGGGCGGTCACAGCGACGGACGAGACCACGTGCTTGGTCGACATGGGGATCCATTCGGGACAGGAACCAGCGTTCGCGCCCAGCCTGCGGCCCGACCGCCCCAGCAGTCCAACATATGGATCAGCACGCAGCGATCGGCAATACCGATCGACCAGAGGCCGTCCGCCCGCCGATCCCGGCCGACACCCGCCCACCAGGCCCGGCCGACGCCCGCCTACCTGCCCTCCCCCGCGTCCCCGTGCCGCTCGATGACGTGCAGGAACGCGGCGGCGGCCGGCGCCAGCCGCTTGCCGTCGTAGACCACCGAGACGTGGTGGACGGCCTCCTCGTCCGCGATGGCGAGGATGCGGGCGCCGTCCGGCGGTTCGTCCTCGGCCTTGAGACCCAGCACCGATCCGGGCCCGAGGATGGAGGAGCGGGGCACGACGGTGACCCCGACACCCCGGGAGGCGAGGCGGATCATGTCGTACATCTGCCCGACCTCGAAGTGCCGGCCGGGGTCCACGCCCGCGCGGGCGAAGGCCGCCTCCACCTGACGGCTCAGCCCGGTGCCCCGGGAGAACTGTATGACCTGGTCCCCGTCCGGGAGGTCGCCGAGAGCGATCATCTCGCGGTCGGCCAGCGGGTGTTCGCGGGAGACGACCACCACGAGCGGGTCCCTGCCCAGCAGCCGGTGGTCGAGGCCTTCCGGCACCTGACGGGGGCCCAGCCCGACCACGGCGAGGTCGAGTCGGCCGGACAGCACGTCGGCGGCCATCTCGGAGCTGGGCGCGTTGGTGACGTGGAAGTCGATGCCGGGGTAGCGGACGTGGTAATCGGCCATCACGTCGACCATGTCGAAGGGGCAGGCCAGGGTCTGCACCAGGCCCAGGCGCAGCCGCCCCCGGCGCAGGCCCGCCAGCGCGTCCAGGGCGGCCTGGGCGTTGTCCACGTCGGCGAGGACGCGCCGGGCCAGCGGTTCGAGCAGCTCGCCCGCGGCGGTCAGCCGCACGGAGCGGCTGGTGCGGCTGAACAGCGTGGCCCCGACGTCCTTCTCCAGCCGGGCGATCTGCTGGCTGAGCGCGGACTGCGCGACGTAGCAGTTGGCCGCGGCCTGCGTGAAGCTGCGGGTGTCGGCCACGGCCAGGAAGTACTTCAGATGCCGCAGCTCCATGAGCCCTCATCCATCTGTCATGCCGATCGGCGGGAGCGGATTCATGTGTTGGACCGATCCTCACTGCTCAGCCTAGCGTGACGAAGCGCCGCCAGACGACTCTTCCTCACCGCTGAAAGCGTGGGGGGACCCAAGGAGCAGCAACGTGTCCAGCACCACCATGCCCGTGGCCGGTGTGCGCCCGTACGAAGGCGTCCAGCACCCGGCCGACCTGGTCGTACGCAACGGCCGTATCCACACCGGCGATCCCGCCCGCCCCGCCGCCTCCGCCGTGGCGATCACCGACGGGGTCTTCACGGCCGTCGGTGACGACGCCACCGTGGCCCCCTACATCGGCCCGGCCACCCGCGTCGTCGACGCGCTCGGCCGTCGGGTGATCCCCGGCCTGAACGACTCCCACCTGCACGTCATCCGCGGTGGCCTCAACTACCTGCTGGAACTGCGCTGGGACGGTGTCCGTTCGCTGCGCACCGCCCTGCGCATGCTGCGCGAGCAGGCCGAGCGCACGCCGAAGGGCCAGTGGGTCCGGGTGGTCGGCGGCTGGACCGGCGAGCAGTTCGCCGAGAAGCGCCTGCCGACGGTCGCCGAACTGAACGCCGCGGCCCCCGACACCCCCGTCTTCGTCCTGCACCTCTACCAGTCGGCGATCCTCAACCGCGCCGCGCTGGAGGCGGTCGGCTTCACCCGCGACACCCCCAATCCGCCCGGCGGCGAGATAGTCCGGGACTTCGCCGGGAACCCCACCGGCGTCCTGCTCGCCGCGCCCGCCGCCGGGCTCCTCTACTCCACCCTCGCCAAGGGCCCGGTGCTCGCCCCCGAGGACCAGCTCGGCTCCACCCGCCACTACCTGCGCGAGCTGAACCGGTTCGGCATCACCAGCGCCATCGACGCGGCCGGCGGCTTCCAGAACTTCCCCGACAACTACGCCGCCGTCACCGAACTCGCCCAGCGCGGCGAACTGACCGTGCGCATCGGCTACCACCTCTTCCCGCAGACCGCCGGGCAGGAACTGGACGACCTGCGCCGCTGGATCGGCATGGTCTCCCCCGGCGACGGCGACGCGTGGCTGCGCTGCAACGGCGCCGGCGAGAACCTCGCCTGGTCCCCCGCCGACTTCGAGAACTTCGCCGAGCCGCGCCCCCAGCTGTCACCGCGCGCCAAGGAGGAGCTGGAGGCAGCCGCCCGGCTGCTCCTGGAGAACGGCTGGGGCTTCCGGCTGCACGCCACCTACGACGAGACGATCCGTCAGGACCTGGACGTCTTCGAGAAGATCGCCGCGGACGGCGGCTTCCCGCCCGGCACCCGCTGGCTGTTCGACCACGCCGAGACCGTCAGCCGGAGCAGCCTGGAGCGCATCAAGGCGCTCGGCGGGGCCATCTCCGTACAGAACCGCATGATGTTCCAGGGCAGGGCCTTCGTCGACCGCTACGGCCCCGAGCGCGCCGAGACCGCTCCCCCGATCCGCGCGATGCTCGACACCGGCCTGCACGTCGCCGCCGGCACCGACGCCACCCGCGTCTCCAGCCACAACCCGTGGCTCTCCCTGTCCTGGCTGGTCACCGGACGCACCATCGGCGGCACCCGGCTCTACCCGGCCGAGAACCGCCTCGACCGCGCCAAGGCCCTGGAGCTGTACACCAGCGCGGGCGCCCACCTCACCGGCGAGCAGGACGTCAAGGGCACCATCAGCGAGGGCAGGTACGGCGACCTGGCCGTCCTGTCCGCCGACTACTTCTCGGTGGCCGCCGAGGACATCGACCGCATCGAGTCCGTGCTGACCGTGGCCGGCGGCAAGGTGGTGTACTCCGCGCTGGACTACGAGAACATCGCGGCCCCGCTGCCGGAGATCAGCCCGGCCTGGAGCCCGGTCGCCCGCTTCGGCGGCTTCCAGGCCGCCGAGCCGGGTGGCGTCCGGCAGGCCCGCGCCCTCACCGAGGCCGCCGCCGACTCCGAGGATCAGCGGGCCTGGCGCGAGCGCCGCGGTGACTTCGACAACGTCCCGCAGCTGGGTCCGGTCGACGTCCTGGACGGCTGTTTTTAGTACAACTTTTATCCAACGGCCGTAGCACGCAACCCCGTTGATCTTGTAGGCCGGAGTGGTCCCGGTGATCTGCCGGGACCCGTCCATCCCTTGTGGAGCAGACCATGACAGCGTCGACGACGCGTGACAGCACCGCTTCCCGGGCCGAATCGGCCTGGGCGCCGCTGGCGGCTCCGGTGTTCCGGGCCCTGTGGATCGCGCAGTTCGTGTCGAACGTCGGCACCTGGATGCAGACGGTCGGCGCCCAGTGGCTGCTCCTCGGGCACGGGGCCACCCTCGTGACCCTCGTCCAGACCGCCTCCAGCCTGCCGGTCGTGCTGCTCGCGCTGCCCTCCGGGGTGCTCGCCGACCGCTTCGACCGGCGACGGCTGCTGGTGGCCGCGCAGTTCGCCATGTGCGCGGTCGCCACGGTCCTCACCGTGCTGGCGTTCGCCGGCGGGCTCACGCCGGGGCCGCTGCTCGCCCTGACCTTCCTGCTCGGCTGCGGCACCGCCCTGATGGGCCCCGCGTGGCAGGCGATCCAGCCGGAGCTGGTCGACCGGAGCCAGCTGGGGCAGGCGTCCGCGCTGGGCGCGGTCAACATGAACCTGGCCCGCGCCATCGGACCGGCCGTCGGCGGTGTGCTGGTGGCCGCGGCGGGCGCGGGCTGGACGTTCGCCTTCAACGCGGTGTCCTACCTGGGCATCGTGATCGTGCTGCTGCTGTGGAAGCGCCCGCCGGCCCCACCGGTCCCGGCCGCCCAGCGCGAACGGTTCCTCACCGCCCTGTACGCGGCCCGCCGTTACGTCCGCAACGCGCCCGGCATCCGCCGCATCCTGCTGCGCGCCGCCCTGTTCATCCCCGGCGCCGCCGCCGTGTGGTCCCTGCTGCCGCTCGTCGCCGGCGAGTCGCTCGGCCTCGGCTCCGGCGGCTACGGCCTGCTGCTGGGCGCCGTCGGCATCGGCGCGGTCAGCGGCGCGTTCCTGCTGCCCCGCATCCGCGGGACGCTGGGCGCCAACGGCACGCTCGCGGTCGGTGCCGTGGTCTTCGCGGCCGTCCTGGCCGTCCTGGCCACCGTCCACCTCACCTGGGTCGTCGCGCTCGCGCTGCTCCCCGCCGGGCTGGCCTGGATCGGCGTCCTGTCCACCCTCAGCGCCGCGACCCAGACCCGGCTGCCCGGCTGGGTACGGGCCCGTGGGCTGGCCGTCTACCTCCTGGTCTTCCAGGGCGGCCAGGCCCTCACCGCACCCCTGTGGGGCGCCCTGGCGCAGTGGCTGGGCCTGACGGGTGCCCTGCTGGTCGCGGGTGCCCTGCTCCTGCTGACCGCCGTGAGCGTGCGCCGGTGGCCGCTGTACGACGCCGCCCACATCGATCCCACGCCGTCCGACCACTGGCCCAGCCCGCCGCTGGTCTTCGAACCCGGCCCGGCCGACGGCCCGGTGCTCGTCTCCGTCGTCTACCGCGTCGCGCCCGGCGCCCGCGCCGCCTTCACCGACGCCATGCACGACGTGGCCCGCTCCCGGCGCCGTACCGGAGCGCTCACCTGGGGCCTGTACGAGGACGGCAACGAACCGGGCCGCTTCATCGAGAACTACCTCATCGCCTCCTGGGCGGAACACCTCGCCCAGCACCACGCCCGCCTCACCACCACCGACCGTCACTTCGAGGAACGGGCCCGCGCGCTTCTGCTGCCCGGCACCGAGCCGGAGGTCACCCATGCCTTCGACGCCGTCACCGGGCCGAGCGCGCACACCGGCTGAACCAGCACACCGGAAAGAGAGAACCCATGACCGCCATACGTGGCACGGACGTGTCCATCCGCACCCAGGACGGCACCGCCGACGCCTACTTCGCCCACCCCGCCGACGGAACCGCCCACCCCGCGGTGGTGCTGTACATGGACGCCTTCGGCCTGCGCCCGCAGCTGAAGGCCATGGCCGACCGGCTCGCCGGGGCCGGGTACACGGTGCTCGTCCCGAACGTGTTCTACCGGCACGGGAGCGCCCCGGTGGTGCCCCTGCCCGAGTTCATCGCGGACGCCGACCGCCCGGCCCTCTTCGAGCGGATCGTCCCGCTGATGGGCGACCTGACCGGGGACGTCGTGGCCCGCGACTCCGCCGCCTACCTGGACTGGCTGGCCACCCGCCCCGAGGCCGCCCCCGGACCGGTCGGCACCACCGGCTACTGCATGGGCGCCCGCCTCGCCCTGCTCACCGCCGGGCACCACCCCGGCAAGGTCGCCGCCGCGGCCGGCTTCCACGGCGCGGGCCTGGCCACCGACGCCCCCGACAGCCCCCACCTGCTCGCCGACCGGATCACCGCCGAGCTGTACTTCGGCCACGCCGACAACGACCCCTCCATGCCGCCCGAGCAGATCGAACGCCTCGACAAGGCCCTCACCGAAGCGGGCGTCACCCAGCACGCCGACGTCTACGCCGAGGCCGCCCACGGCTACACGATGGCCGACACCGACCGCTTCGACGCCGGGTCCGCCGAACGGCACTGGACCGCGCTGCTCGGCCTGTTCGGCCGCGCCCTCTGAGCATCCCGCCCCGCGGGAACCCGCGGAAGCCCGTGGAAACCCGCAGCAAGCCTCCGAAACAAGCAACCAGGAACAAGGAGCAGCCGCCCGTGGCAAAGCTGGAGATCATCGTCGCGAGCACGCGACCGGGCCGGATCGGCCTGACCATCGGCGAGTGGTTCGAGGCCCGTGCCAAGGAGCACGGCGGCTTCGACGAGGTCGAACTCGTGGACCTCGCCGAGGTGGACCTGCCGTTCATGAACGAGCCGCACCACCCGCGGCTGGGCAAGTACACGCACCAGCACACCCGGGACTGGAGCGCCAAGGTCGCGGAGGCGGACGCCTTCGTGTTCGTGATGCCGGAGTACAACTACGGCTACAACGCCGAGCTGAAGAACGCCATCGACTACCTGCACCGCGAGTGGCACTACAAGCCGGTCGGCCTGGTCAGCTACGGCGGTGTCTCGGCCGGAACCCGGGCCGCCCAGATGATCAAGCAGGTGGTGACCACCCTGCGGATGACGCCGGTCTTCGAGTCGGTGTCGATCCCCTTCGTGCACCAGTTCCTCGACGAGGAGGAGGGCCTGGTCGCCAACGAGGTCATGAACGCCTCCGCCCCGGCGATGCTCGACGAACTCGTGCGCGTCGAGGAGGCCCTGCGCCCACTGCGCGGGACGCCGCCGGCGTCCTAGCGGACCGGGGTTCACCGCTCCCGGGCCGCGACCGCTCCGGACGTGGCCGGCGGGCAGTACGGCACCGGGGACCGGCCGGGTGGGCCGGTCCCCGGTGGCGGCGTCAGTCCTCGGTGGTCCCGGAGATCAGCGGGAAACCCTTCAGGATCTGCTGGAGGTGCATGACCTGCCGGGGGATGAACTCCGCGATGGTGAGGCCGACGACGTCGCCGGCCCCGTCGAGGTCGGCGACGACGCGCCGTACCTCGCTGCTCGTGAGGCCGTCGGGCTCGGGGCCGAGGCCGAGGACGATCTCGTTGCTGTCGACCGTGTCGACGTCGAAGTGGACGGCGAGCCGCGAGCACCCGGTGGAGGCGAGCCAGTCGAGGAGCGGCTGCGAGGACTCCCGGAGTTCGTCGGGCGCGAAGGTCTTCAGGCCCCACCCGGTGATGTTCGCGGTGACGTCGGGCTGCCACGAGTGCAGCCCGACCAGCGCCACCCGGTCCGGGGAAACGGTCGCCGGGAGCAGCTTCAGCACGTCCGGGTCACCCTGGCCGACGAGCGCGGAGACCGCCATCGCGTGGTAGCCCTCGTACCCGGTGTCCGGGGTGTCGACATCGGGGTGCGAGTCGATCCAGACGACCGCCAGGTCGTCGCCGTAGCGGCGGGCGAGTTCCGCGAACGGCGCGACGCTCACCGCGCACTCGCCGCCGAGCGTGGCGATCCGGGCCGGGTCGTGCGCGCGGATGATCTCCAGGGCGCGCGCCAGCTGCGCGACGACGATGTCCTTGGCCTCGACGCCGTCGCGCAGTTCGGTGCCCTCGTCGGTCATCGTCACCGGCACCGTCGCCGTGGGGCCGTCGTGTGGCGGCAGCACGGCTTCCAGCACCGCCGTGCCGACGGTGTAGCCCCGGCGGGCCACGTCGAACGGGAACTCGGGGGCGAGCTGCCTGACAGCGGAGGACCCGGCGCCCTGCCACTGGGGCCAGACCAGGCGCAGGCTGACTTCCTCGTGGTCCGTCACGGGATCACCTTTCCTTGTTGCTCGTACTTCATTGCTGACGTGTCTTCCCCGTCCGCGCGGGCGGACGTCAGACCGTCACCGTGAGCGGCAGCGCGCGCGACGACGGCCCGACCCGCACCGGGCGCGGTGCTCCGGGCAGTTCCCACCCGGCGTCGAGGTAGCGGGAGAGCGCCCGGCGGGAGATCCTCACCTCCACGTCGGCCTCGGCACCGGCGTCGAGTTCGGCCGAGGCGAAGCCGACGAGCTGCCGGAGCGGCGCCGCCTCGTCGCCGTCCACCCGGTCGGCGTAGGCCTGCACGACCTGACGGCCACGGCGGTCGCCGGTGTTGCGGATCCGTACGGTGACCACGGCGTCCTCCCCGGCGGCGAGGGACTCGCGCGCGTCCGGGGCGGTGGCGGCCGAGACGAAGTCCCAGTCGGTGTAGCCGAGGCCGTGTCCGAAGGCGTACTGCGGTTCGGTGCCGGCGGCGTCGTAGCCGCGGTAGCCGACCAGGAGCCCCTCGGTGTAGTCCAGGCGGCAGCCCTCGGTCGGCACGGCGTCGGGCACGGGCGCGTCCTCGGCGGCCCGGGGGAAGGTCATCGTGAGCCGGCCGCCGGGCTCGGTGACGCCGTACAGGACGTCGGCGACCGCGTCGCCGTACTCCTGGCCGCCGAAGAACGTCCACAGCACGGCGCGGGCGTCCTCGGCCCACGGCATCAGTACCGGGGACGAGGCGTTGACGACGACGACCGTGTCGGGGTTGGCCGCGATCACAGCGGCGGCCAACTCGTCCTGGCGGCCCGGCAGGGACAGGTTAGGCCGGTCGAAGGTCTCGCTCTCGACCTCGTCGGAGGTGCCCAGCAGGAGGACGACCGTGTCGGCCTCGCGTGCGGCGGCGACGGCGGCGTCGAACTCCTCGTCCTCGGTCAGCGGGCTCGCGTCGTGGCCGAGGAGCAGTTCGACGAGGGACACGTCCGGGGCCTCGACGGTGGGCCGCAGGAGGACCTCGACCTCGACGTCCCCGCCGTCGAGGTCGACGGTGACGCGGCTGTCGGCGCTGCGGCGCATCACGTCCTCCATGCCGTCGCGGGCCGCGGAGTCGGAACGCAGGACGACGTCGCCGTCGAGCGACAGCTCCAGGGGGCCGGTGCCGCTCAGGGCGAAGGTGTGGCGGCCGGGGCGCGGTGCGTTCAGGAGCGTGCGCAGCCGCATGAGGGCGGTGCTCGGGGGGAGGGCGGGCGCGCCGGGGAAGCCTATCCAGCTGAGGCTGTAGCTGTGCCGGTGCTCGGCGAGCAGTACTTCGCCGTCGGCGTCCAGGAACTCCAGCAGGCCGCCGGGCCGGCCGGTGACGGTGTCGAGGGTGGCCTCGACGGCGAGGGGTTCGAGGTTCGTGCGGGAGGGAACCCCCCGGTGGACCGTGAGCCGGGTGCCGCTCGGCAGGGCCGAGCGCAGTCCCGCGACGGGGTCGGTGAGGGTCGCGGAGTTGAGTGCGGCGCTGCCGCCGCCCTGGTAGGCGGGGGCGACGGCGGCGGGCCCGATCAGGGCCACCCGGCGCGGGCCGTCGTAGCGCAGCGGCAGGAATCCGTCGTTCTTCAGCAGGACGAAGGTCCTGGCGGTCAACTCGCGCAGTTCCGGGCGGCGTTCGGCGGGCGGCGGAGCCGCGGCGAGGCCGCTCTCCGGGGCCGCGGCGTCGAGCGCCCCGACGCGCGCGGCGAGCCGGAGCAGCCGGAGCACCTTGTCGTCGATCGCCGTCTCCGGGACCCGGCCCTCCTTCACCGCCGCGACCAGGGCGGAGCCCCAGGGGCCCTCCGGTCCTGGCATGACCAGGTCGAGTCCGCCGAGCGCCGGGCCCTCGGTGAGCTGGGTGGCCCGCCAGTCCGAGAGCAGCACGCCGTCGAAGCCGAACTCGCCCTTGAGAACGTCGTTGTTGAGCGGTCCGTTGGCGGTCATCGTCGCGCCGCGCACGGAGTTGTACGCGGCCATGACCGTGGCGGCTCCGGCGGCGACGGCGGCCTCGAACGGGGCCAGGTACACCTCGCGCAGCGTGCGCTCGTCCACCTGGACGTCGTAGCGGGTGCGGTCGGTCTCGGACTCGTTGCCCACGTAGTGCTTGGGGCAGGCGCCGACGCCGCGGGACTGGATGCCTTCGACGTAGGCGGCGCCGAGCCGGGCGGTGAGCAGCGGGTCCTCGGAGAAGTTCTCGAAGTTCCGGCCGCCGTTCAGGACCCGCTGGATGTTGATGGTGGGGCCGAGCACCACGTGGACGCCCTTGCGGCGGGCCTCGTCGCCGAGGATCTCGCCGGCCCTGTGCAGCGCGGCGGTGTCCCAGGTGGCGGCCAGCGCGGCGAGGTTGGGCAGCAGCAGGGCGGGGTCGCGCTCCTCGTTGAAGCGCTTGCCGCGCACCCCGTTGGGGCCGTCGGACAGCAGCACGGACGACAGGCCGATCTCCGGGCAGCCCGGGACGTGCCAGGCGTCGGCGCCGGTGAGCAGGGTGACCTTCTGCTCCAGGGTCAGCGCGGCCAGGCGGGTGCGCAGGGTTGCCTCGTCCACGGGCAGCAGTCCGCTGCGGGGTTCGTGCGTCATGAAGATGGGTTCCTCGGTGGTGTTGGGGGTTCAGTCCGCGCGGGCGAAGACTCGGACGGGGAAGGATCCGACGCCTCTGACGGCCGCCGGTACCGCCGTGACCCTGGTGCCCGTCCAGGGCAGGGTGGTCAGGCCGGTCATGTTCTCGACGATCGCGATGCCCGCGCCGAGCAGGCTGACGTGGGCTTCGCGCAGTGGCCGCGGATCGGGGTCGTCGACGTCGTCGAGGAGCACGGCGTCGATGCCGACGAAGGCGGGCCGGGCCTGGACGAGCCGGTGGGCCGCGGCCGGGCCCAGGTAGGGGGAACCCGTTCCGTAGGCGGGGGTCGCCCAGTGCCGGTCCCAGCCGGTGGCCAGGAGCACCGCGCGGCCCGTGAGGTCGAGTCCGTCGAAATCGGCCGGCAGGTACTCGCGGCGCCCGTCGGCCGGGGCCGGGACCACGACGGCGAACACGTCCACCAGGCGGTCGAGCGGGAGCGCCGCGATGTCCGCGCCGTGCCGGTCCATGTGGCGGGGGGCGTCGATGTAGGTGGCCGAGCCGCCGACGAGGGTGATGAGGTCGATGCCGAACTCCCGCCCCTCGGCGATCATTTCGGTCGACTCGTCGTAGCCGATGTGCGCCTGCATCACCGGTGCCGGAAACCCGGGATAGGTCTCCACGCCGTGTTCCAAAGGGTGGCTGAGGTCGATCAGGGTCATGAGTCGTGCTCTCCGGTGACGGCGGCCAGGGCGTGCCGGGCTTCCCTGCGCTTGGCCTGTTCGGCCGGGTCCGCGACCGGCGCGGACAGCAGCAGCTTGCGGGTGTAGGGGTGCTGGGGCTTGTCGGTGACCTCGGTGGCGGGGCCCGACTCGACGATCCGGCCGCGGTGGATGACGGCGACGCGGTGGCTGATCCTGCGGACCACGCCCAGCTGGTGCGAGATGAACAGGTAGGCGACGCCGGTGCGTTGCTGGATCTCGATGAGCAGGTCCAGGACCAGGGCCTGGGTGGTGAGGTCCAGGGCGCTGGTCGGCTCGTCGCAGATGACGAGCTTCGGGGAGCGGGTCAGCGCGCGGGCGATGGCGATGCGCTGGCGCTGGCCGCCGGAGAACTCGCGGGGCAGCCGCTGTCCGGAGTCGGCGGGCAGCCGTACCTGGTCGAGCAGTTCGGCGACCCGGGCACGTGCCGTACGGCGGTCCGTACCGGCCGCCTCCAGCGGTTCGCTGAGGATGTCCTCGATGGTGAGGGCGGGGTTGAGGGAGGAGTAGGGGTCCTGGAAGACGACCTGGAGGTCGGCGGCCAGGGCCCGGCGTTCCCGCGGGCCCGCGCCGGCGATGTCCTTGCCGTCGAACACGATCGAGCCGGAGGTCACCGGGTTCAGGCCGAGGACGGCCCGGCCGATGGTGGTCTTGCCGGAACCCGACTCCCCCACGACACCGAGGGTCTCCCCGGGCCTGACGTCGAGGCTCACGCCGTCGAGCGCGCGGAACGGTGTGCGGCCCCGGCCCTTCGCGGCGAACTCGACGACCAGGTCGCCGACTTGGAGGACGGGAGCGGTCTGCGGGCTCATCGGGCACCTGCCGGGGGTACGGCGTCGGCGGCGGCGCCGAGCGGCGGGCGGGGGTCGGCGTGCTCCAGGCCGGAGGCCAGGAGGGTGCGCGTGTACTCGTGCCGCGGCGCGGCGAAGATCTGCCGGGCGGGCGCGGTCTCCACCAGGTGTCCGTCGCGCATGACGGCGACCCGGTCGCACAGGTCGGCGACCACGCCGAGGTCGTGGGTGACCAGCAGCATGCTCATGCCGTACTCCTTCTGCAGGCCGCGCAGCAGGTCGAGGACCTCGGCCTGGACGGTGACGTCCAGCGCGGTCGTCGGCTCGTCGGCGACCAGGAACTCCGGGTCGCAGGAGACCGCTCCGGCGATCAGGACGCGCTGGGCGAGGCCGCCGGAGAGCTGGTGCGGGTAGTCCTCGAAGGTCTTGCGGGGGTCCGCCACGCCCACCCGGTCGAGCAGGTCGAGGGCCCGGGTGGCCGCCTCCTGGCGGGACAGGCCCAGATGCCGCCGCAGGGGTACGACGAGTTGCCGGCCGACGGGGAAGGACGGGTCGAGGTTGGACATGGGGTCCTGCGGGATGTAGGCCATGCGACGGCCGCGCAGGTCCTGCCACTGCCGGGAGTTCAGCCGGGTCAGGTCGTGGTCGGCCATGCGCAGGGTGGCCGCCTCGACCCGGGCCTCGCGCGGGAGCAGGCCGAGCAGGGCGAAGGCGGTCTGGGTCTTGCCGGATCCCGACTCGCCGACCAGGCCGAGCACTTCACCGGGGCGGACGGCGAGGCTGATGCCGTGCACGACCTGCTTGTCCTCCCCGTCCGGCCGGGTGTAGGAGACCCGCAGGTCGCGCACCTCGACCAGGGCGTCCGGCTGCGGCTCGGCGGCGTCCTGCGCGGCGGCCGGTACGGCGGTCCGTGCGGACGTCTGCTTCCCGCGTCCGCGCCGGGTGCGGCCGTCCCCGGTCAGCACGTCGCCGAGCGCGGCGCCGAGGATGCCGAAGCAGGCGGCGGTGATGCCGATCGCGAGGCCCGGCGGGTAGAGCAGCGAGGGGCGTGTGTAGATGTTGCGCTGGGCGTCGTTGACCATCGCGCCCCAGCTGGCGGAGGTGGTGTCGCCGACGCCGAGGTACTGGAGGCCGGCCTGGGTGACGATGACGGCTCCGACCAGCAGCGTCGCCCAGATGACCAGGGGCGGGCGCACCACGGTGAGGATGTGCCGGCGCATGATGCGGGTCTCGCTCAGTCCGGAGACCCGGGCGGCGTCCACGTACAGCTCGCCGCGTACGCCGCGCACCGCGGAACGGGTGAGCTGGAAGGCGCCGGGGGCCAGCAGGACGCCGAAGGCGATCATGGAGGGTGCGATCGAGGAGCCCAGGGCGGCGATGACCGCGAGCAGGGCGACGACGGCGGGGATGGACTGGAGCAGGTTGCCGATCCAGGTGGCCACCGCGTCGAGGCGTCCCCCGCGGTAGCCCGAGAGCAGGCCCGCGGGGACGCCGAGCACCAGGGCGGTGCCCAGCGCGATGGCGGCGGACAGCAGGCTTGAGCGACCGCCGTACAGCAGCCGGGCGAAGACGTCCCGTCCGCTGCCGTCCCCGCCCAGCAGGTGGTCGCCGCCGGGCGGGGCCAGCACCAGGTTCAGGTCGACCCTGGTCGGGGACTGGCTGGTCAGCAGTGGGGCGAACACGCTCGCCAGCACGATCAGGACCAGGACGGCGAGGGCGACGGCGGCCAGCGGGCGGCTGACCAGGGCGCGGAGCGCACCTCGGCGCCGTACCGCTTCGGCGGGCCGCGCCGTGACCGCGTCGAGCGCGCCGACGGCCGGGAGTTGGGGATTGCTCATCAGATACGCACCTTCGGGTTGGCCCAGGCCTGGGCCAGGTCGAGCACGATGTTCACCGCGACCACCAGCAGCACCATGATCAGCATCACGCCCATCACCACCGGGATGTCCCGGGAGGTGGTCGCGGTGTTGGCGAGGGAGCCGAGGCCCGGCAGGGCGAAGACGTTCTCGACGACGATCGTTCCGCTGAGCAGACCGATGAACGACAGCGACAGAGTGGTGAGCGAGGCGGGCGCCGCGTTGCGCAGCACGTTGACCAGCAGCAGCCGCCTGGTGGTCAGGCCCCGGCTGCGCAGCGTGCGGACGTAGTCGGTG
The DNA here is from genome assembly GCF_040652195.1 of Streptomyces sp. NPDC048278. Taxonomy (NCBI): domain Bacteria; kingdom Bacillati; phylum Actinomycetota; class Actinomycetes; order Kitasatosporales; family Streptomycetaceae; genus Streptomyces; species Streptomyces sp. NPDC048278. The sequence continues at coordinate 110,346 of NZ_JBEZLP010000012.1, forward strand.
CCCAGGACCTGCACGGTGGCGTTGCGGGTCTGCTGGGCGACGGTGGCCGTCACCCCGAGCACCAGCGCGGTGACGGGCAGGACGATGGAGGACAGCCAGTCGCCGGGTGACTGGGTGAAGGGCACGTAACCCGTCGCGGGGAACCAGCCGAGCTTCACGGCGAAGAACGACGACAGGACGAGGGCCAGCCAGAAGCCCGGGAAGGCGTAGCCCGCCACCACGAAGATCTGGAGGACCGGGTCGAGCGCGCCGCGGCGGACGGCCGCCCAGGTACCCGCGGCGATGCCCAGCACGGCGGAGACCAGGGTGGCTCCGACGGCCAGGACCAGGGTCACGGGCAGCCGTACGTCGATGGCGTCGGACACGGACTCGCTGGTGGTCCAGGAGGTGCCCAGGTCGCCGCGGACCGCGTGCGACAGCCACTCCCAGTACTGGCTGAACAGGGGCTGGTCGAGCCCCAGTTGCCGGCGGCGCACGTCGATCTGGGCGGCCGTCGCCGTCTTCCCGGACAGGCTCGCCGCGATGTCGCCGCTGAAGGCGTGCAGCACGAAGAACGTCAGGGTCACGACGATGAGGACGAGGAGCACGCCACCGGCCAGACGACGGCCGACGTAGGTCAACATCTCAGGCACCTCCCGGGCCTTGAGGGCGAGTTCGGTGGGTCAGGAGGCCGGGGTGAAGAACCGCAGCGACGGCACGACGTTGCCGGTCTGCAGGTCGAACTCGACCGACTTGTTCGCGATCACCACCGAGCTGTTCACGGTGGCCCACGGGTCGAACCAGGCCTGGTCGACGAGGTAGGCGCTGAGCTGCTTGCCCGCCGTGGCGCGCTCCTGCTCGCTGCCGGTCCGCATCTTCTCGATCAGCGCCTCGGCCTTCGGGTCGCTGGTCTTCTGCGGGTTGATCAGGCTGGTCTTGCTGAGCATCTGGAGGACGTCGACGTAGGACTCCTTGGCGGTCTGCCAGGTGACCATGAAGACCGGGTAGTCGGAGAACGCCTTGATGATGTCGGCGGCCTGGACGGTCGTGAACTTCACCTTGATGCCGACGGCGTCCAGCTGCTCCTTGAACACCGGCTCGAAGCTGCCCCAGGCCGCGGAGATCGACGCCATGGGCAGGGTGAACCCGTTCTTGTAGCCGGCCGCGGCGAGCAGCTGCCTGGCCTTCTGCGGGTTGTACGGGTAGCGGGAGTTCAGCGCCGGGTCGTACGCCTCGCCGTTCGGGTTGAAGATCTGGGAGGTGGCGGTGCCGTAGCCCTTGTCGATGGACTTCAGGATGCCCTTGCCGTCGATGGCGTAGTTGATCGCCTGGCGGACCCGCACGTCCTTGAGGGCCGGAACCAGCTTGCCCGCCCGGTCGCCGATCACCAGGCCCTGCATGTCCAGCGGGGCGCTCTTGGTGGTGAGGCCGGCGGACTTGGCGGCGTCGATCATCGTGATCTTGCCGTTGATCGCGTCGACCTGCTTCGACTGCACGGCGTTCAGCCGCGCCGTGTCGTCCGCCATCACCGTGAGGGTGAGCGTCTTGTACGGGTAGGAGGCCGCGTCCCAGTACTTGGCGTTCTTCGTGAACGTGTACTTGCTGCCGGCCACGGTCTGCGCGGTGTCCAGGCTGTACGGCCCGGTGGGCGCCGGCTTGGTGGTCAGGCCGCTGCCCTTGAGCGCGGCGGGCGGCAGGATGTAGCTCGCGCCGAGGCCGAGGTTGTACAGCAGGGCGGGGTCGGGGGTGCTCAGGTGCAGTTCGACGGTCGACGCGTCCGGGGCCGTGACCGACTTCAGGGAGGCCAGCGAGGCCGCGAAGCCGCCGGAGCCGTTCTTGGTGGCCATCAGGCTCGGCGCGACCAGCGAGGAGTCGAACGCGGTGCCGTCGCCCAGCTTGGCGCCCTGCCGGAGCTTGAGGGTCAGCACGGTCTGGTTCGCGTCGTAGGACCAGGACTTGGCCAGGCCCGGCGCGACCTCGCCAGCCGGGGTCAGTCGCAGCAGGGAGTCGTAGAGAGCCTGGAAGAACAGGGTGTTGACGCCGCCGTCGGAGTTGGCCGGGTTCCACGTGGTCGGGTTGGCGGCGACGCCGAGGCGGAGGCTGTCCGCCGTACCCGAACCACCGGAGGCGGAGCCGCCGCACCCGGCCAGCACGAGTACGGACGCCGTCGCCAGCGCGGCGACCGGGAGGATTCTCTTCTTCATGGGCTCGTCTTTCTCAGGACCGGCCAGAAATGGGTCGAAGACGTGGGGGGGAGACGGGGGCACGGATCGATGCCGACCCCGCGCGCCTACGGCGTCAGGACCGTCGACGCGCGGGGTTCGGGTCCGTCCACCGTCATGCTCTCCGAACCCGATGCGAAGACACTGAACTATCGTTCAGAGATTGACAAGACGAGTACGCAGTTCCGTTACAAACGGTTTACCTTCTTCGGCCGAACCGGGCATACCGCGCCCGGTCCGGCCCTAAAAGCAGTACATGTGTTCAGCTATCCCTGTGGGCCAGGGCGACGGCTCCGACCTCGACGCGCAGACCGTCCCCGGCGAGCCCGGGAGCGCCCTCCGCCAGCCAGGACACCTCCCGCTCCCCCACCCTGTCCCGCAGCACCCCTCCCGTCACGTCGAGGACGTGGTCGGTCACCTCGACATGCAGGGTGCGGATCTCGACGACGTCCTCCCAGCCGTAGCCGCGCGCCGCGAGGGCGGCACAGAGCGCGGCACAGGCCGCCTCGACCTCGGCCTCCAGGCGGGAGGGCGTACGGCCGTCACGCAACCGCCCGTGGTGCCCGAAGCTCTCCAGCCGGTCGGCCGCGACCGCCCCGTCCGGCCCCAGGCTCCGGTGCCGCACCCAGCCGGGCGCGCCGGAAGGCCATCCGGCGTTCCGCGGCTTTCCGGCGTTCCGTGCCAGCCGGTACAGCTCCACGAACAGGTCCATGCCCGCCCGCATGTCGCGTTCCGGGTCCAGCAGCCACTGCGTCTGCAGACCGTCGCTCACCGCCATGAACAGCTGGGCCGTCGCGTCCCGCTCGGCCTCCCCCAGCGCCTCCAGGTCCTCGGCCAGCACCGCCCGCACATGCTCCCGCGCGGCCTCGTACCGGCTGACGAACCACCCGTGCGCCGGATGCCCGGGATCGGCCGCCTCCGCCGCCAGCGTGGCGAACAGCCGCACCAGCCCCGGCTGCGACATGTTGTACGCGATCAGGTTCCGGAAGTAGCCCGCCGCCTCGGCCGGCCGGCTCTCCACCGGGAAGAGACCCCTGTCCAGGCGCTCGCGCTCGTCCAGCACCGCGGTCAGCAGCGCGTCCTTGCTCCCGAAGTGATGCAGGATCCCCGACGCCGACACCCCCGTGTCCGCCGCGATGTCCCTGAGCGACGAACCCCGGTACCCCTGCACCGCGAACGCGGCCAGCGCCGCGGCCAGGATCTCCGCACGCCGCGCCTCCCCCTTCGCATAGACACGGCGACCCGCCGGAGACGCGTCCTCCGCCACACCCACTCCCTCTCCGGCCGACCGCGAACACGCTCCCCCACGGCACGCCGCCGCGGACACAGTGCCGTTCAGGTTTGGCCCAACTGCCTCACCATAACGCTGTACGACCATTCAGTGTCTACGGGAAGTCTCTGCCCGGGTCACGGGTCGCCGAAGCCGTCGCTGCCGGGACGCACCGACACGAGGGAGACGGCCGGGACGGTGACAACGGGTTCCACGGCCCCGACGGCTCCGGTCTCACCGGGAGCTTTCACCACCGCGCGGACATGCGCGGACCGGGTCCCCGTCGCCGCAGAGTCCCCGCGGCGACGGCCCCTTTCAACCGCCGGCGCCCGAACGCGGCACCAGGGCAACCGCACCGACCTCGACACGCACACCGTCACGGGCGAGGTCGGGGGCGGCCTGGGCCAGCCAGGAGACGTCCCGGCCACCCGTCCTGGCGCTCAGCACCTCGCCGGTGACGTCGAGATACGAGCCGGCCAGGTCGACGTGGAGGGTCCGCACCTCGACGACGTCGCCCCAGCCCGCCCCTCGCCGCGTGAGCGCCGCACTGAGCGCGGCGCAGGCCGCCTCGACCTCCGCCTCGTAGGACGTGGGCACCCGGCCGTCCGCCAGCCGCCCCTGGTGCCCGTAGCTCTCCAGCCGGTCGGCGACCGCGGCGCCCTTCGGTCCCAGCCGCACCTGCCGTACCCGCCCGGGCTCCGCCGTCGCGGTGGGCCCGGGCTCCGCCTGGCCCGCCGCCCCCGCGTTCTCCCGGTACCGCTTGGCACGGACGTAGAGGTCGACGAAGAGGTCCATTCCGGCCCGCATGTCACGTTCCGGGTCCAGCAGCCACTGCGTCTGCAGACCGTCGCTCACCGCCATGAACAGCTGGACCGTCGCCCCGCGCTCCGCTTCCCCCAGCAGGGCGAGATCCTCGGCCAGCACCGCCCGCACATGCTCCCGGGCGCCCTCGTACCGCTCGACGAACCACGCGTGCGCCGGATGGTCCGGATCGGCCGCCTCCGCCACCAGCGTCGCGAACAGCCGCACCAGCCCCGGCTGCGACATGTTGTAGTCGATCATGTTCCGGAAGTAGTCGGCCGCCTCGGCCGGCCGGTTCTCCACCGGATGAAGCTCTTTGTCCAGGCGCTCGCGTTCCGCGAGAACGGCGGTCAGCAGCGCGTCCTTGCTCCCGAAGTGATGCAGGATCCCCGACGCCGACACCCCGGTCTCCGCCGCGATGTCCCTGAGCGACGAACCCCGGTACCCCTGCACCGCGAACGCGGCCAGCGCCGCGGCCAGGATCTCCGCACGCCGCGCCTCCCCCTTCGCGTACGGACGACGCTCCACCCGTGACCCGCCCTCTGCCACAACCGTCCCTCCCTGTTCAGCCGTCGGCTGCCGACGGCCACACCCGTTCAGTATGGCCGGAACAGAGCCGAGCGGACCGCCCCCGGCAGCCGCGCACAGGCCCCATTGCGCCCGCCGGGTGCCGAGCAGGGCGGCGGCGGTCGACGGAGCGGTGCCGACGTCCAGGAGGACAGCGGGGGTGCGCGGGAGGGTCCTGTCCCGGTCGGCGTCCGGCAGAAGCCCGAGGAGGATCTCGGCCGGCACGCGCGGGGTCTGTAGCATCCGGCGCATGGACGTGGCGACGGGGGCACTGGCCCGGGGGCTCGGGCTGACGGAGCGGGTGGTTCGCGGGGAGCTCGACAGCCGGGGCGGGCCCGGTGTGGTCCGGCTGGCGGAGGAGAGCGGGCTGGACAAGGGGCAGGCGTCGCGGCTGCTGCGGGACCTGGTCGGCACCGGGACGCTCGCCCGGGACGGACACGAGTTCCGCGCCGGGGCGGATCTGCTGGCCGTCGCGGCCGAGGCCGGTCCGTGGGGGGTGGAGAGCCGGGCCCTGCTGCGGGGGCTGGTGGTCCGGTTCGGGGCGTGCGCGTACGTGGACGTGCTCTGTGGGGCGATGGTGCTCTCGGTGCGGGCCGAGCTGGCGGCCTGGGCCGAGTTCTCCTGGGCACGGGCCGGACGGCTGACGCCGGTCTGGTGCACCGGGGCGGGACGCGCGCTGCTCTTCGACCACTCGCGGGAGGAGGTCACGCGGCTCCTCGGCGGCGAGGACTTCATCGGGGCGGGCGGCCCCTACGCGCCGCGGACCGTGGACGATCTCCTCGCGCGGGTCACCGCGGACGCCGGGCGCGGGGTCGCGGTATGCGAGAGCGAGTACGACGAGGACGTGCTGGAGGTGGCCGCGCCGGTGCGGGATCCGCACGGGGACGTCGTGGCGGCGGTCAGCGCGGTCGTCCCGCACGCGGCGGCCAGGGACGACCGGGACGAGATCATCACCGCGATCGGCGACGCGGCGGCCCGACTGGCGTCGCTTCTGGGCTGAGCCTCGGCGGGACCTGGCAACCCCGGCGGGTCGCGGCGGGTCCCTCGGCGGCCCAGCGAACCTCGCGGATCCCGGTGAACGCCGACGGGTCCCTTCAGGTCTCGGCGAACCCCGGCGGATCCCGGCTGAACCAGGGACGCTCAGTCCGGGTTCGTCTCCGTCTCCGTCGAGCGCAGTGCGGCGGTCAGCCAGGCGCTCCAGCGGAGCACCGCGTCCGCGCCGGCAGCCGTCGTCGGCTCCAGGCGGTGGCGCGGGCCGACGACCTGTACGGCGGCGACGATCTCCCCGCGGAAGTCCCTGACCGGAGCGGCCAGCGAGTACAGGCCGGGCTCGGCCTCCTGGTCGACGATCGAGTAGCCCCGCTCGCGGGCCGCGGCCAGCCGGGCCAGGAAGTCGGCCAGGTCGACCGGGGTGTTGGGGCCGTGCCGGACGAAAGCGGTGCGGGCGAGGACGGCCGCGACCTCCGTGTCGTCTGCGTCGAACAGCAGGGCCTGGCCGGCGTCGCTGCAGTAGGCGGGATAGGCGCGACCCACCCAGGACACGAACGAGGACAGCGCAGGCGGCATCGACTCAAGGATCGTCACCGAACTGGCGCCGCGCAGGACTCCCAGGTAGGCGCACTCCCCCGTGTCGGCGGCGACCCCCTCCAGCGCGGTGCGGCCGTCCCGGCGCAGCCGTGCCTCGGTGATCTGCTGGGCGCGGGCGTACAGCTCCCAGGCGACGGTGTAGCGCAGCGACGCGGGATCCCGGCGCAGGAACCGGGCCGTCTCCAGGCTCCGCAGGATGCGGGAGACCTGGCTGCGTTCGCGGCCCAGGAGCACGGCGACCTCGGCGGCGGTGTGGCCGCGTGGGTCCTGCGCAGGATGCTCGGCGAAGAGTCGGAGCACGGCCAGGCCGCGTTTGAGGCTGCTGTCGGTGGTCATCGCGGGCCGAGCATAGCGCCGGGCCGCGGCACCGCCGCGCGCCGTCGTTGCGCCTACATTGCAGGTTCATTGCAAGGTGCGTGCATGATGAGCAACTAGATTTGCTCATTACGCATCGCCAGGTAGTCTCCAGCCATCCCTCGCATATCAGGCTCGTCTGGAGTTCGCCTTGTCCGCTCTGCGCCCGCTAGTACTCCTCGGTTCCGCGACGCTGCTGCTGGCGGGCTGCGCCGACCCCTCCGAGCCGGCCGCTACCTCCCCCGGCACGTCGTCCGGCGTTTCGTCCGCAGCCGCCACGATCACGAAGAACGCCACGCTCGCCGCCAAGGTCCCGGCCGCGTTGCGGTCGAGCGGGATCAAGGTGGCCAGTGACGTCAGCTACCCGCCGATGGACTTCTTCGCCGCCGACAACAAGACGGTCGTCGGCGCCGAGGCCGACCTCGACAAGGCTCTCGGCACGGTCCTCGGCGTCAAGGCCACCATCGTGAACGTGCCCTTCGACTCGATCCTGCCGGGCCTCCAGTCGGGCAAGTACCAGCTCGGCGTCTCCTCCTTCACGGACACCGCCGAGCGGGAGAAGGTCGTCGACTTCGTCACCTACTTCGACGCGGGTACGTCCCTGATCGTCCCGGCCGGCAATCCGAAGGCGCTCAAGCCCGGGGGCGACTCGCTGTGCGGCCGTACCGTCGCCGTGGCCAAGGGGTCCACGCAGGCCCTCGTGGACCTGCCGGCCCGTGCCAAGACCTGCAAGACGCCGATCAAGGTCAGCACCTTCCCGGACGGCACCGGGGTGAACCTCGCCGTCACCAGCGGCCGTGCCGACGCCGCCCTGGCCGACTCGCCGGTCGCCGCCTACGCCGCCAAGCAGTCCGGCGGCAAGCTGGAGGTCACCGGCGACTCCTACGGCAACGCGCCCTTCGGTATCGCCGTACCGAAGAACAGCGAGCTGACCGGGCTGCTCAAGTCGGCGCTGGACGACCTGAAGGCGAGCGGCGGTTACGAGCAGATCCTCGCCAAGTGGGGCCTGGAGTCCGGCGCCCTGGACACGTTCGAGATCAACGCGGCCTCATGAGCGAGGAGTTGCCGGTCTACCGGCGCCGCAGGCCGGGCCAGTGGGTGCTGACCCTCGTCGTCGTGGTCCTGGCCGCGAGCCTGGTCCAGTCGCTGATCACCAACCGGCGCTTCGGCTGGGACACCGTCGGCGCCTGGCTGTTCAGCCGGACCGTGATGACCGGCCTGCTGACCACCCTGGAACTCACCGCCGCCGCGATGGCGATCGGGCTCGTGCTCGGCATCGCGCTGGCGCTCATGCGGCTGTCGGACAACCCCGTTGCGCGAAGCGTCAGCTGGGCGTACATCTGGCTGTTCCGGGGTACGCCGCTGCTCGTCCAGCTGCTGTTCTGGGGTTTCATCTCCGCGCTGTACCCGACGCTGTCGCTGCACCTGCCCCTCCTGCCGGCGATCGGCAGCGTCCCGGCGAACTCCGTCATCACGACCTTCGCCGCGGCCCTGCTCGGACTCGGTCTCAACGAGGCCGCCTACCTCGCCGAGATCATCCGGGCCGGGATCGTCTCGGTCGACCACGGGCAGACGGAGGCGGCGGACGCGCTGGGCCTGTCCCGGGCCCGGACGCTGCGCCGGATCGTCCTGCCCCAGGCGATGCGGGTGATCATCCCGCCGGTCGGCAACGAGACCATCTCCATGCTCAAGACGACCTCCCTGGTGAGCGTGCTCGCCTACGCCGAACTGCTGTACTCCGTGCAGATCGTGTACGCCCGCACCTACCAGACGATCCCGCTGCTGATCGTCGCCAGCATCTGGTACCTGGCCGTCACGACCCTGCTGAACATCGGCCAGCACTACCTCGAACGTCACTTCGCGAAGGGCGGCAGCCGATGATGATCGAGGCCACCGGGGTCCGCAAGTCCTTCGCCGGACAAGAGGTGCTGCGCGGGATCGACCTGTCCGTGCCGCGCGGGACGGTGACCTGTGTGATCGGGCCCTCCGGCTCGGGGAAGTCCACCTTCCTGCGGTGCGTGAACCATCTGGAGCGGCCCGACGGCGGCCGGATCCTGGTGGACGGCGCGCCGATCGGGTACGAGCCGTACCGGGACGGGCTGCGCGCACTGCGCCGCCGTGACCTGGCCCGGCAGCGCCGTGACATCGGCATGGTCTTCCAGCGCTTCCATCTCTTCCCGCACCTGACGGCACTCGCCAACGTCGTCGAGGGACCGGTCGGTGCGGGCCGCCCCCGCGCCGAGGCGACCGAGGAGGCGCTGGCGCTGCTCGACCGGGTCGGGCTGGCCGACCGGCGGGACGCCTACCCCGCCCAGCTCTCCGGCGGCCAGCAGCAACGGGTCGCCATCGCCCGCGCGCTGGCCATGCGGCCCAAGCTCATGCTGTTCGACGAGCCGACCTCGGCGCTCGACCCGGAGCTGGTCGGGGAGGTGCTGGACGTCATGCGGGGCCTCGCCGCCGACGGCATGACGATGCTCGTCGTCACCCACGAACTGGGCTTCGCCCGCGAGGTCGCCGACGAGGTCGTCTTCTTCGACGACGGCCGGATCCTGGAGTCCGGACCGCCCGCCCGTGTCCTGTCGGCCCCCGACCACCCCCGAACCCGCGACTTCGTGACGAAAGTGCTGTGAGTGCTGTGACGGCTGTGACCACCTTTCGCGACGCCCTGTCCGCCGGCCCCCTCGTTCTGGACGGCGGTATGTCCAACGAGCTGGAGGCCCAGGGCCACGACCTGGGCGGCGCCCTCTGGTCCGCCCGCCTGCTCCGCGACGACCCCGACGCGATCACGGCCGTCCACCGCGCCTACTTCGCCGCGGGCGCCCAGGTCGCCATCACGGCCTCCTACCAGGCCACCTACGACGGTTTCGCCCGGCTGGGCATCTCCCGCACCGAGACCACGGACCTGCTGCGACGCAGCGTGCGCCTGGCCCGCGAGGCCGCCGAGCACGCCGCCGGAACGGCCTGGGTCGCGGCGTCCGTGGGCCCGTACGGCGCGATGCTGGCCGACGGCTCGGAGTACCGCGGCGGCTACGGCCTCACCGTGACCGAGCTGACCCGCTTCCACCGCCCCCGGCTGGAGGCACTGGCGGAGGCGGCCCCCGACGTCTTCGCCGTCGAGACCATTCCCGACCTCCGGGAGGCGGAGGCCGTACTCACCGCCCTGGACGGCCTGGGCATCCCCGCCTGGCTCTCGTACAGCATCCGCGGGACGACCACCAGCGCGGGCCAGCCGCTGGCCGAGGCCTTCGCGCTGGCCCGGAGCAGCGACGCCGTCCTCGCCACGGGGGTGAACTGCGCCCCCGCCGCCGACACGGCCGCGGCGCTGGCCCTGAACACCGCGCTGCCCGGCGTCGTCTACCCGAACGGCGGCGGCGTCTGGGACCCCGGAACCCGGAGCTGGTCGGGCGCCCAGGACGAGATCGCGGACCTGGCACCTTCCTGGCTCACCGCCGGCGCGGTGCTCGTCGGCGGCTGCTGCCGGGTCGGCCCGGCCGAGATCAGGGAGCTGGCCGACCGCCTCGCCGCTGCCACGACAGACAGCTGAGCCGCCACGACAGACCGCTGAGCCGCCACGGCAGACCGTTGAGGGGCCGTCGCAGACGGCTGAGGGGCCGCCGCAGGACAGACCGTCCTCCCGGTGGGCGCTCCCTTGACCGAGCTTGGCTAATGCGAGTAGCTTTTTAGCTATCAGCATTAGCCATGGAGGTCGACGTGACTGAGTTCCTGAACGTGGAAGGCGGCACCCTCGCCTACGAGGTGACCGGCTCCGGTCCGCTGCTGGTGCTTGCGCACGGGATCGGCCAGAGCCGCGACGCCTACCGGTTCATGGCCCCGGAGCTGGTGGCCGCCGGTTACCGGGTCGCGGCCATGGACCTGCGCGGCAGCGGCGAGTCGACCGCGACGTGGCCGTCCTACACCCGCACCGACATCGCCGGCGACCTGATCGCGCTGATCGAGCACCTCGGCGGTCCCGCGGTGCTGGTCGGCCACTCCATCTCCGGCGGTGCCGCGACGATCGCCGCCGCCAAGGCACCGGCCCTGGTGAGTGCCGTCGTCGAACTGGCGCCGTTCACCCGCAAGGTGGAGTACTCGCTGAGCGCGCTGGGCGTGTCCCGCTACCGCAAGGGCGCGGCGGCGATCTCGGGCGTCGCGATGCTCGGCAGCCACAAGCAGTGGCTCAAGTACCTGGAGATCGCGACCCCCGAGCCGCGCCCGGCGGACTGGGCCGCGAGCCTTGAGCGCACCGATGCCATGCTGCACGAGCCGGGCCGGATGAAGGCGCTCCAGAAGCAGATGAACAGCGCCGCCGACGCCGGTGCCCAACTCGGCAACGTGCGCTGCCCGGTGCTGGTCGTCATGGGCACCCTCGATCCCGACTGGGGCGACCCGAAGGCCGAGGGCGAGGCCATCGTGGCCGCGCTGCCTGAAGGCGTCGGCCGGCTGGAGATGCTTCCGGGGGCGGGTCACTACCCGCAGGTCCAGTTCCCCTCGGCGGTGGTCGGCCTGGTGCGCTCGTTCCTGGAGACGGCCCGTGCCTAGGGCCGGACTCGACCGGGCCACGGTCATCACCGCCGCGTCCGAACTCGCCGACGAGGTCGGCTTCGCCGGCCTGACCATGGGCCTGCTGGCCGAGCGGGTCGGCGTGCGGACACCGTCGCTGTACAAGCACGTGGATTCGCTGGACGCCCTCCAGCGGGGCGTCGGCCTCCAGGCCGTCCGTGACATCGGCGCCGTCCTGACCCGGGCCGCCGTCGGCCGGTCCGGCCCGGACGCGGTCCGCGCGATCGCCGAGTCGTACCGGAAGTGGGCCCTCGACCATCCCGGCCGGTACGCCGCCAGCGTCCGCGCCCCTCGCCCCGACGACGAGGAATACCAGGCGGTGGCCCTCGAATCGGTGCAGATCATGTTCGACGTGATCGCCGGCTTCGGGCTGACCGACGAGCGTGCCATCGACGCGGTCAGAGCCCTGCGCACCGTCATCCACGGCTTCGTGGGACTCGAAAGCGACGGCGCCTTCCAGATGGAGCGCGGACCCGCCGACAGCTACCGGTTCGTCGTCGACATGCTCATCAACGGCATGCGGGCCGAGGTCACCGCCGCCCTCGGCGGGTCCGACACCGCGCCGCTCCGTGCCGGTGAGGGATCATGACCCAGGCCGCCGACTCCCCGAACCGCGCCAACGCCGCGTCCGGACTGCGGTTCCTGACCGAACTGATCGGCTGGACGGCCACCCCGTGGGCGCTGCACCGGGCCGGCTGGGCGGTCGCGATCGCCGCGCTGGTCCTGCTGATCGCACTGCCGGCGGTCGTCGGGACACCCGGCGACCGCCCCTTCGATCCGCCGGTGGCGATCCCCGGCGCGGCGATGCTTCTGCTCGTGCTCCTCGAAGTGGCCGCAGCAGCGGTGGCGCCGTGGTTCGCGTGGCCCGCATGGGCGGCGGCCGTGTCGACCGTACTGGCCGCGGCGTCGGTCGTACTCGAACAGCCCCGCTGGCGCTGGCTGTTGCGCCACCGGACCACGCCTCGGCACGCGACCCAGTAGGCGATCCGTCCCCGCCGGCCCTCCTGACGATCCGGAACACCGCGCGCACAGACCGGAGTTGCCCGAGGAAGCCGGAGCACGTTGCGGTGCGGAGCGGCACGGGAGTCGTCTGCCGTCGAAGCCGGTCGCACCACGGTCATCACGGAACGGCGGCTGCCGAGGCACCGGCCCGGTCGGGAATCCCGGCCACCAGGGCCCGCGGTATCGGCGGTCGAACGGAACAGCCCGAACGACGCCACCGACGAGGCCGTCCTCCCTGCGCGAGGCACTCGCGAACGAAGGAGCCCGCACCGCGTCTCCGCTGCCCTACTCGTACGGCGCCCCGCTGCGGGCTTACACAACTCGTGCGTATGGTCGATGTGTTGGCCTTGCACGACGCCGAAGGAGTCCGGTGTGCGCATGAACATCTCGGTTCCCGACAGCCTCGCCGAACAGGTCCGCGCGCGCGGCCTGCCGATTTCGGCGATATGCCAGTCCGCTCTGCTGGAGGCGGTGGAGCGGGAGCGAGCGAAGGAAGGCGTGACGGGCAACATCGCCGCCGTGGTCGAACGCCTGCGGGGCACGATCGACTCCAAGGACCACGAGAAGCACAAGAGCGATCGCGAGAAGCGCGCGGAAGGCCACGCCGACGGCATCACCTGGGCCAGTGACTACGCCACGGCGGCCGAACTGAGGTACATGGCCTCCTACAAGCCCGGAAACGGCGGCAACCCGCTGCGCAGCCTGTTCCCGTTCATGTCCGACAAGAAGAACGAGAAGGTCACCCACGTCCCGCCCATCAAGCCGCAGGACCCGTACTGGGATGGGTTCATCGCCGGTGCCGGTGAGGTCTGGGGCGCTGTGGCCGATCAGTTGCACTGAGACCCCGCCACCATCGGGCACCGGGCGCCGTGGGCGGTTATGGTGCGGTCAGCGGACTTCCGAGGTACCCCCGGCCGCTTCCGGCCGGCCAAGGAGAACGGCTGCTCTGTTAGCCTGAGTTGGCAAGCAGAACCGGCATTCTTTTTGCGGGAGGCGTGGTGCCGCGACTCACCGACGCGCGCAAGGAACTCCGGCGTGCCCAGATCGCCGAGGCCGCCGTTCGCTGCTTCGGCCGCAACGGGCTGGACCGGACCTCGATCGCCGACATCATCGCCGAGTCGGGCCTTTCGGCGGGCTCGATCTACGCCCACTACCGCAACAAGGCCGACCTGGTCCAGGCCGCCGCCCGTGACGTGCTGGCCGAGCGCGCCGATGTTCTCGGCGCGCTGGCCGCAAGCGACACCCCACCCGACCCCGACGAACTGCTCACCCGTCTGATCGCCGCGATCGACCCGGCCGAGGCGCGGGTCGGCGTGCAGACCTGGGGCGAGGCGACCACCAACCCGGCCGTCCGCGACATCGTCTTCGACATGACCGACCGGATGCGTGCGATGGTCCGCGACTGCGTCTCGGCATGGCTGGTCAAGGTCGAGCACCACGGGCCGGACGAGGCCCGGGAGAGCGCGGCACCGATCGCTCACCGGGTGATGGCGCTCTACCAGGCCGAACTCCTTTACCACGCCTTGCGGTCACCGACCGAGGAGACATCATGATCACTTCCACCGCCACGTCCGCCGGTCGTACCGTCTTACGCACCGGTTACGGAGCCGTCGGTGCACGCCGCGGTGAGATCGCTCCGGCCGCCGCGGCCCTCGCCGCCCTGGACGCCGTCGAGTCGCGCTCCGGCGATGTCCCCCTCGGCTGACCCGGACCCACACGAACGAGGCGCGACCGCACCGCACGCCGGGAGACTCCGACGCGCTGCCGGGCCGTGCCTGAAGATCACGCCGCCAGACCCCCAGGACGGATCATGAAGGCCATCATCTACCGTGACAACGGCGCCGCCGACGTTCTCCGGCTCGTCGACCGCGACCTGCCCGCGCCCGGGCCCGGCGAGGTACGCGTCCGGGTCGCCGTGTCCGGGGTCAACCCGACCGACTGGCAGGCCCGTTCGGGCGCCGCCCACCCCAAGCTCTTCTCCGAGGTCACCCCGCATCTCGACGGCGCGGGCACCGTCGACGCCGTCGGCGAAGGGGTCGACCCGAGCCGGGTCGGCCAGCGGGTCTGGCTGTTCATGGCCGCTGCGGGCCGGCCCACCGGTACCGCGGCCGAGTTCGCCCTCGTACCCGCCGAACAGGCCGTGCCGCTGCCGGACGAGGCCGGCTTCGACGTCGGCGCCTCGCTCGGCGTGCCCGCGCTCACCGCGCACCGCGCGCTCACCGTCGCGGAGGACGGGCCGCGCCGCCTCGCGCCCGGAGCACTCGACGGCACGGTGGTGCTCGCCGCGGGCGGAGCCGGGGCGGTCGGGCACGCGGTGATCCAGCTCGCCCGGTGGGCCGGCGCCACCGTGATCAGCACGGTCAGCGGCCCGCAGAAGTCCCGGCTGGCCACCGCCGCAGGGGCCCACCATGTGATCAACTACCGCGAGGGCGACCCCGCCGCCGCGATCCGCGAGATCGCCCCGGACGGCGTCGACATCATCGCCGAGGTGGCCCTCGGCGCGAACCTCGCGCTCGACCTGGCCGTGCTGCGAACCCGCGGCACGATCGCGACCTACGCCAACGACGGCGGCCGGCCGGTCGAACTGGACGTGCTGCGCAACATGGTCCTCAACACACGCTTCCAGTTCCTGGTGCTCTACACGGCCGGGCCCCAGGCACGTGCCGCCGCCGTCGAGGACGTCGCCGCCGCGGTCCGCGACGGCGCCCTGCCGGTCGGCGAGGAACACGGCCTGCCGCTGATCCGCTTCCCGCTCGACCGCACCGCCGACGCACACCTGGCGGTGGAGCGCGGAGCCGTCGGCAAAGTACTGGTGGACATCCCGTCGTGACATCCCGTCGTGACGTCCGGTCGGCCACAGTGCGGCGAGCAGGCACCGTGGCCACCACCGGCACTCCGGCCCCCGGGTTCCTACCCGACCCTGACCACGTACTTGCCCTGAACGCCGCCCGCCTCCAGCGCCCGGTGGGCGGTCGCCGTCTCCTCCAGGGGGAAGACCGTGTCCACCGCGGGGGTCAGCTTGCCCTCGACCACGTGCCGGGCGAGGTCGTCGAAGTCCGCCCGCGTGGGGTTGCCGCTGAACAGGCGCACCCTGCCGTGTCCGTGGACCGCGCTGGCCGCGACGTAGCCGAGCGACGCGGCGGGCCGTTCCAGGTCGAAGGTGACGGTGACCATGCGCCCGCCGGGATTCAGCAGGCGCCGGACGGCCCGCAGCTCTGTCCCCGCGGTGTCCAGTACCACGTCGAAGCGGCCCAGTTCCGCCGGCCGGACGCTCCGGTGGTCGACGGCCCTGTGCGCGCCGAGCCCGCGGACGAAGTCGAGGCTGGCCGCGCGGGCCAGGCCCGTGACCTCGGCGCCGTACGCCCGTCCCAGCTGGACGGCGGCGTTGCCGACCCCGCCTGCCGCGCCCCGGACGACAAGTCGTTCGCCCGGGCGCAGTGCGGCCTTGTCCCGCAGGGCGGTGATGGCCGTGGTGGCCATCGGCAGCGCGGCTGCGGCCACCAGGTCCAGTCCGTCAGGGACCCGGCCGATCCGCTCGGCGGGCACGGTCACGTACTGGGCGGCGCTGCCGAACCCGGAGGTGCGGCCCAGCACCCCCCATACCCGGTCGCCGTCCGCAAGCCCCGTGACTCCGGACCCCGGTGCGACGACCTCTCCGGTGAAGTCCAAGCCGACGCGCTGGGGGAACTTCCTGCCGGTCAGGTGGCGGAGGCGGCCGGAACGGGCCGCCAGTTCGCCGCCGTTGACGCTGAACGCGTGCACCTTCACCAGCACCTCGCCGGCGGCCGGAACGGGGCGTGGCACGCGGCCCAGGTACAGCACCTCGGGGCCGCCGTAGCGGTCGTAGAGCACCGCCTTCATCATGCGGTCGTCCATCGTTCGGCCTTTCCCTCCGGGGGTCGTCCAAGGAACCGGCACCGACGGTAGGGTCCTAAACGGACGCAGTCGTCCGTATGGCCCCGAAGCGAGAGACAGTGACAGTGGAATCCTCTCGGATCGAATCCCCTCGGGGCGAAACTCCCCGGGTCGAGTCCCCTCGGGTCCCGGCCCAGGACGGGCGGCGGGCCGATGCCCGGCGCAACCGGGAGCGTGTCCTCGCTGCCGCCCGCGCGGTCTTCGCGGAGCGCGGGATCGACGCGCCGATGGCGACCGTGGCCCGTCGGGCCGGGGTCGGCGTGGCGACGCTGTACCGGCACTTCCCGACCCGGGACGTCCTGGTGCGGGACGCGTACGCGCAGCAGATGGCGACCTGCGAACGGGCACTCGCCGGGGCGCTGGCCGCCGCTGACCCGTGGCAGGGATTCCAGCAGCTGGTCGAGACGGTCTGCGCCCTGCAACGGGAGGAACGCGGGTTCCCGGCCGCGTTCGTCGCGGCCTTCCCTGGAAGCACGCCGGAACAGGCGCAGTCCCGGCAACGAGCCGAGCGGGACTTCACGACCCTGGTGCGCAGGGCTCAGGCTTCGGGCGCCCTGCGGGCCGATTTCCACCCCTCCGACCTCGCCGTGGTCCTGTTGGCGCACTGCGGTCTGGTGACCGCCCTGCCGGGTGACGGTGCGGCCTCCCGGCGCCTGGTGGCCTACCTGCTCCAGTCGTTCCGCGCCGGTGCGGCCGACGAGCCGCTGCCCCCGCCGAGTGCGCTGACCCTGCGCAGTCTCCCGATCGCGGCTGACGGTCCCCGGCGTCAGCGAGCTCCCGGAGCCTGACCCGACGCGGCACCTGCCGAGGGGCGACGGCCTCTAGGCGTCGAGGGACTCCGCGGCCTCACGGATCACGTCGAGGACGAAGTCGGGACGCGAGAGCATGGGTACGTGGCTGCTGTCCACGGCACGGACCTGGGCGCCCATGCGCTCGGCGGCGGACCGCTCCAGGTCGGGGGGCACGGTCCGGTCGTTGTCGGCGACGATGAACCAGCTCGGCCTGGTCCGCCAGGCGGTGCCGGGAACCTGCTGGTCGAAGAGGTCCGCCACCGGTACGGCGCCCGTCGCCAGGACGAGCTTCTGCTCCGCTTCGGGCAGGTCGCCGCAGAAGTCCGGGATGCCCGAGGCCTTGAGCCACACACGGCCGTCAACGACGTCCACGTGCTCGAAGATGGGCGTGCGGGGGAACTTGTCCAGCTGTTGCTGCGACGTCTCGTCCTCGTCCGGGGCGAGCGCGGCGATGTACACCAGGGCACCTACGCGGTCGTGGGTGCCCGCTTTGGTGATCAGGGTCCCGCCGTAGGAGTGGCCGACCAGCACGATCGGGCCGGGGACGTGGTTGAGCGTGAAGGTGACGCACGCGACGTCGCTTTCGAGCGAGTCGAGACCGTGCTGGGAGGCGAAGACCTCGTGCCCTTCGGCCTGGAGCGTGGGGATGAGCTTGTTGAAGCACGACCCGTCCGCCCAGAGTCCGTGGGCGAAGACGATGCTGGGCTTGCCCGCCATGACATCCCTCCTATGAAGAGATTAAATATGCGGCACTGCACCATATTGCCCGTTCGGCGCCTCCCCTGCCCGACGGCCGGGCGTGTCGTCCCGTCCCGACACGGCCGTCATGCCTGTCCCTGCGGATACCAGGAACAGCGGTGTCCGGAACCGGGCGGTCGTGCCTGGTGATCCTGGCGTCATGGCACACGTACTCGTCACTGGTCCGCCAAAGCCGTCTCCGGGCTTCGCGCGACCCTCGGCATCGACGACGCCGATCCCGAACTCCTGGAGACCATCGGCGAGCTGACGGTCGCCGGCGAACGCTTCCGCACGCTGTGGGCCAGACGGGAGGTGCGGCGCCGCGCCACCGGCCGCACGCGGTTCGACCATCCCTTGGTCGGGCAGCTGGAACTGCACTACGAGAAGTTCCTCAGGCCGGAGGCCCAGCAGCTCCTCGTCGTCTGCCACGCCGACCAGGGCTCCCCCAGCGCCGAGCGCCTGCACCTGCTCACCAGCCTCTGAACACCCGTGAACCCCCACTGATCAGCGGTCGTGACCGCTTCACCCAGGTCGTGCCGGAAGCCGGGAAACGACGGCTCAGGTGTCGGCGGTCGGCCGGTGGGATCGGCGGGGGCGCCAGCCCGGGCGGGGGACGGAGTCGAGGAGGGCTCGGGTGTACGGGTGGCGTGGTGTCGTGAGGATCCGGGCGACGGGGCCCTCCTCGACGACCCGGCCGCCGCGCATGACCACGGTCTCCTGGCAGAGCTGGCGGACGACGGCAAGGTCGTGGGTCACGAACACCAGGGTGGTGCCCTTCTGTTCACGCAGGTCGGCGAGGAGGTTGAGGATCTGGGCCTGGACGGAGACGTCGAGGGCGGCGACCGCTTCGTCCAGGAGGAGGATGTCGGGTTCCACAGCCAGCGCGCGGGCGATTGCGGCGCGCTGGCGCTGACCGCCGGAGAGGCGGGCGGGACGGGCGTCGGCGAGCCCCGGGAGGCCGACCGTGTCGAGCAGTTCGGCGACGCGCGCGGCCCGGTCCGGGTGCCGGCCCAGGCGGCGGGCGTGCAACTGCAGCAGCTCGGCCAGTCCGGCGCCGATGGTCTGGCGGGGGTCGAGGCACGAATACGGGTCCTGGTGCACGATCTGGACGGTCGCCGCTCGGGCGAGGCGCTCGGTGCGTCCCCTGGGGCGGGCGTCGACCGGGTTGCCGCGCAGCAGGACCCGGCCGGTGGTGGGCTGCTCCAGGCCCGCGATGAGGCGGACCACCGTGGACTTTCCGGCGCCCGACTCCCCGACCAGGGCGAGGGCTTCGCCCCGGCGCACCCGGAAGGTGACGTCCTCGCAGGCCGTCACGTGGTCGCGTCGTACGGCGTAGCGTTTGGTCAGGCCGGTGACCTCCAGCAGAGCGGTCATGCTTCCTCCCTGGTCCGGTCGAGGTCGCCGGCGAGTTCGTCGGCGCGGTGGCAGGCGACGGCGCCGTCGCCGTCGGGGCGCAGCGGTGGGCGTTCGGCGCGGCACCGGTCCTCGGCGAAGGCGCAGCGCGGGGCGAAGGGGCAGCCCTCGAAGGACTCGTGGGCCGCTGCGGGTCGGCCGGGGATGACGGGCAGCCGGGTGCCGGGCTCGCCCACGCCGGGGCGGGCGGCGAGCAGCCCGGCCGTGTAGGGGTGGCGGCGGCCGGAGTGCAGGGCGGCGGCGGGGCGTTGCTCGACGATCGTGCCCGCGTACATGACGGCGATGCGGTCGCAGACGGCGCCGGCCAGTTCCAGGTCGTGGGTGACGAAGAGCAGGGCGAGGTGCCGTTCGTGGCGTTGCTCGTCGAGGATCGCCATGACGTCCTGCTGGGTGGTGACGTCGAGGGCGGTGGTGGGCTCGTCCGCGAGCAGCAGGCGCGGTGCGGTGACCAGCGCGGAGGCGATCATCATGCGCTGGAGCAGGCCGCCGGAGAGCTGGTGCGGGTACTGGGCGAGCCGGCGCCTGCCGTCCGGGATGCCGATCTCGGCGAGCAGGGGCACCAGCCGCTCCTCGGCTTCGGCCCGGCCGAGGCCGTGGTGGCAGAGCAGGGGTTCGGTGAGGAAGTCGCCGAGGGTGCGGACCGGGTTGATGTGGGCCCGCGGGTTCTGGAAGATCATCGCCGCGTCGTGGGCGAGGTAGCGGGTGAGGCGGTCGCCGTGCAGGGCGTGCACGTCCTGGCCGTCGAAGGCGACCGTGCCGCGGGGGCGGGCGTCCCGCGGGAGCAGCCGGACGACCGACCGCGAGGTGAGCGACTTGCCGGAGCCGGACTCGCCGACCAGGCCGAGGGCCTCGCCGGGGGCGAGGTCGAAGGAGGCGTCGCGGACGAGGGTGCGGGGTTCCTGGCGGCGGTGCAGGTCGATGCCGAGGTGCTCGACCCGCAGCAGGGGCGCGGGGGCGGTCATCGCAGGGTCTCCTGGCGGCTGCGGGCGATCATCGTGTCCCCGAGGAGGTTGAAGACGACGACGGTGAGGACGATCAGGCCGCCGGCCATCAGGCTCTGCCCGGGCGCTCCGGCGAGCAGCGAGGACTGGCCCTCGGAGACCATCAACCCCCAGTCGGAGGTGGGCGGTTGGACTCCGAGGCCGAGGAAGGACACGCCGGCCAGGTCGATGAGCGCGGAGCCGAAGGCGGCGGTGGCCTGGGCGACGACGAACGGCGCGAGGTTGGGCAGCAGATGGCGCAGGCTGACGCGCCAGGCCGACATCCCGGCGGCCTCCAGGGCGGCGATGTACGGCAGGCGGCGCTCGCGCACCGCCACCCCGCGCACGATGCGTGCCATGTACGGCAGGTAGGCGATGGCCAGGGCCACCACGGGCGCGGTCAGGCCGGGGCCGAGCACGGCGACCGCGAGGACCGCGAGGAGCAGCCCGGGGAACGCGAAGAGGATGTCGTTGATCCGACTGACGATCCGGTCGAGCCGGCCGCCCCGCCATGCGCACAGCAGGGCGAGGGCGACACCGCCCACGGTGGCGCCGACGATCACGAGGGCCGGGCCGAGCAGGCTGATCCGGGCGCCGTAGAGCAGGCGGGAGTAGAGGTCGCGGCCGAGGGCGTCGGTGCCGAGCCAGTGCCCCGCGGACGGGTTCCGGCTCGCTTGGGCCATGTCGACGGCGTCGGGCCGGTGGGTGGCGAGGACGGGGGCGAGCAGGGCCAGCGCCACGAGGAGCACGGCCAGGGCGGTCAGCACCTTGGCGGAGGGGGAGGCACCGCGCAGGGGCAGGCGCAGGGACAGTCCGCGGGTGCCGAGCCGTACGGCGGACACGTTGCTCATCGGGAGCTCACCGCCCGGATTCTCGGGTCGAGGGCCGCCTGCAGGGCGTCGGTGGCGGCGTTGACGACGATGAAGACCACGACCATGAGGAGGCCGACGGCCTGGACGACGGGTGTGTCCTTCTGGGCCACGGCGGCGACCAGGGTGGCGCCGAGCCCGTTGAGCCCGAAGGCCTGCTCGACGACGACGTCCGCGGCGATGAGTCCGCCGACGGTCAGGCCGGCGGCCGTGCTGATGGGGATCATGGCGTTGCGCAGGATGTGCCGGCGCAGGATCCGGCGGCCGGGCAGGGCACGGCTGCGCGCGGTCTCCACATGCTCGCGGTCGGCTTCCTCCCGTACGGCCGCCTTGGTCATCTGGGCGAGATAGGCGGCGGAGGACAGCGCCAGGGTGAGGGCGGGCAGCGTCAGGTGCTGGAGCCGGTCGCCGAGGGAGGGCCCGCCGCCGCCCAGGGCCGGGAACCAGTGGACCTTCACCGCGAGCAGCGCGACCAGCGCGGACGCGGCGACGAACGAGGGCACCGCGAGACCGACGCCGGTGAGCGCGGTGATGACCGTGCCGGTCCGGCGGGACAGCGCGGCCCAGATGCCGAGCCCCAGGCCGAAGGCGAGGATCAGGACGGCGGCGTACCCGACGAGGAGCAGGGTGTCGCCGACGCGCGGGCCGACGAGCGAGGAGACGGACTGCCGGTACGTCAGCGAGGTGCCGAGGTCGCCGTGGAAGAGGCCGGTCAGCCAGTCCCAGAAGCGGACCGGGAGAGGCTGGTCGAGACCGAGGCGGTGGCGGATGGCTGCCAGGGTGCGCGCGGAGGCGTGCGTGCCGGCGAGGCGGGTGGCGGGGTCGCCGGGCGCCGCGGCCAGCGCGGCGAACAGGGCGAACGCGGCGACCAGGACACTGCCGGCGACCCCGAGCAGCCGCAGCAGTGCGGTGGCCGCCGTACGGGCGAAGGGTTTCATCACACTCACCTGCTGCCGATCAGCGCGAGGGACGGGGCGAAGGTCTGGGCGAAGGAGGTGGTGGCGCCGGTGATGCGCTTGTTCATGTACGTCACCTCGTACGGGGAGAGCAGCGGTACGGCGAGGGTCCTGGCCTCCCAGCGCCGCTGGGCGTCGGTGATCAGCGCGGCGCGCCGGCGCGGATCGAGGGTCTGCTGCGCCGTGGTGAGCGCCGCGGTGGCGGCCGGGTCGTCGAAGCCGGCCCAGTTGAACATGGCGTCCGGCAGCACCAGGTTGGGGATCCAGTCCAGCGGGTCGGGGATGTCCAGGAACGCCTCCGCCAGGACGAAGTCCAGCCCGCGGCGGTAGGTGGGGTCGTAGAACATGCTGGAGAACTGCAGGGCCGGGAGCTGGCGGATGGTCAGTGTGATGCCGATGGAGCGGGCCGCCTGCTGGATCACGGCCGCCGCGTTGATCTGGTCCTGGTTTCCGGCCGCCACGGCGAGGGTGCCGGAGCGGAGGGCGGGGTGCTTCGCGACCAGTGCGCGGGCGGTGCGCAGGTCGGCGGCGGTGGGTGTGGGGTGGGCGAGGGGCAGGGCGGCGGCGGCCTTCCGGTAGACCGACCTGGTCTCGGGGTCCCAGCCGGTGGCCGGGAGCACGGTGGTGCTGGGGGTGGCGGCGCCCCGGTAGACGGTGTCGGCCAGCTGGGTGCGGTCGACGGCCAGGGACAGCGCGCGGCGGATGTCCGGTTCCGCGGAGATCCCCTTCTCCTGGAGCGGGGCCACCTGTACGGACTTGAGGCTGGGGCCGTAGTAGAGCTGTCCGGCCACGCTTCCCTTGAGGGTGGGCAGCGCGGCGTTGGGGACGTCGTAGGCGCCGTCGACGGCGCCGCTGGCCAGGGCCTGGGTGAGCGCGGTGGTGTCGGTGACGAAGAGCAGGGTGACCTTGCGGGCGTGGGCGCGGTAACGGGCGTCCCAGTAACGGGGGTTGGCCTTGAGCTCGATACTGGCGCCCGATGTCCAGGCGGCCAGTTCGAAGGGGCCGGAGCACATCACGCCGCCCGCCGCCGTGCCGAACTTCCTGCCGGCCCGCCGGGCGTAGCGGGCCTGGACGACGGTGCCCGCGGTGGTGGCGAGTTCCTTGAGGAAGAGTTCGTCGGGGCGGGTGAAGCGGACGGTGACGGTGTGGGTGCCGGTCGCCTCGATCGACTTCACGTTGACGAAGAAGGAGGAGGCGACGGCGTTCGGGTCGAGCTGCCGCTTCAGGCTGTAGACCACGTCGGCGGAGGTGAGGGCGGTGCCGTCCCAGAACCGTACGTCGTCGCGCAGGTGCAGCACGAGGGTCCGGGCGTCGGGCTGGTCCCACGAGCGGGCCAGCGCCGGCGACGTGCTGAAGTCCGGGTTGAGGCGCAGCAGGCTGTCACAGAGGTTGCTGACCACGAGGTACGGCGAGGAGTCCCCCGCCTGCTGGTAGTCGAGGGTGGTCGGCTCGCCGGCGGGCAGGTCCCACACCAGCGAGTCGAGCCGCCCGGTTGCCTTGTCGGACGTGCTGCGCAGGGTCGCGCTGCCGAGCTCGGCGCGGGGCAGGCCGGTGCAGCCGGCCAGCGAGCCGGCCCACGCGAACGCGAGCACCGCGAGGAGCAGCCGTCGCAGCGCGGTCACGACAGACTCGCCGCGTCGACGACGGTCAGGGAGAGACGGGAGGCGTGTTCCCCGCCGGTGCGCAGGGTCTGCGTGGTCGTCCTGCCGTCGGCGGCGAGCCACGGGTTCTCCGCCGTGCCGGGGTGCGGCACGTACGTGGGGAAGTCGCTGGAGGCGACGTGCAGCCGCAGCGCGTGTCCGGGGCGCAGCCGGTAGCCGGTGTGGGTGAGGTCGAAGGTGACCGGCGCGGGCGAGCCGCCCGGTATCAGGCGCTGGCCCCGTACGAGCACGTGCGCGGCCCCGTCGGGCGATACGTCGAGGAGCTTGAGGTAGACGTGCGCGCTCGGTCCGTCGGTGCCGACGGCCAGCGTGGCGCGGACCGGTCCTGCCAGGTCCAGGGGTTCGGTCACCGGGTCGGCGGTGAAGGTCAGCACGTCCGCGCGGTCGTGCAGAGGGGATTCGTCGACGTGGTACCGGAGTGCGGAGAACGAGTCCGGGAGCAGGCTGGGTACCAGGTCCGAGGGATCGTGCACCCAGCTGACGGCCGCTTCCTCGGCCGGCGCGGCCGGGCGCAGGCCGCTCCCGTCCAGGTGCAGGCGCAGGGTGCGGGCCCCGGCGGGCGGCCAGCTGTCCGCGGTGCGGTCGCCGAGGTGGCCGTGGTGCCAGCGCACCCGGGGCAGGCGCTCCGGCGTTCCCTCGCCCTTCACGAACACGTCGAAGAACTCCACGAGGGGGCCGAGGTGGCGCGGCAGCAGCCGGTCCACTGCCGAGTCCACGTGCGCGTGGTCGAGTTCGGGCGGTACCGGGACGTCGTCGAGGTGGTAGTTCTCGTGGTCGATGGAGTCCGCGTGCAGGTACTGGAGGGGCGCCCAGTCGGGGCGGGAGGAGAGCTCGGCCCAGTCGTTGATGCTGGGCTGGAGGCAGTTGTCGAACCAGCCGGCCTGGTGCAGCACCGGCAGCGGGGGTCCGTCGAAGGGGTGGCCGTGCGGGAACGCGGGCACCGCCTTCACCTCGGGGACGAAGGAGTCCCACATGGCCGGCCGGGCTCCGATGCCCTCGGTGATCTCCGTCAGCGCCTCGATCAGGGGACGGCGGGTCAGATCGGGCTCGAACTCGTACACCCACCGGTCGGTCCAGTACGCGGCGTAGTAGAGCGCTCCGAAGAGCTGGGTGACGCCGTCGCGTTCCCAGTATTCGGGGCGGATGCCGTCCGCGCCGGTGACCCGCGGGGCGATCGCCTTCAGCGCCGGGTGACCGGCGGAGGCCGCCGCCCACTGGGTGGTGCCGTAGTAGGAGTCGCCGAACATCCCGACCCGGCCGTCGGACCACTCCTGGCGCACGATCCAGTCGATCGCGTCGTAGCCGTCGTCGGCCTCGTGGACGAAGGGCACGGTCTCGCCCTCCGAGCGGAACTTGCCCCGCACGTCCTGGACCACGACCGCGTAGCCGCGCGCGGTCAGGTGGGCGGCGATGCGGTCCATGAAGACGTAGCGGCTGTTCTTGTCGTAGGGCAGCCGGACCAGCGCCGCCGGAAGCCGTCCGTCGCCGCCGGACGGCAGACGGTCGTGGCCGGACGGCAGATAGAGGTCGGTGGCCAGCCGCACCCCGTCCCGCATCGGGACCATCACCTGGGTCGCGGCGGCGGGGACGGGGGCGGGTTCGGCACGGTGCACGGGCAGGGGCATCTCACGGCTCCGGAGGAGGGAAGCGGGGTGCGGATCGCGGCGCGTGCGGAGAGTGCTCCGGGATCGCGATGCGTGCGGAAGGTGGCGCCGAGAGGGGTACGTGGCGTCGACGTGGCCCCGATTGAACAGCAATGTGAACACTGTTGTCTAGGGTGACGTCTATGGTGATGTCTGGACTGATCACGCGGCTGTTCCCTAGGATCACCGCAGGCTCGGCAGACAGCGGAAGGGAAGTCCATGGGAGCGGCAGGAACCAGCGGAGGACGACGCCGGGGCAGCACGCTCACACGGGAGCAGATCATCGAGGCGGCCGTGGAGATCAGCACCGCCGAGGGCCCGGCCAAGGTGTCCTTCCGTTCCCTGGGTGCCCGCCTCGGTGTCGTCGCCACGGCGCTCTACCGGCACTTCCGCGACAAGGACGAGCTGATGCTCGCCCTGGCCGACCAGATCTTCGTGGAGATGACCGAGCGCTTCACCCCGAGCGGGGACTGGGCCGCCGATCTGCACCGGATCGCGCAGCTGGGCCGGGAGGTGGGCCGCCGGCACGCGGTGACCCTCGCGTGGCTGGGCTACCGCAACACGGGCGGCCCCGGCGACCAGGGCATCGCCCTGGCCATCCTCCGGCTCCTCCTGGACGCCGGGCTGACACAGGAACAGGCGCTCTTCCACTACGAGTTGTTCACGGACACCATGATGGGCCTGCACACGGTCGACGCCATGCGCGAGTCCCTCGACGAGGACACCCGCCGCAAGGACGACGCCGCGCTGGCCGCCCTCTACGCCAACGTGGCCCGCGCCGAGCCCCGCGCCTCCCGGATGCCGGCCCTCGCCATCGACAGCGACCCGGACGCGCTCTTCGCCGCCCAGGTCGACCTGCACATCCAGGCGATCCAGGCCACGGCGGCCGGCACGGCCACCGGCGCGCACCGGCCGTGAGACGGCCCGGGCCGGGCCGGGGCGTGTCGCCGGGCGCCGTCCGCCGTCGGGGCGAGCCGGGTTCAGCCGAGACCGCGATGGGCGGCCCACAACCCCCCGGCACGGCCTGCGGCTTGGGCGATCAGGGCCGCCAGTTCGGGTCTGTCGGGGACCGGGAACGAGACGTAGGCGCCTCGACCACCCCCGACCGGACGGCCGTAGGCCTTCGCGGCGAGGTGACCGTCCGGGAGGAGACGGACGTTGAGTGTGGTCAGCGTGAACGATTCACCGCGTCGGGTGTCCGTCCAGCGGAGCGCCTCCGGGATCGTGACGTTGATCGCCAGAGCACTCACTTCCACGTCGCCGCTCATGGACGGATGATCTCACGCGAGTCGCCGCGGGTGACAGCCATCGATACATGGAGCGGCCAGCATGGAGCGGCCAGCATGGAGCGGTCAGCGTGGAGGCGCACCGGGGAAGTCCGCGGCCCGGGAGGCGGTTTCCTGGGCGCGTAGTTCGGCCAGGGCGTCGCGCAGGCGGTCGTGGACGGTGTCGTAGCCGCCGTTGCCCAGGACGATGCGGCGGGGCGGAGGGTCCTGCCGCATCGCGTCGACCACGGCCTCGACGCCGCGGTGGGGATCGCCGGGCTGGCGGCCGTCCTGGCTGATCATGGCCACCCGGACCGTCTCCACGAACGCCCGGTAGGCCGCCACGGTCTCGGTCACCGGCTCCTCGGCGAAGCCGGCGTAGGCCCGGGTGCGGAAGGCGCCCGGCTCCACGGCCAGGACCCGGACACCGAACGGCTCCGCCTCGGTGCGCAGCGCGTCCGTCATGCCCTCCACCGCGAACTTGGCGGCACTGTAGAAGCCGAAACCGGGCACGCTCGCGATCCCGGCGACCGAGGACATGTTGACGATCCATCCGCTGCGCCGCTGCCGCATCCCGGGAAGCACCGCGCGGACGAGGTCGACGACGGAGAAGAAGTTGAGCTCGAAGGAGCGGCGGACGTCCGCCTCCGGGGAGCCCTCCACCGACCCGTACCAGCCGCGTCCCGCGTTGTTGACCAGGACGTCGATCCCGTCGAAGCGCGCCTCCGCCGCCCGGACCGTCTCCCGGACCTGCCGGGGGTCGGTGGTGTCCAGCTCAAGGAGCAGGATCCGCTCCCGCGCCTGCGCGCCGTGCAGGTCGGCCCACTCCTTCAGCTGCCCGGGCCGGCGGGCGGTCAGCACGACGTTGTCGCCCTGCCGCAACGCGACGTCGGCATAGGCCCTGCCGAAACCACCGGTACCGCCGGTGATGAACCAGGTCTTCATGTTGCTCCTCAAGGGGCGATGACCAGGCCGCTGATCAGCGGACCTTCGAGGGTGAAGCGGTAGTCGAGGTCGACGCTGCCGCCGGGGAAGTCGCCCTCCAGATGCTGGGTGAGGGTGAACCGACGGGTGCCGGTGCGCTCGGCGGCGAGCGGCGTGGTGGTGTAGGTGAACTCGGAAGCGGCGTGGGCGATCCAGTCGGTGATCGCGGCGATGCCGGTATGGGTGTGCCCCTCGTCGGTCACGCTCGCCTGCGGGGTCAGGAGCCCGGCCACCACGGTGGTGTCCCGGGTGTCGAGCGCGGTCACGAACTGCCGGACGGCCGCGGGCAGGTCGTCGATCTCGATACGAACGGTGCTGTCGGTCATGGGGACGCCTTACATGAGGTGCCGTGCGTGAGGTGCCGGGCGTGAGGTGCCGGGCGTGAGTCGGCCGGGAGGAGGAGGCCCCGGCGCCCGGCTCATGTCGACGACGATGGGGGCTCTCCCGGGGAGAGGGTCAAGCACGTCCAGCGCGGCGGAGGCACACTGGGACCATGTCCTGGGGATTGACGATCGGCGAGTTCGCCCAGTTGACGCACCTGAGCGTGCGGACGCTGCGCCGCTACCACGAGTCCGGGCTGCTGGAGCCCGCCTCGGTGGACCCGGTCAGCGGCTACCGCTACTACGCCGGCGACCAGATCCCCACCGCGCAGGTCATCCATCGGCTGCGTGAACTGGACGTGCCGCTGGCCGACGTGGCCAAGATCCTCGCCACCGAGGACGCCGCGGAGCGCGCGGACCTGGTCGGTGAGCACCTGCGGCGGCTGGAGGCGGAGCTGGACCGCACCCGGGCCGCCGTGGTCTCGCTGCGAAGTCTGCTGCGGCCCGGCGACGGCGGCCTGCGGGTCGAGCTCCGCCCGGTGGCGGCCAGGACGGTCGCCGGGGTCGAGGACGTCGTCGGCCACGAGGAGCTGGTCTCCTGGTACGACGCGGCGATGGCCGAACTCGACGCCGCGGTCGCCGGTCTGCCGGCATCGGGGCCGCCGGGTGGGTACTACGCCAACGAGCTGTTCACCCGCGGCCGGGGAACGGCGATGGTCTACCGCCCCGTGGCGGACCCGCCGGCCCGGGGCCGGGTGCGGCCGACGGATCTCCCGGCCGGCGAACTTGCCGTGGTCGTCCATCCCGGACCGCACGACGACATCGACGTCACCTACGGCCGGCTCGGCGCGTGGGTGGTCGACCACGCCCTCGCCGTCGACGGCCCGGTGCACGAGACGTACCTCGTCGGCCCGCGCGACGACCCGGATCCGGCGGCCTGGCGTACCGAGATCGGCTGGCCGGTGTTCCGGCTCGCGCCCACGTCCGGCTGACGGGTAGCCGCACGCCGTTCGCTAGCATTCCTGCACATGACAATGCGGGGGTGGCGACTGGGTGTCGTGACGGTGCTGGCGGCGCTCTGTCTCTCCGGTTCGGGACGGCCGGAGGTGATCCGTACGGCGGCGGATCTCGGCCCCCTCCCGGCCGACCGCTACGCATGGACGCCGGAGGACTACCAGCGGTCTCAGCGGGCGTCGGCGTTGCTGGTCCGGCAGTGCATGGCGGAGCACGGGCACCCGGACTTCCCGCTCGACCCCCGCTACCCCGGCGATCCCGTCGTCGCCACTCTGGTCGGCACCGACTACGGCGTCCTGGATCTCGCCGCCGCCCGCCGCTGGGGCTACGGCTGGGACCCGGCCCAGTCCCGGGCGCAGCGGGCGAAGGGACGGCGGATGACGAACGCCGAGTACGCGGACATCCCCGCCTGCGACGCGGAGGCGAACCGGCGGCTGATGCGCGGCATCGACGTCAGGCGGGACTGGGGCTACGCAAGTACCAGGGCGATCGAGGTCGACAAGGCCGTCAAGCGCGACCCGCGCCTCCGTGCGGCGTGGGAGGTGTGGTCCCGCTGTGTGGCGGAACAGGGATTCACGCGCTATCCCGACCCCGTGGCGGCGTACACGGACGCCGCCTGGCGGCGGGGCAGTGACGGCAACACCCGGCACACCGCGCGGGAGCGGGCCACCGCCGCGGCGGACGTCACCTGCAAGCGCCGCCACCACACGGCCGAGCTCTGGCACGCCGTGCGGGCGCGGCACCAGGCCGTGGACATCGCCGGGCACCGCGACCGCTACACCGCCGGGCTGAAGGCGCTGCGGACGTACCGGGCCACCGTCGCCGAGGTGCTCCAGGGCCCTGGTCCGCGCGGGGTGGCTGCCGTGGTGGGAGTTGGCCAGGGTGAACTGCCGCAGCGGGCCGAAGTGCGCCTCGATCGGGTCGACCCAGGAGGCGTAGGTCGGGGTGAAGCACAGCTCGGGCCCGAACTCGTCGAAGGCGAAGACCCGGTCCGGGAAGCGCTCCAGGACGTGCGCGATGCGGTCGAGCTCGGCGTCACGTTCCGGGTCGGGTGACTTCTTCCACGTCTTGGTGCGCCGGAAGGTGCTGCCGCGGCTCACGAACAGGATGCGTAGGGCTTCGCGGCCGATGCGGCGGGTGTCACAGGGCCGTGCCGCCGGACGCGTCGATGCACTGGCCCGTCACCCAGCGGGAGTCCGACGAGGCGAGGAAGGCCACGATGTCCGCGACGTCGGCCGGTTCCCCCATCCTGCCGAAGACGGACATCGCGGCATGCCGGGCCTCGGCCTCGGGGGTTTCCCAGCGCTTGCGGTTCAGGTCGGTCCTGACGAAGCCCGGTGCCACGCAGTTCACCGTGATCTGCCTGTCCCCCAGCTCCTTGGCGAGCGTGTGGGTCAGGGCCTCCAGGGCCGCCTTGGCCATGGTGTAGGCGAGGGAGGTCGGAAGGGCGACACGGGTGGCGGCCGAGCTGATGTTGATGATGCGACCGCCCTCGCGCAGCAGCGGGAGCCCTTCCTGCACGAGGAACAGCGGCGCCCTGGCGTGGACGGCCATCAGCCGGTCGAAGCCCTGCGGGGTCACCTCGCGGACACCGCCCCCGATGTTGAAGCCGGCGTTGTTGACCAGGATGTCCAGCGCGGTCGGCTCGCCGAGTGCGCGCAGGCCGGCGTCGAGCCGCTCGTACACCGTCCCGATGCCGTCGTATGCGTCGAGCGGACCGTGCAGGGGAAAGGCGCGCCCGCCGGCATCCGTGATCAGTGCGACGGTCGCACGGGCCGAGGCCTCGTCACTGCCGTAGTGCACGGCGACGAGTGCGCCGTCCGCCGCGAGACGGCGGGCGATGGCCCGGCCGATCCCCCGCCCGGCGCCGGTGACCAGAGCCGTCCTGCCGTTCAGCGTGCCCATCGGACCCCCATGTCATGATCACATCGCGTCACCGGGGCGAGCGTAGCCGAACGGGCAGGCCGGTACCGTGTCGGGCCCGGCCACCGGGTGGCCGGGCCCGACAGGGGGCGGTGGCCGCGTCAGTCGACGCGGATCGTCACCGTGACGGTCTTGAGCACGGCCGGCAGCTTGGTGGTGTCGACCTTCAGGATCTCGCCGTTGTCGGTCTGGCCCGTGGCCGGCAGCACCTTCTGGTGGACGGTCCACTTCCCGTCGGGGTCGACGGCGATGGTGTCGATGCCGAAGTCGTCGTCGTTGGACAGGTACAGCGTCTTGCCGGCGTCGGTGGTGGCGACGCCCTCGACCTTGTCGTGCGCGAAGAACTTCCCGGTGGGGTCGAGCTGGCTCACCAGCGTCCCGAGGTCGAGGTACGGCTGCTTCTGCGCGACCTGGACGCCGGCGCCGGTGAGCGCGGTGAGTGCGGCGTTGGTGCCGACCTTGCCGACGAACGCCTCGGGCGACTTGCCGCCGATCGTCAGCCCGCTGACGTCGGTCGCGCCGTTGATGTCGACCTCGTAGAGCGACTTCCGGGCGAACGGCTCGAAGTTGCCGTCCCGTTCGTCGATGACGAACTTCGTGGCGGACAGCGCCGTGATCTCGCTGTTGGCGTCGCCCGTGGTGTTCGGGTCGTCCAGCAGGTACAGGTACTGCTTGGTCTTGAACGTCCGCAGGTCGACGGTGACGATGCGGGTAGGCGCGAGGTTGGACGCCTTGGTGCTGCCGAGGTCGGGCTGCTGCAGCGCGGCCTGCATGACGCCCACCAGGGTCGAGCCGTCCGGCGTGACCGTCAGGCCCTCCATGCCCTTGTTCTTCAGGCGGTTGGCCAGCTCGGCCGGCAGGTAGCCGAGGATCTTGTGGAACTGGTTGTCCTGGCTGTCCTTGTACGGCGTCAGCCGGCCCAGTTCGTAGCCGTTCGCGTCGAAGTGCGTGAGGTACGGGCCGTACTCGTCCGAGACCCAGAACGTGCCGTCGGGCAGCGCCACCAGGCCCTCGGAGTCGTAGCCGTAGGGGTCCCGGGCGACGGGCACCGGAGTGCCGCCGTTGGCGTTCGTGGCGTTGACGTCGTCGATGACCTCGCTCGTGTCGTGCGGGGGACGGCCGCTGTACGGCACGCCGCCGAGGCTCTTCGGTCCCTTCAGGGTGATCTTCTTGACCAGTTCGGCCCTGCCCTTGTCGAGTTTGAACTCGCCGATCTGCGGCGTGAAGTCGGTGAGCATCTCGGACTTGTTGCCGTCGGGCGCGTCGGCGTTGGGGCCGCGGTCGGTGAGGCCGTAGAAGCGGCCCGACTTCCCCGGCACCGGGGCGAGCGAGGAGCCGTAGCCCTCGCCGGAGATCCGGGTGGTGGTGCCGCCCGGGCCTGCGACCGTCGCGAGCGCGGGCAGCGGGTCGCCGTTCCGCTGGGTGTCCTGGAACAGCTGTACGGCGTCGGTCGCCGTGTACGTGAAGGTGTCCGTGCCCGTGAAGCCGGAGTTCGGCGTGTACGTGAACGTGCCGTCCGCGTTGACCGTCGCCGTGCCGTGGGCCGGGTCGGTGTGCCGCACGACGGCGGTCGCGCCGGAGTCGTTGCGCAGAACGTCGCCGGTCACCTTGTGGTGGCCGGAATAGGAGTCGGCGGTCGCTTCGAAGTCGTGCGTCGGGGCCGACAGCCAGCCGTGGGCCTGGGCCACGACGGTGCCGGTGCCCGCCACCGCGGCGGTGACGACGATCGCTATGCCGATCCGGGTGCGCTTGCGCAAGCGAGGTCTTGAGGTCATGCCCATGAACTTGGAGGTCGGTGATGAACCCTGAGTCGCCATCAGGTGAACCGACGGTTCAAAGTGGCCTGTTTTCGGCCTTTCACGGGAGCCGGCCGGGCGTGCGACCGTCCGGCCGGCTCCCGCGTCGCCGGCTCAGCTCGGCAGTGTCCAGTTCTGGGCCGCCGTGCCGTTGCAGGTGTACAGCTGGAGCTGGGTGCCGTTCGCCGTCGAGGAGTTGGGGTCGTCGAGGCACAGCTTCGACTCGGGGTTGACCAGCGACCCGCTGCCGCCGGCGGTCCACTGCTGGGCGCCGGTGCCGTTGCAGGTCCACAGCTGGATCAGGGTGCCGTTGGTGGTCCCGCTGTGGTCGGCGTCCAGGCACTTGCCGAGCGCCCGGATCGTGCCGTCGCCCGCGACGGTCCAGTCCTGGGCGTAGGTGCTGTCGCAGCCCCAGATCTGGACGTGGGTGCCGTCCGAGGTGCCGGAGGAGGCGTCGTCCACGCACAGGTTCGAGGCCACCGCCGAGGTGACCGGGCCGATCCGCGGCGAGGCCGGTGCCGTGGTGTCCCCCGCGTACGAGGGCGGAGCCGCGGAGGCCGCCGTCGCCCAGGACGTGTTGGCGGCGGTGCCCAGCGTGAAGTCCAGCGTGCCGCCTGCCGTGATCGCCGTGGTGGGAGCGTAGGCGTTGTTCCACGCCGTGCCGTTCCACGCCGCGGACTGGACGTAGGGGGCGTTGTCGGCGGCGCCGTTGCCGTTGACCGTCAGCGTCCTGCCCGAGGGAAGGGTGACCACGGCCTGGGTGAACAGCGGTGAGCCGAGGGCGAGGTCGGCGGTTCCGGGGGTCTCGGGGAACATGCCGAGCGCCGACCACACGTACCAGGCGCTCATCGCGCCGAGGTCGTCGTTGCCGTCGGCGAGGCCGCCCGGGGTGTTCGACCAGATCTGGTCCTGGATGGCCCGCACCGTGCCCTGCGTCGTGTAGGGCTGCCCGGTGTAGTCGTACTCCCACGGCAGTTCGATGCTCGGCTCGTTGCCGACCCAGGCGTAGCCGTTCGCCCCGGTGTAGCTGCGCAGCACGGTGTCCAGGTAGTGGTTCATCGCCGTGTTGCCGCCCTTGGCGCGGGCCAGGCCGCCGATGTCGAAGGGGATCATCCCGGTGTAGATCCACGAGTCGGCCTCGACCATGTCGGTGCCGCTGGTGGGATCGAAGCCGCCGGTCCACGCGCCGCTCGCGTTACGGGGCTCCACGAAGCCGGAGGCGGGGTTGAGCACGTTGCGCCAGTCCTGTGCGCGGTTGGCGTACGTCTTCTGGTTGGCCGTGTCGCCGAGCGCTCCGGCCAGCGCGGAGATCGCGAAGTCGGCCGTGTCGTACTCCAGGGTGGTGGCCACCGGGCCGTAGAAGTTGCAGCAGCCGTAGCTGCCGTCGTGCGGCATGTATCCCGGCGAGTTCAGGTAACCGAGTCCGGGCCGGTCGTTGTTGGTGGTGCTCGCCTGCTTCACCATGTCCGCGAGGGCGGTCGTGGTGTCGAAGTTCCGGGCGCCGAAGGCGTAGTAGTCGGCGAGGATGGCGTCCGCCGGGTCACCGACCATGACATAGGACTCGCCGTTGTTCTCCGACCACTTGGGGAAGATCCCGGTCTGCGCGTAGTCGTCGACCATCGACTGCGCGGTGTCCGAGGCGACCTGGGGTGCCACCAGGGCTTCGAGCTGGGCCTGCGAGCGGTAGATGTCCCAGCCGGAGTAGTTCGCGTACACCGCGCCGTGACCGGCGTCCACGGTGTGCGTCTTGCCGTCGAAGCCGTAGTACTGGCCGTTGCTGTCGCTGATCACGTTCGGGTGCAGCAGCGAGTGGTAGAGCGCGGTGTAGAAGGTCTGCTGCTGCGCGGCCGTTCCGCCGGCGATCTGCACCTTCCCGAGCGTGCTGTTCCAGGCGTTCTGCGCGGCGGTGCGGGTCGCGTCGAAGTCCCAGCCGGTGTTCTCCGCGGTCCGGTTGGCGACGGCGTTCGCGACCGACACGTAGGAGATGCCGACCTTGGCCTGCACGACCGGGTTGCTCGTGGTGTCGAAGGTGACGTAGCCGTTCGAGGCGGCGGCAGCGGGGGCGGCGGAGGCGCTGGGGCTCTTGCCGTGCAGCACCGGCCGGTTGGGCTTCTCGGCGGCGTTCTGCGACGCCTTGGCCGGTGCCGGGGACGTGGCGGCCGAGGCCTTGGCGAGCGAGCTGCCCTGCGAGGCGAACGGCTGGTCGAAGACCATGTCGAAGTACACGGTGTACGTGTTCCCCGCGCCGCAGAAGTGTCCGCTGGTGACCTGCCCGCTGACCTCCGTGTTCGACACCTTGGTGAACTGGGTGGAGCTGGCGCCGTTCTGACTGCCCGTCAACTTGAAGACCAGGTTGGCCTGGCTGGTCGAGGGGAAGGTGAAGCGGGCCATGCCGCTGCGGGTCGTGGTGGTCAGCTCGGTGGTCACCTGGTTGTTGAGCGCGACCTTGTACGACCCCGCGGACGCCGACTCGTTGGCGTGCGAGAACGCGTCCGTGGCACCGGTGTTCACGGCTCCCACCGTGGGCAGCACCGGTATGTCACCGGCCGCGCCGCAGCCGGGGCCCGCGATGTGGGTCAGGCTGAAACCGGTGATCGACGAGTCGTTGTACTCGTAGCCGCCGCCGTCGGGACGCGACGGGGTGTCCGGGCTCCACTGCACCATGCCGAACGGGACGTCGGCGCCCGGGAAGTCGTCGGCCTGGTTCGACGTACCGATGAACGGATTGACCAGGGTCGCGGGCGCGGTGACGAGCGCGGCCTTCCCGACCGCCCACGCCGGCGTGCACAGCCCGGCCGCGGCGAGCGCCGCAGCCGCGAGGAGACCGATCGCCATGGTTCCGGGAGGTCTCGACAGTCGTGTGATCACGGGGTTTGCTCCTCGTACTCGGGAGTTGAGGATTGGACAACGTTGTCTCCGCGGATGACAACGTTGTCCAACCAGGGAGACGAGGTGCCTGGGACGCGAACGCTTCGATGGACCCCTGGGCTGTCGGCGCCCCAGGAGCAGAGCGGGAACTCCTCGTGAAGCTAGCCACAAGGCAGGGGCATGTCAACGACTGCCGCAGGCCGGTCCGCGGTACGCATCTGACGACATCTCAGGCGGTCGTCCGCCTGAACCGCGGCCGTTCGCCGGACCGGGCGGCAGACTACGGTGGCGCATCCGGCGCCAAGGGAGGCAGCGCATGATCGACGTCGTCCTCGGAGTGGACGTGGGCACTTCCAGCACCAAGGGCGTGGTCGTGGACACCGCCGGCCGCATCCTGGGCGAGGCCGTACGCGGTCACGTGGTCGACCGTCCCCGGCCGGGGCACGTCGAGATGGACGCACAGGTGTGGTGGGACGAGTTCGTCTCGCTCGCGGCCGAACTGCTGGACCGCGACGACGTCGCCGTCCGGGCCGTCGGGGTCAGCGGCATGGGCCCGTGCACCCTGCTGGTCGACGACGCGGGAGAGCCGGTGCGTCCGGCGGTGCTGTACGGCGTGGACACCCGCGCGGAGGAGCAGATCAGCCGGCTGAACCGGGAGTTGGGGCCGGACACGATCTTCCGCAGGTGCGGTTCGGCGCTGTCCTCCCAGGCCGTCGGGCCGAAACTCGCCTGGATCCGGGAGCGGGAGCCCGAGGCGTGGGCACGCGCCCGCCGCCTCCTCATGCCCGCGTCGTGGCTGGCGCACCGGCTGACCGGCGCCTACGTGCTGGACCTGCACTCCGCGAGCCAGTGCACCCCGATGTTCGACATCCACGGGCAGCACTGGATCCCCGAGTGGGCCGAGCGCATCGCGCCCGGCATCGAACTCCCGCCGCTGCGCTGGCCGGGCGAGGAGGCGGGCCGGGTGGCCACGCCCGTCGCGGGCATCCCGGCGGGGACGCCGGTCGTCGTGGGGACGATCGACGCGTGGAGCGAGGCCGTCAGCGTGGGCGGGCACGGCGTCGGCGACCTGATGCTGATGTACGGCACCACGATGTTCCTGGTGAACACGGTCGACAGGCTGGTGACCAGCCCGTCGATGTGGTCCACGGTCGGTGCCCTGCCCGGCACCCGCTGCCTGGCCGGCGGCATGGCCACCTCGGGCGCCGTCACCGACTGGCTGGGGCACCTCTTCGGCGACGTCGGCCCCTCGGTGCTGTTCGCGGAGGCGGCCGCCTCGTCCCCGGGAGCGAACGGCCTGGTGATGCTGCCGTACTTCGCGGGCGAGCGCACCCCCCTCATGGACCCCGACGCCCGGGGCGTGGTCGCGGGCCTGACGCTGCGTCACACCCGGGGCGACCTGATGCGGGCGGCACTGGAGGCCACCGCCTACGGGGTCCGGCACAACGTCGAGACGATGCTGGCGGCCGGCGCCGACATCCGGCGGATCGTCGCGGTGGGCGGCGGCACCCGGGGCGGGCTGTGGCCCCGGATCGTCAGCGATGTCACCGGTCTCGAACAGATCGTCCCCCGCACCACCATCGGTGCCTGTTACGGCGCCGCCTTCCTCGCCGCCGGGCTGACCGGCCGCCCGGACATCACGGCCTGGAACCCGCCCGAGTCGGTGGTCCGGCCCGACCCCGCCACCGCGGACGTCTACGACCGCCGGTTCGCCCAGTACCGGGTCCTGTACGAGAGCACCGCCGCGGTCACCCACGCCCTGGCCCACGACCAGGACACCGGCCCCGGGAGCCGAACTCCGTGACGTCGCGGGGCGTTCGGGGCCGGAGCCCGCCTGAAAGCCCGCCTGCTATGGTGCGCCGATGTCAGCGATCAAGAAGTTCCAGGTCACCTTCGACTGCGCGGAACCCGAGCGTCTCGCGCGCTTCTGGTGCGAGGTGCTGGGGTACGTCGTACCGCCGCCACCGGCGGGGTTCGCCACCTGGGACGAGTTCAAGGACGCGCAGCCGGCCGAGCAGCGGGACGCATGGTTCGCCTGCGTGGATCCCTCCGGAGTCGGCCCGCGCCTCTACTTCCAGCGCGTCCCCGAGGGAAAGGCCGTCAAGAACCGGGTGCACCTCGATGTGCGGGTCGGCACCGGACTCGTGGGTGCGGAACGCCTCGCCGCGCTTGAGGCCGAATGCGCGCGACTGGTCCCGCTCGGCGCGGTACACGTGCGGACGCTGTACGACGGCAACGACGCGTGCATCCCGATGCTGGACATCGAGGGCAACGAGTTCTGCATCGACTGAGGGGTCCCCGGGACGAGGCGGACTCCCCCCGCCGTCAGGCCCCGCGGGCGCGGGACGCGAGGCGGGCGGCGAGTGCGGTGACGAGGTCGCGCAGTTCGTCGGGGCGCTCGATGACGAACGGCCGGTCGAGCGCGGCGAGCACGGGTGGCAGCCAGTCGAGCCGCTCCGCCCGCAGCTCGACCCGCCACCAGCGTTCGGCCACCCCCGCCCGGTCCCGGCCCGCCGCGGGCGCGTGCTCCGCCAGGCTCGCGATCCCGGCGGGCAGGTGGGCGCGGATCTGCTGCACCGTCCCGTGGATCCGCAGGGTCACCTCGTACCGGTACTCGGCCGTGGCGAACCCCGACAGCAGGCGCTCCGCCGGTGCGGGACCCTCGGGCGCCTCGAAGGAGCCGGGCAGGGTCCGCGCGTCCGCGATGCGGTCGAGCCGGAAACCCCGGTCCTCGCCGATCCCGGCGTCCCTGCCCGTGACGTACCACCGGCCCGCGTGGGCGACGATCCCGTACGGGTGCAGGGTGCGTTCGCTGCGTCGTCCGTCGCGGTCGGTGTAGCGGATCGAGACCGGCCGACGGTGGCGTACCGCGTCGGCGACGGTGAGCAGGACCCCGGCGTCCGGGGGGTCGGACTCGGCGGGCCGGTCCGTGAAGGCGAGGGCTTCCAGGAGGGTGTCGAGCCGCCGGGCGACGGGCTTGGGCAACACCCGCCGGATCTTCGCCGACGCCGTCTCGTTCGCCGCGCGCTCCGCCGTCGTCAGGCCCGCCCGGCGGCCGGCGACCAGGCCGAGCAGCACGGCCAGCGCCTCGTCGTCGCTGAGCATGAGCGGCGGCAGGCGGTACCCGGGGGCGAGCCGGTACCCGCCGTAGCGACCGCGCACCGATTCGACGGGCACGTCCAGGTCGATCAGCTGGTCCACGTACCGCCGCACGGTACGCCCTTCGACGCCGAGCCGGTCGGCGAGTTCGGCCACGGTCCGGGTGCCGCCCGACTGGAGCAGTTCCAGGAGGGTCAGCACGCGGCCGGTGGGGCGGGACATGGGTACAACCTAGCGCGAATACCGGACCGATTCTGTCCGCTATTTCTCCTAGCCTGCGCTGTGCACGCCTTCAGTGCACGCGTTCAGCGCACGCCTTCAGCACGGCCAAGGAGATCCCATGGACTTCGTCTCGATCCGCATCATCACCGGCGACGTGGCGCGCCTCGTCGCGTTCTACGAGCAGGCCACGGGGGCCCGGGCTACCTGGGCCACCGAGGACTTCGCCGAACTCCGGACGGCCGGCGCGACCCTCGCGATCGCCGGTACCCGCACCGTCCCGCTGTTCGCCCCGGGCTCCGCCCGCCCGGCAGCGAACCAGAGTGTGATCACCGAGTTCCTCGTCGACGACGTGGACCGCGTCCACCAGAACCTGAAGGGCTTCGTCGACGACTTCGTCACCGGGCCCACCACGATGCCCTGGGGCAACCGGTCGCTGCTGTTCCGCGACCCCGACGGCAACCTCGTCAACTTCTTCACCCCCGTCACCCCGGCGGCCCTCGCGAAGTTCGGCCGCTGACGCCCCGGCCTGTCTCTCGACCGGCGTCCCGGCCCTGGCCTCAGAGGGATGCCAGCCAGGCCGCCGTGTCGTCCGGGTGGGCGAAGCGGTGGGTGTGGAGCGGGGCGAAGCGGGGATCGCCGACCCGGCGCCCGATCTCGCGGCTCCGGGCGCCGTGCTGGGACCAGGCCCACCAGGCCGGGTGCTCCCGGCTCAGCCACCCCGACCAGGTCTCCCTGTTCCCGCCGAAGAGGGACTCGCGGGTGACGGTGCGCCGGACGGACCGGCGCAGCACGCGGGGCATGACGACGCGTCGGGGATAGTCCAGCCAGATCACGGTGTCGGCCCGGTCCCACAGCAGGTCACGGACTTCCGGATAGCCGAGCGAGTCGATGATCCAGCGAGGCCCGGCGGTGAGCCGTACGACGTCCTCGGCCAGTTCGCCGTTGACGGCCCAGCCGGGGCCGTTGAAGTACAGGGCGTCCATCTCGTGGTACGGCAGGCCCAGACGGCTGCCCAAGGTCCGGGCGAGGGTGGACTTGCCCGCACCCGTCACACCCACCACCAAGATCCGTTCCACCGCTGCACCCTACCCCGCGCGCGACTCCCTCGTCCGGGCCGGCTCCGGCAGCGGGTGCCGTGCTCCCCTGAGTACCGCTACTCATGCCGGCCCGCGCCAGGGCGGGGACGATGGGTCGTGCCGGCGGACGGGCGGGCGGGAGACGGGGGCACGGACCATGGGCAGACTTCTCGGGGCGGTGGCGGCGGTCGTGGCCGCGGCCACGGCGCTGGTCCTCGCGTATGTGACGGGGGCGCCGACGGCGGTGGTGTTCGCGGTGGGGGCGGGGGTGCTGAGCCTGCTGTGGCTGCTGCTCCTGCTCACCCTGCCCTGGAACCTGTACTTCCGGGCGCATGCCGTGCTCGCCGAGATCTCCGTCAGCCGGGAGAAGGGCATGACGGTTCCGGCGGCCCGGGACGCCGAGGCCGCGCGCATCGCCCGCGCGATGCTCCGGGCGGCGGTCGCGGGGCACGTCGTCACGGCCGCGGCCGTCGTCGCGGTCGCGTGGGCGACCGGCGAGTTCACGGGGTACTGGTTCGCCGGGTTCTTCCTGCTGAGCACCTTCTTCCGGCCGGCCGGCGCGTACTTCGGCCAGCTGCGCAGGCGCCTGGGCAGCCTCCTGAAGGACGTCACGTATCCGCGGGACGACGTCGTCGAGTTGCAGGCCCGGCTGCACCGCGCCGAGGCCGGGACCCGGGTTCTGGAGGAGAAGGCGGAGGAACAGTACCGGGCCCTCGCCGAACTGCGCCGCACCGTCGACGCGTTGGCCCTGGGCTCGGAGGAGCGCGCCGAGCGGGCGGACCGCAGGATCACGGCGCTGGGCAGGGAGTTCGAGTCCACGGTGAACCGGCTCACCGACAACCAGGAACTCATCGCGGGCGTCAAGGCGTTCCTGCGGCTGCTGCACTCCGCCGACGCCTCCGACGGCATCCCGGCCGCCGGGTGACAGGCAGCGACTGGGTGACCGGCCGCCGGGTGACCGCCGTCGGATGACCGGCCGTGGTCGGCGTCCGCGCTGTCTAGGGTTGAGGCATGGACGCCAGTACAACACCCCCCGCCCCGGCGGTCGTTGACCCCGCAGAGCTGCTCACCGACCCGTACGCCGGGTACGCCCGGCTGCGGGAGGCCGGGCCCGTGCACCGGGTCGCCGGCACCGACGGGCTGCCGGCCTGGCTGGTGACGCGGTACGACGACGTGCGGCAGGCCCTGGCGGACCCTCGGCTCTCCCTCGACAAGGCCCATGCCAAGCCCGGCGGTTACCGCGGGCTCGCGCTGCCGCCCGCGCTCGACGCCAACCTGCTGAACATGGACCCGCCGGACCACACCCGCGTCCGCCGCCTGGTGTCCCGGGCGTTCACGCCCCGCCGTGTCGCCCTGCTGCGCGAACCCGTCCGGCGGACCGCCGACGCCCTGCTCGACGCGATGGCACCCCTCGGCCGTACCGATCTGGTCGCCGCCTACGCGGCACCGCTGCCCATCGCCGTGATCTGCGAGCTGCTGGGCGTGCCCGAGGGCGACCGGCCGGACTTCCGGGCCTGGACCGACGCCCTCGTCGTCCCGGACCCCGCCCGGCCCGAGCGGGCGAAGGAGGCCGTCGGGGCGCTGCTGGCGTTCTTCGCGCGGCTGCTCGCCGGCAAGCGGGCCGAGCCCGCCGACGACCTGCTCTCCGCCATGATCGCGGTACGGGACGAGGAGGACCGGCTCAGCGAGGACGAGTTGGTGTCGCTGGCCTTCCTGATCCTGTTCGCCGGGTACGAGAACACCGTCCATCTGATCGGCAACGCCACTCTTGCCCTGCTGCGGAACCCCGGGCAGCTGGCGGCGCTGCGGGCGGATCCGGACCTGCTCGGGCCCGCCGTGGAGGAACTGATGCGCTACGACGGGCCCGCGCCGCTCGCCATCCGCCGCTTCCCGACCGAGGACGTCACCGTCGGCGGGGTCACCGTCCCGGCCGGCGAGACGGTGCTGCTGTCCCTGGCGGCGGCCCATCGCGACCCGCGCCGCTTCCCCGAGCCCGACCGGCTCGACCTGGGCCGCGACGCCACCGGGCACCTGGCCCTCGGCCACGGCATCCACTACTGCCTCGGCGCACCGCTGGCCCGGCTGGAGACCGAGATCGCCCTCGGCGCACTCCTCGAACGCTTCCCCCGCCTCGAACTCGACGTCCCGGTCGAGCGGTTGGACTGGCGTCCGTCGCTGCGCACCCGGGGACTGCGCGCCCTGCCGGTGCGCTACTGAGCGGCCCGGCGGGCATGCCGCGGCCCCCCGGCGGCGCCGCGCGGGCGTCTCCGGGGGGCCGTGCTCGGGCCTGCGCCGCCGTCAGGTGCTGCTGCGCCGACGGGCCGGTGCGCGGGAGGCGGACTTGGGCTCCCGGGGCAGGGTCTTGCGCGGTGCGGTGTCCCTGGTGTCGAGCACCTGGCCGCCGTCCACGGAGCCGGGTACCCGGTCGACGTCGCCGGTGCCCGGCACCCGGCCGACGTCCTCGGTGGCGAGCACCTGGTCGCCGTACAGGTCCTGCAGCCAGTTGGTCTGGTAGATGGTGTCGAGGTAGCGCTCGCCGAGGTCCGGTGCGATGGCGACCGCGGTGAGGTCACGGGCGTCGTGCCGGGTCAGCCAGTCCGCCGAGCCGCTGACCACGGTCCCGGTGGAGCCTCCGAAGAGGAAGCCGTGCCGGGCCATGCGGTGGCACATCCGGATGGTGTCCGGCTCCTCCACCTGGATCACCTCGTCGACGAAGGACTCGTCGAGCAGCGGCGGGCGCATGCTCATGCCGAGACCGGGGATCATCCGGCGGCCGGGCTCGCCGCCGAACGCCACCGAGCCGGCCGCGTCCACCGCGACGATCCGCACCGGACGGTGCCACTCGCGGAAGTAGCGGGCGCAGCCCATCAGGGTTCCGGTGGTGCCCGCGCCGACGAACAGCACGTCGAGCTCGGGGAACCGGCGGGCGATCTCCGGGGCGGTGGTGCGGTAGTGCGCCATCCAGTTGCCCGCGTTGGTGTACTGGCTGAGCCACACGTACCGGTCGTCCGACGCGCACAGCGAGCGGACGTACTCGATCCGCGTGCCCAGGAACCCGCCGTTGGCGTCCTGGTCGGCCACGATGTGCACCTCGCTGCCGAGCGCCTCCATCAGGAGCCTGGTCGACAGGTTGCAACGGGAGTCCGTCACACACAGGAACCGGTAACCCTTGCTCGCGGCGATCATGCTGAGCGCGACGCCGAGGTTGCCGGAGGAGGACTCGACCAGGACGGAGTCCGCTTTCAGGATTCCGTCCCGCTCGGCCTTCTCCACCATCTCGTTGGCGGCCTTCAGTTTGATGGATCCGGCGAAGTTGAAGGCCTCGCACTTCAGGTAGAGCGGGTGTCCGCAGATCGACTCCAGGTCGACGTAGAGGTCGCCCTCGTTGAAGGCGTAGGGAGCGGAGATGACAGGCACGGCGGGCCTCCTGGTGCCGGGCCGAGGACGACGGCCTCAGCCGTAGCGGCGCAGTTCGTGGAAGAAGTCATCGATGAGACCGAGGTCCCCGGCCCGGGACACCTCGTCGTAGACGTACTTGCCGACGGCGAGGTCGAGGACGCCGAGTCCGAAGGGCGAGAAGACCACCGGGCGGTCGGGCGGCGGGGCGGCCCGGCCGGCCATGACGTCGCCGAGGGTTCCGTTGAGGAAGTCCCGGCTGCCGGTGAGCTGTTCGGCCAGATGGGGTGACGTGTCGGCCTTGAGGCAGTGGTCGACGTCGTCGACGAAGTTGGCCGCGCCCAGCAGGATCTCGGGGGCGAGGTCGCGCAGGGACACGTGCAGGACCAGCGGGTTGTGGGTGAACCAGGCCGGGTCCGTGACATGGGGCTGTCCTGCGATGGTGGCGAAGACCAGGAGGTCGCTGCCGCGGACCAGGTCCTCGGCGGTCTCGTGGACGGTGATCCGCGCGCCGCCGCCGGTCTGCTCCAGGTAGCCGCGGAAGCCGCCGGCGCTGTCGGCGGACAGGTCGTGCACGCCGATCTCGTCGAAGTCCCAGCCGGTGCCGGCCAGGAAGGTGTGGATGTAGCGGGCGATCAGTCCGGTGCCGAAGAAGCCGACCCGGCGGGGCCGGGTGCGGGTGCGGCTGAGCCAGTCGGCGGCCAGGGCGGCGGAGGCCGCGGTCCTGGTGGCGCTGATGATCGAGCTCTCGAGGCAGGCGAACGGGTAGCCCGTCTGCTGGTCGTTGAGGATGAGCACCGCGGACGCCCGCGGCAGCCCGCTGCTCACGTTCTCCGGGAAGCTGGAGACCCATTTCAGTCCGTCCACGTGGACGGAGCCGCCGAGGGAGGCCGGCAGCGCGATGATCCGCGAGGTCGGCCGGTCGGTGAAGCGCAGGAAGTACGAGGGCGGGTTGACCGAGTCGCCCGCGTCGTGCAGCCGGTAGACGGTCTCGACCAGCTCCGTGAGCTGTTTCTCGCGCCCGCTCAGCGCCTGGTGCACCTGCTCGCCGGTGATGACCGCGAAGGTCGGTACGGCGGGCCGCCGGGGGGCGTCGGACCGGGTGCCGGTCGACAGTGTGTCGGTCATCGCTCGCTCGCCTCCGTCGCCGGGCGGTCCTCGGCCGGCCGGACGGGTTCGCCCATGCCGACGAGGACCTGCCGGTCTCCG
The DNA here is from genome assembly GCF_040652195.1 of Streptomyces sp. NPDC048278. Lineage (NCBI taxonomy): Bacteria > Bacillati > Actinomycetota > Actinomycetes > Kitasatosporales > Streptomycetaceae > Streptomyces > Streptomyces sp. NPDC048278. Next base: position 154,826 of record NZ_JBEZLP010000012.1, read on the forward strand.
GTGAACGCCTCCCGGCTGTGCGCGGTGCGGATGTTGTCCACGAGCAGCAGGTCGCCCCGCTGCCAGGGTTCGCGCCGGGTGTGCGCCTCGTAGGTGCTGTTGATCAGCTGGACGACGTCCTCGCCGATCGGGGTGCCGTCGCCGTGGCGGGTGTTGAACGGCAGTCCGTCCGCGCCGTAGACGTCCACCAGGTACTCGCGCACCTCGGGTGCGAGGGTCCACTCGTTGAGGAAGGCGATCTGGTTGAACCAGCAGCGGCGGCCCGTGACCGGGTGCCGGACGACGGCGCTGCGGCGCTGCTCGGTGCGGAGCGAACCGTCGGGCTGCCAGGTGAAGTCGACGGCGTTGGCCCGGCAGTAGCGCTCGATCTCGGCGTGGTCGGCGGTGCCGAAGGACTCCGTGAGGCTCGCGCCGATCTCGTCGTTGTAGGAGCGGGTCAGGATCCAGCCCTCCCGCTCGAACCGTTCGACGAGCCCGGCGGGCAGCGCCCGCAGCATCTCCTCGGCGTCGGCCACCGCCGTGGCCCCGCCCTGCTCGGGCGCGGTGAGGCAGGCGAACAGCATCAGGCCGGGCGCCTGGCGGAGGTAGCTCAGCTCGTGGTGCATGCACATGGGCTGGTTGGCCGGCCAGGGCGTGGACGCGTACACGCCGGGCCCGTGGGTCTCGCGGGGGGCGAAGGCCTCGCGCTCCGTCATGAGGTCCCCGGCCAGGTGCCCGAAGACGGCACCGGTCTGGGCGGTGTCGCGCAGTCCGAGGCCGCGGACGACCAGTGCCCCGTGCTCGGTGACCTGGGCGCGCAGCGCCTCGCGGTGCTCGGCCGCCCATTTCGGGGGGTCGTCGGGGGGATCGACGCGCAGGAGTGCCGGCTTGTCCGGCCGCAGCTCCACGTCGAGCGGTGATGCCAGGGAGGAGAACGGCATCTCGGGTTCCTTTCGGTCGACCGCCTGGGGTGTGACGGGTCAGGAGGAGGCGAGGGGGAGGACGGTGGTCAGGACGGCCCGCGCGGCCTCGGCGGGGCGGGTGCGCAGGAAGTGGTGGCCGCCGTCGGCGAGTTCGTGCAGCTCGACGCGGTCGGCCAGGAGCAGCCAGTCCCGGTGGTGCCGCGTGTGGCCGGCGGTGTGCGGGTCGTCGGCGGCGACGACCACCGTGAGCGGCGCGGACACCTTGACGGGCGGCGGGGCTTCCAGGGCCGTGCCGAAGTAGCGGTGGGCCGCGACGCAGTCGTGCCGGTAGGCGGCGGCGATGTGGGCGGCGTGCCGCGGGTTCAGCTCGGCGAGTTCGGGGTGGCCGCCGTCCGCGGCCAGGCGCGTCGCGATGTCGGGGTCGCTCAGGTGCGCCAGTTCGGTGACGGCGGTGTGCCGTTCGGCGGCGGTGCCGAGGAGTTGCGCGCCGAGGAACAGCCGCTCCACGTGCATGCCGCGCTGCTGGAGCCTCCTGGCCGTCTCCATGGCCGGTGCCGCTCCGGAGGAGTGGCCCCAGAGCATGACCCGGGTCGGTCCGCGCGCCGCGAGTTCGGCGGCGGCCTGCTCGGCGACCTCCTCGACGGACGCGAACGGCTCGGGGGGTGCGGCGAGGTTGTGGCCGGGCGGGTCCACGGCGAGGACGGTGAGGCCGCTGCCCGCCAGGGCGCTCGCCATCGGCTGGAAGTTGACCGCGTTGCCGCCCGCGGAGGGGAAGCAGACCAGGGCGCACTCGTCGGTGCCGGTCCCGTCCGCCAGGGTCAGCAGCAGTTCCGGGCGCTGCCGGGCCGGCCCGTCGAGGAGGGCGGCCAGGTCGGCGAGGACGGGGTGCCGGGTGATGTCCTTCAGGGACACCGCGCGGTCGAGGGCGAGGCTGAGCCTGACCGCGGTCAGGGAGGTGCCGCCGGAGTCGAAGAAGTGGTCGGTGCGGCCGACCTGTTCCTCGGGCACGCCGAGCAGTTCGGCCCAGGCCGCGGCCACGCGCCGTTCGGTCGCGCCGAGTTCGCCGGCTGCCGTCCGGTGCGGGTCGCCGGTCGCCCGGTGTGCCTCACCGGTCGGGGCGGCTTCGGCCTGCCTGGTCAGGGCCTTCTTGTCGATCTTGCCGTTGGCGGTCAGCGGGAGGCTGTCCTGCCAGTGGAAGGCGGAGGGCACCATGTAGCCGGGCAGCGCGGCGCCGAGTTCCTCGCGCAGGGCCTCGGGCCGCTGCCGGGTGCCGGAGTAGAAGGCGATGAGCTGCTTGCCGCCGCCGGTCCGTTCGGCGACGACCACCGCGCCGTCCCGTACGCCGGCCACCCGCAGCAGGCAGTTCTCGATCTCGCCGATCTCGATCCGGAACCCGCGGATCTTGACCTGGCTGTCCCGGCGGCCGAGGAACTCCAGCTTGCCGCCGGGGTGCCAGCGCCCCCAGTCGCCGCCCAGGTAGAGCCGTTCACCGGGCCGGTAGGGGTCCGTGCGGTACGCCTCGCGGGTGCGTTCGGGGTCGTTGACGTAGCCGCGGCCCACGCAGACGCCGGAGAAGGCGATCAGGCCGGGGGCGCCGAGCGGTACCAGCGCCAGGTGCTCGTCCACGACGTGGACGCGGACGTTGTTGACGGCCCGGCCGAGCAGCACCCGCTCGGGCACCTCCCGGAGGAGCTCGTGGTTGGTGTCGTCGGACGTCTCGGTCAGGCCGTAGGCGTTGAGCAGGCCGATGCCCGGCTGGACCGCCAGCCAGCGCTGGACCAGTTCCCGTTTCAGTGCCTCGCCGGTCACCGACACGTACCGCAGGTCCGGCAGGGCGCGCGGCTGCTGCTCCAGGTAGGAGACCACGACCTCCAGGTACGACGGCACGAGCTGGGCCACGCCGACCCGGCCGCGCTCCAGGGTCTCGGTGAACCGTGCCACGTCCGTGATGACGTCCTGCTCGACCAGCAGGGTCCGCCCGCCGGCCAGCAGCGGGGCGACGAGCTGCCACAGGGAGATGTCGAAGCACTGCGGGGCGGTCTGGGCGACCACGGTCCCCGCGCCGATCTCCAGGTCGTCGATCTTGGCGTGGAGGTGGTTGAGCAGGCCCGCGTGCTCGCACATCGCGCCCTTGGGCTCGCCGGTGGAGCCGGAGGTGAAGTAGATGTAGGCGAGTTGACCGGGTTCGACGCGGATCCCGGGGTCGTCGTCGGCGTGCGGTTCGGCGTAGGCCGTGTCGAACGGCAGCTTCGTGACGTCCGGCAGGGCGGTCAGCGCCCGGTCCAGGGTGTCCGTGCTGCCGGGTTCGGTCAGCGCCAGCCGGCACCCGGCCCGGGACAGGGTGGTCTCGATGCGGCCGGCCGGGAAGTGCGGTTCGATCGGCAGGTACACGCCGCCCGCCTTGAACACCGCCAGCACCGCCGCCAGCCAGTCGAGGGTGCGCTCGGAGACGACGGCGACGACGTCCTCCCGGCCCAGGCCGCGGGCGAGCAGGGCGCGGGCCAGCCGGTTGGCGCGCCGGTTGAGTTCGTCGTAGGTCCACTCCCGGGTGCCGTGCACGGCCGCCACGGCCTGCGGATGCGCCCGCACCCGCTGCTCGAACAGTTCGTGGGCGCGGGCGTCCGGCAGTGGGCGGTGCGGCCCGGCCAGGCCTTCGAGCTGTTCGTGCCGTTCCTCGGCCGAGAGCAGGCTCTGCCGGGTGTGGTCGGCGTCGGGGTCAGCGGTCAGCAGCCGCAGCGCGGTCAGGTGGTAGCCGGCGATGCGGGCGGCGGCCCCGGCGTCCAGGACGTCCGTGCGGTACCGCAGGCTCAGCGTGAGCCGGCCGTCCCGGTCGGACCCGCGCACGTGCAGGGCGCCGTCGTCGGTGTGGGTCCCCGCTGCGCCGGGGGGACTCCACACCACCTCGTACGACGGCTCCGTCAGGCCGAGTTCGCGCCGCAGTGCGGCCACCGGGTGGTCCTGGTGCGCCTGCACCTCCGCCTCGGCGTGTGCGGCGGCCGAGAGCAGGGCCGCCCAGCTTCCGGCGGGGACGGACACCCGGCACGGCAGCGGTGCGCCGCCGGAGACGGTGGTGTGGCCGGTGACCACCTCCGGCTCGCCGGAGAGCGCGGCCAGCACCTTGAGGTGGGCGGCCAGCAGCACCGTGCCGGTCGGCAGGCCGTGCCGCGCGGCCAGTTCACGCACCGCCCGGGCGAGGTCGGTCGGCAGCGGTGTCTCGTGCCCGGCCGTGCCCGGCACCGGTTCCCGGACCCAGCGGGGTACGGGGGTGGCACCGCCGGCGGTCAGTGTCCGGGTCCAGAACTCCCGGTCCGTCTCCACGCGCGTTCGCATCGAATGGCCTTCCTCAACTCACGGTCGCCGTGGCGGCGTCGGCTGCTGTCGTGACCCGGGCGACGCCGGCGGACCGGCTCACGCCGTCCGGCATGTCCACCGCGGGGTTGCCGCCCCACCGGGCGTGCGGGGGGACTTCCTCGCCCTTCATGAGGAAGGAGTCGGGTTCGAGCACCGCTCCGTCGCCCATGGTCACGCCGTAGTGCACATGGGCGGCGATGCCCAGGGTGCAGCCGTCGCCGAGCGTGGTGACGTCGGACTTGAAGGTGCCGTCCTCCTGCGAGTGGCACTGGATCTTGCTGCCGGCGTTGAGGGTGCAGTCGTCGCCGATGGTGGCGAGGGTCCGCTCGGTCAGGTAGCAGCCGTCGTCGAACACCCGGCGGCCGATGTGCACGCCCAGCAGCCGCCAGACCAGGCTCTTGAACGGGGTTCCGTTGAAGATGTTGAGGAAGTGGTCCGGTACCTTCCACAGCCGTTCGTGCCACCAGAAGTACGGGTCGTAGATGGAGCACAGCCGGGGGCGCAGCGCCCGGAAGGAGGCGAGGCAGCGCTCGACCAGGACGTAGTAGGCGGCGGAGAAGGCGAGGGTGAGCGCCAGGTAGCCGCCTATCACCACGTGGCCGACCACACCGTAGAGGTCCACGGAGGCGAGGCCGAAGAGGGTGAGCGCGAAGGTGTGCAGCCAGCGCACGAACAGCATGAGCGCCATGGAGCAGAGGTTGTAGCGGTTCTTCGCCGCCAACCGCCGGTGAAACGTTTCTCCGGTCCTGAGGTGGTCGAAGCCGGCGTCGCGCTCCACCGAGCGGGGGATCTCGAAGCACGGTGAGCCGAGGAGTCCCACGCCTTCCCGGACCTCGCCGTCGAGGGGCACCATCACCTTCGTCGCGAGCAGGCAGTTCTCCCCGGTCCTGGCGCCCGCCGGGTAGGCGATGTTGTTGCCCAGGAAGTTGTGCGCCCCGATCGAGGCCCGGGACAGCCGGAAGGAGGTGCTGGAGAAGTCGGCGTTGAGGACGGAGAGGCCGTCGGCCACCATCGTCCCGCTGCCGACGGAGACCAGCAGCGGTGTCTCGTGCTGCACTTCGGTGCCGAAGTTCGACCCGGTCTGCTCGACCCGTGACAGGTCGTAGCCGATGCCGCGGAGGTAGCCCACGATGTAGGAGCTGTCGCCGAAGAGCCAGGCGAAGAACCTGACGTTCGTCATGCGGGCCGTGGTCCGCTGCAGCGCGTAGTGGAAGCCGTAGAGCGGATAGACCTTGTCGGGCTTGACCAGGAGGCCCAGCAGGCGCGGCAGGGTGCACAGGGCCGCGAGTCCCAGGACGAGGAAGCCGACGAAGAGCACGGCGGAGAGCAGCAGGGCGTCGGGGAGCAGTTCCGACCAGCCGAGCGAGACCGTGTTCGGGTCGAGTCGCTTGCCGATCAGCGGTACTTCGGTGAACAGCATGTAGGCGCCGCCGACGGCCAGCGGGACGTACAGGACGAGCAGCTGGAGCAGCGTGCCCAGGCCGAACCAGGCGCGGCGCAGGGGGCCGCAGTTCGCCGGGGCGATCCTGATGTAGTCGGTCCGCGTGGGCTCCGCGGGGGATCCGTGCCAGCGCTCGCCGTCCGGGACGGCCTGGCCGCGGTGCAGGGCGGAGGAGTGGCCGAGCTGGGCTCCGTGACCGAGGGAGGTGTCGATGTCCAGGACGGTCTTCTCGCCGACGAAGGCGTTGGTGCCGAGGGTGATGCGGCCGGTCTGGATGTGTCCGGCGTGCGCCCGGTAGCCGAGGAAGAAGGAGTCCTTGCGGATCACCGTACCCGCCCCGACGGTCAGCAGGTCGGTGCAGACGGGAACGGAGTGGGAGAGGATCGTGACGCCCTTGCCGATCCGTGCGCCGAGGGCCCGCAGGTACAGCACGTACAGCGGGGTCCCGGTGAGGAAGACCATCGGGTTCGCGTGCAGCAGCGCCTTGACGAGCCAGAACCTGAAGTACGTCAGGCCCCAGACGGGGAACTCACGAGGGCGCCAGCGGCCGACGAGCAGCCATTTCGCGGCGACGGGGAAGGCACACAGCGCCACGAACGCGCCGCCGCCGAAGAGCAGCGACCGCAGATAGACGTCGGCCAGTCCCTTGCCGGTGGCGATCCACTCGTATCCCCTGGCGGTGACGAATCCGGATACCAGGGAGTAGCCGAGGAAGACCAGCAACTGGAGGGTTCCGCAGACCAGATGGTTCCACCGGCCGGCGCGCGGGCCCGGTGCCGGTGACGGCACGGGCGGCTGCGGGGCGGGCACCGGATCGGCGGGAGCGGGGGCGGTCGGGCCCAGTGCCGCCGCCAGGCTCTGGATCGTGGGGTGCCGGTAGATGTCCCGCATGGACGGCGACGGGAGATCGTCGGCCTTGCGTATTCGGGCACAGAACTGGGCCATGACCAGGGAGTTGGCACCGAGGTCGGTGAAGAAGTGGCTGCCGACCGGGACGGTCTCGGCGTCGAGGAGGTCGGCCAGTGCCTGCGCGAGCCTCCGCTCGGTCTCCGCCCCTCCGGGGCCGGTTCCGCTCAGGGCGACGGCAGGTTCATCCGGCTCCGAAACGACCTCGGAGGACTGTTCCACCATGCGATCTCCTGGAGAACGTGGATGTTCCTGATCACGAACCGGCGGATTCAGTCTGTCCGGATAAGGGCTTCACGTGCCACTTGTCCCATGGGGGGCAGCGAGCGCCCGGCATGAGCCGTCAGGCCCGCATTCCCTTGGTTTCACGCCCGGAAGGGGGGCGTGCGAATCACCCGAACGGCGGCCCCCCGGCCGGCAGCCCGCCTCGCGGGCACCGGCATCGGCCGGGGAACGGGGCCGTCACATGGGGGGAGGGCCGAGGGGCCGCACCCGGATCCGTGCCGCGCCGGCGGGTGTCCTCACCGGCGGCGCATGGGCACGGATCCTCGGCTTCCTCGGATGACGTCGGTCGTCGGCACGGTCAGTCGTCGGCACCGTCCGGCGCCGCGGCGGTCTCGTGCGCCGCGATGCCGACGAAGCGGCGTACGGCCTCCACGGGCATGTCGAGGCCCTCGGAGGCGGCATGCTCGTCACCGAACGCCTGCACCGCCTCGGCGACGGCCACGGCCAGTTCGACCTCCGCCTTGCGGACCTTGACCTCGGCCTTGTCCACGGTGTCGACCACCGCCAGCTGGCGGCGCTGCTTCTCCTGGAGCCGCTGCTTGCGGGACAGCGTTTTGTCAGAGTTCTGCACAGTCACGACCAAGATCATATGCGGGTCCGTGCACCCGCACGAAATCGGCAACTGCGGCCCCTCGAACCCCTGTTCACTCCCGCGTCAGGCCGTCAGCGTCGCCCAGACCGCGTGGCCGCTGGTGAGCCGCGACCGGTCGACGCCCCACGAGTCGGCGAGCTGCTCGACGAGCAGCAGCCCCCTGCCGCCCTCGTCGTCGGGGCCCGGATCGCGCCGGGGCAGACCGTGGCCGGAGTAGTCGTGGTCGTGGACCTCCAGTCGCAGGCATCCGTCGGCGACCAGCCCCATCCCGCACAGGATCCGCACGCTCAGCGTGTGGATGACGGCGTTCGTGGCCAGCTCGGACACCAGCAGCACCGCGTCCTCGCACAGCTCGCGGGAGAGTCCCCACTCGGTGAGCCGGGCTCTCACGGAGCGGCGGGCGACTCTGACGCTGGAGCGGTGCGAGGGGAGCTCGATCCAGTGCGCACGGTCGGGCGCGGCTACGTCTAACAGGTCGCGGGGGGAGGTCGCGTGGGGGGACACGATGGCTGCCTTCCGTAAGGCGGGCGCGGCGAAGAGCGGGCTGAGCAGGCAGAACGGGCGGAGCGGAGAGCGGCACAGCGGGCAGGACGGGGCAACGACCGCACAGGGAGCGCGACATCGCCCGTGATCGTGACCGCGATTTACTCAAGTAATCATGCGCGCATGCAAGTTCAGGCTGCAACCGACTCCCTGATAATTTCAGAATGCCGGTATCGGTCTGGTCGCTTCAGCAAGTGCCTGTCACACTCTTCCGGGTGACAGTCCCTCAGGAGGTAGGGCGTGAGCGAAGGCCGTTCGAACGCGGGGAGCGCCGGTGCGCCCACCGTGCTGCGCATGATCCTGGGCCGCAGGCTCCAGGAGCGGCGTCAGGGAGCGGGCGTGTCCCTGGAGGACGCGGCGCGGGCGCTTCGGGTCACCAGTCTGACCATCCGCCGGCTGGAGAAGGCGGAGGTCACGCTCAAGCCCCTGTACGTGGAGAAGCTGCTCGAGACCTACGGTGCCGACCGGCAGGAGCGGGACGAGTTCGTCGCCTTCGCCGAGCGGGCCAACGAGCCCGGCTGGTGGCACACCTACCGGGATGTGCTGCCCACCTGGTTCAGCGCCTATGTGAGCCTGGAGACCGGCGCGACGACCCTGCGCACGTACGAGCCGCACTACGCCACGGGTCTGCTGCAGACCCGGGAGTACGCGCGCCACGTGCTCGGCGGCGGTTTCCCCAACGACAGCGACGAGGACCTGGAGCGGCGGGTGAACCTGCGGCTGCGCCGTCAGGCCCTGCTGGAGCGCTCCGACGCGCCGACGCTGTGGGTGGTGATGGAGGAGGCCGTCCTGCACCGGGTGGTCGGCGGTCCCGAGGTGATGCGGGAGCAGATCGAGCGGCTGCTGGAGGTCTCGGAGCTGGCGCACGTCAGCGTCGACGTCGTCCCGTTCACCGCCGGCGCCCATGTGGGCGTGTGCGCCCCGTTCACCTACTTCCGCTTCGCGGAGCCGGAGTTGCCGGACGTCGTCTACACCGAGGTCCTCTCCGGCGCGATGTACCTGGACCAGCGCTCCGACGTCGTCGCCCATCTGGAGGCGCACAACCGCATGTCCCTGCTCACCTCCGACGCGCAGAGCAGGGCGCTCCTGAACCACATGCGCAAGGAGTACTCATGACCACCTTCGGCACCTCCTTCGACGGCAGTGTCTTCGACGGCCGCGCCCACGACGTGTACAACGGCATGCCCGCATCGGACCTGGGGGAACAGGGCTGGGAGTCGCCCTGGAGCGGTCCCAACGGCGGTCAGTGCGTACAGACGAAGCAGCTCGCCGACGGCAGGATCGCGCTGCGGCAGTCGACGGATCCGGCCGGCCCCGCACTGATCTACACCCCGGAGGAGATCACCGCGTTCGTCGCGGGGGTCAAACGGGGCCTCGCCGACCACCTCACCACCGGCTGACCTCTCCCCCCACGCTCCCCCCTTTTGAAAGGTTCAGGATGACCAACTCGCACGCGGCGCGGGACATCGACACCAGCAGGCCCCACTCCGCCCGCATGTACGACTACTACCTGGGCGGCAAGGACCACTTCGACGTCGACAAGGTCGCCGCCGAGACCGTCGCGTCCGCCTACCCGGGCATCTTCGTCTGCGCCCGGGAGAACCGTGCCTTCATGCACCGGGCCACCCGCGTCCTCGCCCGCGAGCACGGCATCCGGCAGTGGCTCGACATCGGCACCGGCATCCCCACCGAGCCCAACCTGCACCAGGTGGCCCAGTCCGTGGTCCCGGAGGCCCGGGTGGTGTACGCCGACAACGACCCGCTGGTGCTCAAGTACGCCGAGCGGCTGATGCGCAGCACGACGGAGGGCCGTACCACCTACATAGAGGCGGACGTCAACGACCCGCAGACGCTGCTCGACGCCCCGGAACTGGCGGAGGTGCTGGACCTCGGGCGGCCGGTGGCACTCTCGCTCAACGCCCTGATGCACTTCGTGACGGACGCGCAGGACCCGTACGGCATCGTGAGCCGGCTGCTGGACGTGCTGCCCTCGGGCAGCGCGCTCGCCCTGAGCCACTGCACGCCCGACTTCGACCCGGACACCTGGCAGAAGGTCACCGACATCTACAACAACGCCGGTACGCCGGTGCAGTTCCGCTCGCAGGCGGACGTGACGCGGTTCTTCGACGGGCTGGAACTGCTCGACCCCGGCGTGTCCGTCGGCCACCGCTGGCGCCCGGACAGCGAGCCGACCGCCACCGACGCGGAGGTCAGCCTGTGGACCGGGGTGGGCATCAAGCCGTAGGAGCCACCGCGAGGGGGGAAGAGCCTCCGGGCTGTCGTACCGCATGGGGGTGCGGTACGACAGCCCGGGGGTGTCAGCCGATGTGGTAGCTGTCGCCGTACACCTTCCAGTCCAGCGGGGTGTTCAGGCACAGGTTGCCCTTTTTCAGGAAGACCCGCTGCTCGGTGTCGACCCGGGTGGTGTCGCTGTGCGCCTCCTCCTGCTTCATGGCCCAGACCCGGGCGTCGAGGAAGGCGTTGAGGTACGTCGTCTCGTTCCCGCCCTGGGCCGGCGGCTTGGCGTGGCCGAGGGCGCGCTTGCGTATGTTGCGGAAGCTGGTGGGGTCGTCGCCGTCGCCGTGCATGACGATGGCGTCGTAGTAGGTGAACTGCCCGAGCGTGCCCAGCCCGTCCGTCTTGCCCTGCTGGACCGCAGGGTTGAAGTACACGCGGTCGCGCTCGTCGTTCTGCGCCTGCTGGAAGGCGCTGTCCTGGGCCGCCTTGCGCCAGTCCGCGGGGAAGTTCGGGTCGAGGCCGCTGTGCGAGTCGGTGCCGTTGACCCGGCGCAGGGCGGGCAGGTACTTGGCGAGCACGTTGCCGGGCTTGCGGTCGGTGTAGAGCTGGACGAGGTCGAGCATGTCGCCGGTGCCGGAACAGAAGCCGATGATCCCGGCGGTGTAGCCGCGGCCGTCGCCGATGTCCTCGATGTACTTGTACTGCGCCTTCCAGTCGAGCGAGGAGTTCTCCGCGCTCGACACCAGCTTCATGGCGATCTCCTTCTTCGCCGGGTCGTCGAGGCCCACGCAGCCCGCCGCCGACGGGGCGGCGGCCGAGGCGTGCTCCGGGCGCAGCAGGACGGCTCCGGCGCCGACCGCGGAGGCGCCCAGCAGGGCGAGCAGGGTACGGCGGGAGGTCAGGACGGGGTGCGTCGTGGTGGTGTCGTTCGGGTTCCGCACAGTGGCTCCAGTGGGGGGTGAGAAGTTCACCGATAGGAAGGTTTCCTATCAGTTGAACCCACTGATGTGTACCCGTCACGCAGAAAGTTCGTAGGGTCGAACAAGTCCGCCGACGCGATCCGGGGCGGTCCGGGGCGGCCGGCCGGGTTCAGCCCGTGGCGGTCCAGGCCCTCGGGCCGATGCCACGCCACTCGATCAGCTCGGGGTCGTCGACCGTCGTACTGGCCTCGGGCAGGCCCGCGCGGCGCAGGAACTCGACGATGTCGAGCAGGTGGTACGCGGTGCCGACATACTCTCCGCGGATGGTGACCCGCCGGCCGCCGTCGGGGCCCGGCGGCTGCACGATCACAGGCGCGCCTTCCATAGTGTCCGGATGCCCCCGAGCGGCACGGATCATGCGGCAACCCCGCAGCTTGCACCCCTCTGGGGGGCAGAGCCCAGGGCGGGCAAGGCGGCGGCGCCGGCTCAGCGGACGACGTCGAAGACGTTCTTCTGCACGCCGTTGGCGTAGACCTCGTGCTCGACCAGCTTCAGCTGCTGGGTGTCCTTGTCCGTCGCACTGAACAGGCGCTTGCCCGCGCCGAGCAGCAGCGGGTAGACGAGCAGGTGGTAGCGGTCGATCAGGCCCGCGTCGGACAGGGCGTGGTGGAGCGAGGCGCTGCCGTGCACGATGACCGGGCCGCCCTCGGTCTCCTTGAGGGCGGCGACCTCGTCGAGCGAGCGCAGGATCGTGGTCTCGCCCCAGTCCGGCACCAGGTCGCCGTCGGCGAGGGTGGTGGAGACGACGTACTTCGGCAGCGTCCGGTAGCGCGCGAACTCCGGCATGTCCGGCCAGACCGGACTGAACGCCGCGTAGCTGGCCCGGCCCAGCAGGAGCGCGGTCGACTCCTCCTGCTCCCGGCCCTTGATCTCGAACACCTCGGGGACGAACGCGATGTCCTTGAAGGTCCACCCGGAGTTCCGGTAGCCGGGCTCGCCGCCCGGACCCTCGACGACTCCGTCGAGGGAGATGAAGGCAGTGCTGATCAGGGTTCGCATCGGGTTTCCTCGCCGTCCGGGATCTGCCGCGGCGCTCCGCGGCACCGCCCTCCACACCCTTCATCCGACAACAAAATTTGTCAAGGAAACTCATCTTGTCGGTGAAGGGTCCCCGGGGTCGAGTTGGTGGAATTTTCAACAACCTCCGCCTGTTGTCGGCGGCGAAGGAGGTCAGAGGTGGACACGACGTACTACGACCAGGGAACCGCCGCCGAACGCTGGGCCCGGGCCCAGCTGTTCTTCGACGCCAAGGACTACGCGGGCGCCGCGCAGGTGCTCGCCGGGCTGGTCGAGGAGGTGCCGGAGCAGACGGGACCCCGGCTGCTGCTGGCGCGCGCCTACTACCACTCGGCCCAACTGCGCCGCGCGGAGACCGAGTTGCGCGAGATCGTGGAGCGCGACCCGGTGGAGCACTACGCCCGGCTGATGCTGGGCCGTACGCTCCAGCGGCAGGCCCGCCACGAGGAGGCGGAGTCGCACCTGCGGATCGCCTCGGTGCTGGCCGGGGACTTCCCGGAGCAGTGAGAAACCGCCGGCCGCACCGTCACAGCGGCGCGGCGGCGCGCAGGATCAGGAACAGCGTCACCGCGGAGTTCGCGGAGGACATCGCCGAGACGACGGTGCCCGCGGCGGCGCCCCAGACGGCGAGCCCGGCCGCAGTGAAGGCGGAGGGCCAGTCGCGGGCGACCGGGGCGGGCCCGAGCAGGGCGACGACCCGGCGCGGCACGGGACCGGTGGCGGCCACCGCGGGCAGCGTCGGCGCCGGGGTGCCCACGGACAGCAGGGCCGCCTTGCCGATGGCCCGGGCGACCGTGCGCCGGTCCCCCACCGAGCGGGCCGCCTCCTCGTCCGCCCAGCGCTCGGCCGTGTAGCGGACGGCGGTGCGCAGGGGCCGCAGGAAGGGGTTGGCGCGTGCCGCCAGGTGGACGGCGAGCAGGTGCCGGTGGTGCCGGGCCGCGAGGTGGGCGCGCTCATGGGCGAAGAGGGCCCGGCGCTCGCCCGGGGCGAGGCCGTCCAGGAGCGCGCTGGTGACGACGATCCGGTCGGGGAGCGCGTAGGCGTAGGGCGTGCTGTCGGGCAGCACGGCGACCGCACGGCCGGGCAGCCCGGTGAGCGCCCGGCGGGCCCGCCGGGTGACCCGGCGGTGCCGCAGGAGGGTACGGCCGCCCACGACCGCGACCGCGGCGAGGGCGGGGATGGCGGCACGGCCGGCGATCTCGTCGTGCGGGACGGCGGCCCGAACCTCCGGGTCGGACCAGCCGTCCGGGAGGGGGTTGCCTGGAAGCTGGGCGGTGCCGACCACCATCAGCAGGGCGAGGCAGAGCGTGCTGCACCCGGCCATCACCACGGCCATCGCGGTGAGCAGCCGGGTGGCGGTGCGCGGATGCAGCCGCCCCTCGGCCAGCCGGGCGACGGGCCACGCGGTCAGCGGCAGGACCAGCGGCAGGAAGACGAAGACCCCCATGGACGGTCAGTCTTCCGTACCGCCATGGTCCGCGGGCGGGACGTGCCGAGTGTTCACCGGGCCCGGCCCGGCGGCCTCCAGGAGGGACCGCAGCACCTGCTCGTCACCGGGCGGCAGGGCGGTGACGAAACTGGCGAGCACCGCCTCGCGGTCCCGTTCGCCGTCGAGGAGCCGGCGCATCCGCAGGGCGGCGAGCCGGGCCACGTCGGCGGTCGGGGTCCACAGGAACGAGCGGCCCTGCCGTTCCCTGGCGACGACGTCCTTGGCGAGCAGCCGGGTCAGGATGGTCACGACGGTGGTGTAGGCGAGGTCGCCGCCGAGCCGCTCCTGCACCCAGGCGGCGGTGACGGGACCGCCGGCCTCGCGCAGCGCGCCCAGCACCTGGCCCTCCAGCTCCCCCTGCCCCCGCCGGGCCCGCGCCATAGTCCCGTCTCCCTCCGGCGTCGGCGTCTGGTGACAGGCTCACCAGCGCGTCTCACCACGCTACTTCACGCCGGCCCGCCCCCGTACGTCCGCCTGCCGCGACGGTGCGCGATCTCGCCGAGCACGATGTCCACCGCGAGGAAGGCGGCCAGCGGGATCCCGAGCAGCGGCACGAAGTAGCCGAGGACCGCGACCACCGCCATCGCCGGGACGAGGAGGTACGGCGGGACCTGCGCCCAGGCGCCGCGCGGGATCGGCCGGCCGAAGGCCGAGCCACGGCCGCGCTGCCACCACATGCGGTAGCCCCACACGATCAGCAGGATCAGGGAGAGCGCCAGCAGGGCCAGGACGAGCTGGTTGACCAGGCCGAAGAGGATGCCGGTGTGCAGGTCGATGCCCCAGCGGGTGAGTTTGGCGAGCACCGGGTAGTCGGCGAAGCGCAGCACGTCGGTCACCTCGCCGGTGCCCGGGTCCACGGCGACGGAGTCCTGCTTCTCGGGCCAGCTGCGCTGGACCTGCCGCACCACGTAGGCGCTGTTCGCGTCGGCGGGCGGGACGATCTCGACCGGGTCCCCGAGTCCCTCCGCGCGGGCGGCGGCGAGCACCTTGTCCAGGCCGACGCCGTGCTCGGCGTCACCGCCGATCCCGGCCGCCGCGCCGTGCCCCGCGTGCTCGCCGCCGCTCGCGGCGGCGGAGACGGACGGGGTGGCCTGGCCGAGGGAGGTGCGCAGCTCGTCGATGTTGGCGCCGGCGTAGGTGGACCAGGTCAGGCCGGTCGCCGAGAGGAAGACGAAACCCGCGGCGGCCCAGACGCCGACGGTGCCGTGCAGGCCGAGCGTGCGCCGCCGGCCGCTGGTGCCGCGCACCTTGCGCAGTGCCCGCCGCCGGGCGAACCACAGCACCAGGCCTCCGCCCGCGATCACCCACAGCCAGCTGGCCGCGAGCTCGCTGTAGAGCCGTCCGGTGTCGCCGAGGTGGAGGTCGCGGTGGAGCTCGTCGATCCAGGTGCGCAGCGGGAGCGCGCCCGTCGAGCCGTACTGTTCGAGCGCGCCGCGCACCTTGCCGGTGTACGGGTCGACGAAGACCGCGAGGGTGTGGTCCGGGTTCACCCCCTCGACCCCCGACAGCAGCACCCGGGTGGTGGCGCCCGCCTCGGGCGCCGGCCGTATCGCGGAGACCGTGCCCTCGGGATGGGCCTTGCGGGCGGCGGCGACCTGCTCGGAGACCGGCAGCTCGGTCTTCCCCACCGGGACGGTCAGCTCCTGGGCGTACACCAGCTTCTCGGCCTGGAAGGAGAAGGCGTACAGCAGGCCGGTGGCGGCGGCGACGAGCAGGAAGGGCGCGACCAGGAGGCCGGCGTAGAAGTGCAGGCGCAGGACGAGGGGGCGCAGCGGGGCCCAGCGGCTCGGGGACGCGGCCGGGACGGTGGGTTGCGGGACCTCGTCCGTGGCCGTCGAGGGGGCGATGGACATCGGGGGCTTCTCCGGGGACTGGTGGCGGAGCGGGGACGGTCCAGTAGTCGGACCGCACCCGGGCCGAGTTCCCCACGGCCGAAGTGACCTGAGTCACAGGGCCATGCCATGGCATGCTGGCCCGATGGCATCTCCCAGTGATCGCGCACCTCTTGCCGAGCGGGTCGAGGAACTCCTCGCCCCCGGCGGCCCGTTGCCCATCGTCGCGGCCGGCGACCCGGTCCTGCGGCGCGGAACCGAGCCGTACGACGGCCAGTTGGCCCCGGCCCTGCTGGCCCGCTTCGTCGAGGCACTGCGCGTCACCATGCACGAGGCACCGGGCGTGGGCGTGGCCGCGCCCCAGGTGGGCGTCCCGCTGCGCATCGCGGTCATCGAGGACCCGGCACCGGTACCGGAGGAGGTGGCGGCGGCCAGGGGCCGGGTCCCGCAGCCGTTCCGGGTGCTGGTCAACCCGGTCTACGCGCCCGTCGGCACCGCCCGTGCCGCGTTCTTCGAGGGCTGCCTGAGCGTGCCGGGCTGGCAGGCGGTGGTGGCCCGGCCCACGAGCGTCCGGCTGACCGGCGCCGACGAGCACGGGCACGCGCTGGACGAGGTGTTCACCGGGTGGCCGGCCCGCATCGTCCAACACGAGACCGACCACCTCGACGGCATGCTCTACCTGGACCGGGCCGAGCTGCGCTCCCTGTCCTCCAACGCCGCCATGACGGACCGCTGGACCCAGCCGACCCCGGCGACGGCGGCGGAGGCCCTGGGTTTCCACCTTCCGTGAACTGACAGCGCTTCACATGGCGCGGTGCTCGTCAGCGCCCCGAAAGGGGCGCGGGGAACTGCGCGAACAGCCCCCACCGGGCCGCCGAAGACCGACGACCCGGGCCCCCTTCGGCCTACCCCCGGTACGCCTCCAGCAGCCGCAGCCACACCTCGCTCAACGTCGGATACGACGGCACCGCATGCCACAACCGGCTGATCGGCACCTCCCCGGCGACCGCAATCGTCGCCGAGTGGATCAGCTCGCCCACCCCCGGCCCCACGAACGTGACCCCGCGCAGGATCTCGGCCTCCAGGTCGACCACCATCCGGGCGCGCCCCTTGTAGCCGTCGGCGTACAGCCCGGCCCCGGCGACGGACGAGAACTCGACGTCGACGGCCCGCACCCGGTACCCGGCCTGCTCCGCCTCCGCGAGGGAGAGCCCGACGGCCGCCGCCTCCGGGTCGGTGAACACGACCTGCGGTACGGCGTGGTGGTCGGCGGTGGCCACGTGCGCACCCCACGGCGCGTCCAGGAGCGGCGTGTCCGCGACGCGCGCCGCGATCGCCGCGCCCGCGATCCGGGCCTGGTACTTGCCCTGGTGGGTGAGGAGCGCCCGGTGGTTGACGTCCCCGACGGCGTAGAGCCAGTCGGTGCCCTCGACCAGGAGCGTGTCGTCGACGGACAGCCAGGAACCCGGCTCCATGCCGACCGTGTCGAGGCCGATGTCGTCGGTGTGCGGGACGCGTCCCGTGGCGAAGAGGATCTCGTCGGCCTCGATGCGGTCGCCGCCGTCGGTCACGGCCACGACCGTGCCGTTCTCCCGGGTGACCGACCGGAGGGACGTACCGGTGCGGACGTCGACGCCGGCCTCCTTGAGCGCGTCGGCGACGAACTCGCCGGCGAACGGCTCCATGCGGTTGAGCAGGCCCTTGCCGCGGACCAGGAGGGTGACCCGGGAGCCGAGGGCCTGCCAGGCGGTCGCCATCTCGGTGGCGACGACACCGCCGCCGACGACGATCAGCCGGCCGGGCGCCTCCTGCGCGCTGGTGGCCTCGCGGCTGGTCCAGGGCTTGACCTCGGCGAGGCCGGGCAGGTCGGGCAGCTGGGCGCGGGTGCCGGTGGCGACGGCGACCGCGTGCCGTGCGGTGAGGGTGGTCAGGGTGCCGTCGGGGCCGGTCACGGTGACCGTGCGGGGTCCGGCGAGGCGGCCGTGGCCGCGGTGGAGGTCGGCGCCGATGCCGTCCAGCCAGGCGACCTGGCCGTCGTCCTTCCAGTCCGAGGCGAAGTAGTTGCGGCGGGCGAGGACCGCGGCGGTGTCGAGGGGGCCCTGGACCGCCTGGGCGAGGCCGGGCAGGCGGCGGGCGTCGGACTGGGCGATGACCGGGCGCAGCAGGGCCTTGCTGGGCATGCAGGCCCAGTACGAGCATTCGCCGCCGACGAGTTCGCTCTCCACGACCGCGGTGGTGAGGCCGGCCGCACGGGTGCGGTCGGCGACGTTCTCCCCCACGGGCCCGGCCCCGAGCACCACGACGTCGTAAGCGATGGTTTCCGTTTCCGTCATGGGGCCAGTCTTGCGGGTGGTGTGCGCGGAGGCCACACGGGTAGGCAGCCGGAATACCTGCCCGGCCGGACATGTTGTCGCGAGCGGTTCCGCCCCGCCCCGGGGCGCCCCCCGCATCAGGAAGAGGGAAGCACGCATGAGCAGCACCGTGGAGCTCACCAAGGAGAACTTCGACCAGACGGTCACCGAGAACGAGTTCGTCCTCATCGACTTCTGGGCGTCCTGGTGCGGCCCGTGCCGGATGTTCGCCCCGGTCTACGAGAAGGCCGCCGAGGCCAATCCCGACCTGGTGTTCGGCAAGGTGGACACCGAGGCCCAGCCGGAGCTGGCGCAGGCCTTCGGCATCCAGTCGATCCCGACCCTGATGATCGTCCGCGACCAGGTCGCCGTCTTCGCCCAGCCGGGCGCCCTGCCGGAGGCCGCCCTGACGGACGTCATCGGCCAGGCCCGCAAGCTGGACATGGACGAGGTCCGCAAGAGCATCGCCGCACAGCAGGGCGGTGCGCAGGGCGAGTGAGGCCCGGCAGGCCTCTGCTTCCGAGAAGCCGGGAAGGTCGGGAAGGCCGGGATCAGCTGGACTCGCGCTGGACCACCGACGCGCCGAGCACCCGGTGCGTCTCCGGTTCGCCGCCGGGGTCGCGCACCACGCGGTCGACGAGTCCGGCGAGGTCCCGGCCGGAGGGCAGGTCGATGTGGATGGTGGAGAGCCGGGGCCGCAGCAGCCGGCCGAGCATCAGGTCGTCCGCGCCGAGCACCGCGGTGTCCTCGGGAACGCGCACGCCCTCGTCCTGGAGGGCGCGCATTAACAGCATCGCGTACTCGTCGTTGTACGCGAACACCGCGTCGATCCCCAACTCCGGCCACCGCGCCGCGAGTTCGGCCGCCGACTCCTCCGTGTAGCCGAGCGGCACCCCGGTCACCTCGGCGTCGGTGCCGCGCAGCGCCTGGCGTACGCCTTCGAGCCGGGGCCGGGAGTAGGTCTCCAGGCCGGTCTCCTCGGGCACGACCACGCCGATCCGGCGCCGGCCACGGGCGTACAGGTGCCGTCCGGCGCAGTGGCCCACGGCGTCGTGGTCCATCAGCAGGGCGTGGGCGCCCTCGACGCGTTCGGGGCCGAAGGTGACCACGGCGCGGGCGCCGGCCCGCTTGAGGACCGCGACGCCTTCGGGGCCGAGTTCGGAGCCGGGGACCAGCACGGCCACCGGCCTCAACTCGGCCCAGGCGCGGGCGGCTTCGTCACCGCGCAGGCCCGCGGTGCCGTGGTGGACGACCGTGTAGTCGAGGCGGCTGAGGGCCCACTGGAGATCGTTGATGAACTGCCCGTACAGCGGGCCCATCGCGATGGCCGGGGCAGGCATCAGGACCATCCGGCTGTGACCGGCGCGCAGGCTGCGGGCGGCTGCGTGGGGGACGTACCCCAGTTCCTTCGCGGCCTCGTGAACCCGGCGGCGGGTGGGCTCGCTGATCCGGACGGCACTGGTGTTGTTGAGGACGTAGGAGACGGTCGCGCGGGACACGCCGGCCAGGCGGGCCACATCGGCGCTCGTGGGGACCGAGCGCGGAACCGGCGACGCTGCCGAGGGCGGTTTCGGGATGTGCACCATGACGTACGGCATCTTGGCAGAAGCCCGGGGAAGGGGGACCGGCGGGTCAAGGTGGTTGACCGTTCGACAAATTGGGGCACTCGCCCGCCTGATCCGCGGGCTCGCCGCACCCGATCGGCCAGGCCCGTCGCACCTGATCCGTCGGGCTCGTTACACCTGATCCGCGGGCCCGTCGCGCCTGATCCGTGCGCTCGTCGCATCTGATCCGTGCGGTCGTCGTATCCGATCCACGGGTCTGCCGTCGCACGGGCCGAACATGTTCGTCAGGAACTTGTTCGCGCCGAACACGTTCGTTATGGTGGTCGCGTGTCAGCGCCTCCCCGTTTCCGCCGGGAGCGCCCCCATGCCGAGGAGACCCACATGTCCACTCCCCACCACCCCATCGCGATCGTCGGAGCCGGTCCCGGCGGGCTCACGCTCGCCCGGGTGCTGCGGGTGCACGGTGTCGAGGCGGCCGTCTTCGACCTCGACGCCTCCCCCGCGGCCCGCACCCAGGGCGGCATGCTCGACATCCACGACGACTCCGGCCAGTCGGCGCTGCGCGCGGCCGGGCTGCACGACGTGTTCCTGGCGCACGTCCACGCGGGCGGCCAGGCGACTCGGGTGCTGGACAAGGACGCCCGGGTCATGCTCGACCTGCCCGACGACGGCGCCGGCGGGCGGCCGGAGATCGACCGGGGCGAGCTGCGCCGGCTGCTGCTCGGCTCCCTGCCCGAGGGCGTGATCCGCTGGGGCGCGAAGGTGACCGGCGCCCGCCCGCTCGGCGGCGGCCGGCACGAGGTGGACCTCGACGACGGCAGTTCCTTCACCACCGGCCTGCTGGTCGGCGCGGACGGCGCCTGGTCCCGGATCCGCCCGCTGGTCTCGGACGCGCGGCCCGCGTACACCGGGATCTCGTTCGTGGAGACGGACCTGCCGGACGCGGACGTACGGCATCCGGTGAGCGCCGAGGTGGTCGGCGGCGGCGCGCTGTTCGCGCTCGGCGCGGGCCGCGGGTTCCTCGCCCACCGGGAGACCGACGGCAGCCTGCACGTGTACACGGCGGTGGAGGCGCCCGAGGAGTGGCTGGACGGGATCGACTTCACGGACGCCGACGCGGCCAAGCGGGCCGTGCTCGATCAGTTCGGCGGCTGGGACAAGAGCCTGCGGGCACTGGTCGCGGACGCCGAGGGCGCGCCGGTGCCCCGGCGGATCCACGCCCTGCCGACCGGGCACCGCTGGGACCGGACGCCCGGGGTCACGCTGCTCGGCGACGCCGCGCACCTGATGTCGCCGTTCGCCGGCGAGGGCGCCAACCTGGCGCTGATCGACGGCGCGGACCTGGCCCTCGCGCTGGTCGCCCACCCGGACGACACCGAGGCCGCCGTGGCCGCCTACGAGGAGAAGATGTTCGCGCGCGCCGAGCGGTCCGCGGCCGACTCCGCCCGGGGCGGGGTCCTGCTGTTCCGCACCGACGCGCCGCAGGGCCTGGTCGACATGTTCACCGCTGCCGGGCCGGACGTCAGCGGGGCGGCAGCGTCCGCGTGACGCGGTCGACCAGGTCGGTCCAGCCGGCCTCCAGGCGCTCCATCGGCATCCCGCACTGCCTGGTCAGATGGTGGATCTGGGCGGGGTCGAGGTAGGCGAGCAGCGTCTGGGCGAGCAGTTCGCAGTCGGCGCCCGGCTCGATCTGCCGCAGCAGCATCGTGACGTGGGTGCGCAGCGCCTGGATCGGCGGGTTGGCGTAGCGCCGGGTGGGCTCGGGCTGGGCGGCCAGCTGGAGGTCCAGCTGCTCGGCCGCGCGGTAGAGCACCGCGACGCCGAACGCCCGCAGCCGCTCCACCGGCGGGGCGCCGGGGCCCAGTGGCGGCGGGCCGCCGAGAAAATCCGCCTGGAGCTGCCGCGAGGAGTGGTCGAGCAGGGCCATCAGCAGTCCGGTGCGGTCCCCGAAGCGGCGGAAGACCGTGCCCTTGCCCACCTCGGCCGCCGCCGCCACCGCCTCCATGGTCACGCCGGCCACCCCGTGCTCGGCGATCAGTCTGGCGGCGGCCTCCAGCAGGCGGGCGCGGTTGCGGGCCGCGTCGGCGCGCAGGCACGGTTCCTCGGGGCCAGGCCCGACTTCGAGCAACTGCGGGGTGTCGAAGGGCTCCTGGGGCTGCGGAAGGGGCGGCAGGACGCTGGACATGAAGACAGCGTAAAGCATGAGGAACAGAACTGGACCGAGGTCCGTTTAAGGTGTTAGAAATTAAGCGGACCTCGGTCCGGATTCGTTACGGCAGTGTTTCACCCCCACTTGGAGTTCCCCATGTCTGTCCGCATCCTTGCGCTCGTCGGCAGCCTTCGCGCCGGTTCGCACAACCGCCAGCTCGCGGAGGCGGCCGTCAAGCTCGCCCCCGAGGGTGCCGTCGTCGAGGTCTTCGAGGGCCTGGCCGAGATCCCGTTCTACAACGAGGACATCGACGTCGCGGGCAACGTCCCGGCCGCCGCCGCGAAGCTGCGCGAGGCCGCCCAGGCCGCCGACGCGTTCCTGCTCTTCTCCCCCGAGTACAACGGCACCATCCCGGCCGTCCTGAAGAACGCCATCGACTGGCTGTCCCGCCCCTACGGCGCCGGCGCCTTCGGCGGCAAGCCGGTCGCCGTCGTCGGCACGGCCTTCGGCCAGTACGGCGGCGTGTGGGCGCAGGACGAGGCCCGCAAGGCCGTGGGCATCGCCGGCGGCAAGGTGATCGAGGACATCAAGCTGTCGATCCCCGGTTCGGTGACCCGCTTCGCCGAGACCCACCCGGCCGACGACACCGAGGTCGCCGCCCAGCTGACCGAGGTCGTCGCCCGTCTGCACGGCAACGTGGGCGTGGCCGCCTGAGGCACCCCCCCGAGGCACCACCTGAAAGGGGCCGGCACCCGCCGGCCCCTTTCGCGTCCTCCCTCGCGTCCCCTTTCACGTCCCCTTTCGCGTCCTCCAGGTCCCGCTCCCGATCAGTCGATCGGTCACTCGGTGGGTCACTCGATCCCGGCGAGCCGCTCCACGGCCGGCGCGACGAAGGTCTCCATCCACCCCGACGTCTCGCCGAGGCGCGGGGACAGGATGACGGTGTCCAGGCCGAGCTTGGCGTAGCCCTCGATGTCCCGGCTGAAGGCGTCCAGGTCACCCGCGGTCGCCGGCTCGGCGCCGTACGCGATGGTCTTGCGGATGGTGTCGTAGTCCCGCCCGACGGTGTCGCAGTGGCCGCGCAGCACCTCCAGCTTGTGCCGCAGCTCCTCCGGGGAGGACGGGATGAGGTTGCAGGCGTCGGCGTACTGGGCGACCAGGCGCAGGGTCTTCTTCTCGCCCTGGCCGCCGATCATGATCTCGGGGTGCGGGGTGCTCACCGGCGCGGGCACGCAGAGCGTCTCGGCGAGCTGGTAGTACCGGCCCTCGAAGGGGCCGTCGTTCTCCGGGTCCCACATCTGCAGGCAGATCCTGAGCGTCTCCTCCAGCCGCTCGAAGCGCTCCGCGAGCTGCGGGTAGGGCACGCCGAGTCCGTGGTGCTCACGGTCGTACCAGGCGGCGCCGATGCCCAGGGTGGCGCGGCCTCCCGACACCACGTCCAGGGTGGTGGCGATCTTGGCGAGGAGTCCGGGGTGCCGGTAGGTCACCCCGGTCACCAGGGCGCCGAGTTGCACCGTGGAGGTACGGCCGGCCAGGTAGCCGAGGGTCGTGTAGGCCTCCAGCATGGGGTCCTCGGCGCCGCCGTTGAACTCCATCTGGAAGTAGTGGTCCATCACCGAGACCCAGCTGACGCCCGCCGCCTCGGCCGCGGCACCGGCGGCGGCGAGTTCGGCGCCGAGGGCGGGTCCGCCGCCGGGGTGGTTGAACCGGTTGATGTGCACGCCCACGCGCATGGCCGTTCTCCGTTCCGCCCGGATGTTCTGCACCGATGTCGGCAGTGGTGTTCCGCACGATGTTCCGCACGGATGTTCCGCGCTGATCGTCTTCTGCCTCCTCGACGCTAGATCCTGGAGCGCGCTCGAAGTCAAGCCCCGGCACCGTCGGCCCGGCGTGTCCTGGCGGGTTTCCGGACAGCACCCGCCGGATGGCGGGGAGGTTCCGCCGTCCGGCGGCCCCCGGGGAGCGCAGGACCGCGCGGATCATGGGGGTACGAGCCGCAGCGCACCACCACGAGGAGCCGCCATGACCTCCGTACCGCCCCCGTTCGACCCCGAACTCTCCGCCGCCCTGGAGCTGATCAAGGACGTGATCTCCCCGTCGTTCACGATGGCGGACATCGCCGACATCCGGCAGGGCGCGGGGATTCAGCTCCTCGCGGAGCTGGACCTCACGGTGGAGGGCACGTTCGAGGTGCAGGACCGCACGGTGCCCGGCCCGGTCGACGCGCCGGAGATCTCGCTCCTGATCTGCCGCCCGGTCGCCCCTGCCGCCGCCGGTCCGCTCCCGGTGATCTACCACGTGCACGGCGGCGGCATGGTTCTCGGCAACAACCGGGTGGGCGTGGACGTCCCGCTGGCCTGGGCGAAGGAGCTGGGCGCGGTGGTGGTCTCGGTCGAGTACCGGCTGGCGCCCGAGCATCCGCATCCGGCCCCGGTGGAGGACGTGTACGCGGGCCTGCTGTGGACCGCGGAGCACGCGGCGGAGATCGGCGGCGACCCGGAGCGGATCGTGATCGCCGGTGCCAGCGCGGGCGGCGGCCTCACCGCGGCCCTGGCTCTCCTCCTGAGGGACCGTCAGGGCCCTTCCGTGATCGGCCAGATGCTGATGTGCCCGATGCTCGACGACCGCAACGACACCCCGTCCAGCCACCAGATGAAGGGCCTCGGCGTCTGGGACCACACCTCCAACGAGACCGGCTGGACCGCCCTGCTCGGCGAGCGCCGGGGCGGCCCCGACGTCTCCCCCTACGCGGCCCCGGCCCGCGCCGCCGACCTCACGAACCTCCCCCCGGCCTTCCTCGACGTCGGCTCCGCGGAGACCTTCCGCGACGAGACCGTCGCCTACGCCTCCCGCATCTGGCAGTCCGGCGGCATCGCCGAACTCCACGTCTGGCCCGGCGGCTTCCACGGCTTCGACGGCTTCGCCCCACAGGCCGCCCTCTCCCAGTCGGCCCGGGCGGCCCATGTGGACTGGCTGCGAAGGCTGTTGGCGGGCTGAGCGGCCGTCAGCCGACGGGCTCCGGCTGCTTCGCCGGGGCCCGTCGGGCCGTCGCCCGGTCCAGGTGGACCGCCACGGTGCCGTAGAACCGCTGCACGGCGTCGTCGACGCTGCGGATGAACCCGGTCTCGGCGTTGCCCCGGCCGCTGCCCATGCTCTTGAGGAGGGAGAGCCGGAAGCCGGTGATCCGGGCGCCGTCCGCCTTCGGCAGCAGGTCGGCCGGTTCGGGGCGGAGCCGTTCGAGGGTGCCGCGCGGACCGGCGGTGTCGCCCTCGACCAGGGTCTCGATGTGCAGATCGGCCGGCGCCTCGGCCAGCGACCGCACCAGCCGCTTGGCCCAGCTCAGGGGGTAGCCCTGCTCCGGGGCCGGGATCTGCATGGCCGTGCGGAGCCGGCCGGTGCGCAGATCGGCCTCGATCTCCAGCACGCCCGGCGTGCCCTCGATGCGCAGCTCGGCCTGGAGCCGGCCCTGCAGGCACAGCTGGTCGGCGAGCAGGCCGCGGCGCTCCTTGGGGTCCCGGCCGGCCCTGGAGCCACGGACCGGGAGCACCTTCTGCCCGAGTTCGCCGCCCAGGCCCAGGCAGACCTGCCGGATCAGCCGCTCCCAGCTCTCCACCACGTCGAGGGCGCGCGGGTCGCCCTGGCACAGGGTCTCGTCGTCGATGCCGTTGCGCACCGGGACCCAGGCGGGGCCCATGTTCTGGAAGCCGTGGCAGCCGGAGTTCTCGTGCTGGAGGTAGTGCAGCAGTTCCTGGAGCAGCCAGGCGTGCGCCTTGTTGCCGACGCCCTCGTGCCGGATCAGCATCTGGGCCTGGTGGGCGACCTCGGCCCAGGACAGGTGGCGCAGCGCCACCTTGTGCTTGCGCCGCCCGTCGATCTTGACGTCGACGAGCGGACTGCCGTCGAGGGCGACGTCGTTGGAGAGCGTGATCACGGCCTCGTAGCCACGGCGGGCCGCGATGTCCATGTAGGCCTGCACCTGCTCGGACCTCAGGGCGTTGCCGTTGGTCTTCGTCTCGACCAGGGCCGTCCACAGTTTGCCGGCCCGCTCGACGCGCACGACCCCGTCGGGGCGCCGCGGGGTGTCGCCGTGCGGCAGGGACACCTCGGTGAACGTCTCCATGCGTCCGGCCGGGGCGCCGAAGCCCGCGGTGAGCCGTCGGCCGAACTCGGGTACCTGGGCCATCACCGAGAGCAGGACGGAGGTGGCGCGCGTCTCGCGGTCGCGGTCGCTCTTCAGGGCCGAGACGGGGAAGAGCCGGGCCCGACGCCAGGACTCGTTCTCCGCGAGGGACTTCCCGGCGGCCTTCGGCAGGGTGACCTTCTTCTTCGCCGTGCGGGGCCGGGCGGCCGACGGCTTCGCCGCGGTGTCGTCCGCGGGCGGGCGGGGCGCGGGGACGCCGTCCAGGTTGTCCGCCGCCTCCTGCTCGACCACGGGCTCGGGACCGGCCCGTTCGTCGTCGGCGGGGCCTGCCGGCGCTTCCTGCGGCGCGGCGTCGTCGTCGATGTCGACGCCGAAGTCGGTCGCCAGACCGGCCAGTCCGTCGGCGTATCCCTGGCCGACGGCCCGGAACTTCCACTCCCCCGCCCTGCGGTACAGCTCCCCGAAGATGACGGCGCTCACCGCGTCGGCGTCGGCGATGGTGAACCGGAGCAGCCCGTCGCCGGCCGCGTCGGCCAGGGTGACGGTGAGGTTCTCCAGTTCGCCGAAGCGTGCGTCCCGGTACCGGCTGGCCGCCACGACCATCCGGTCGACGTCCTGCGGTACGGCGGTCAGGTCGAAGCCGATCCGGTCCTCGTCGCCGGCCTCCGTGGGCGTCTTGCCGAGCAGTTGCACACTGCCGTCGGCCGCCACCGGGTTGTTGTAGAAGTAGAAGTCGGTGTCCCCGCGCACCTTGCCGTCGGCGCCGACCAGCAGGACGGACACGTCCGCGTCGCCCTCGCCGCTGGAGCTGACCCAGCCCAGGCTGACGACCACCGAGCCGACGTTCTCGCTCAGGGCCGACAACGTGACGTTGGACCCCTTCACCATCTCCTGCATGAATCCCCCCAGGATCCCCACCGTTGAGCTCGGCTAACTGTAGTGCGCACCGAGCTCGGCGGCGCCTTCAGTCCGGAAACGACCGACTTTTTACGATCTTGACCAGGTGGGCGGGGAAGCTCCTGGTCAGCGCAGGCCGAGCACCCTGCGGTACGGCGGCCTCGGGCCCGCGGTGGATGTGATGGTGGTGCAGGTCGGGTGGGTGGTGCAGGGGGTGGTCGGGGTGAGGAGGGTGTTGGAGGTGAAGTGGAGGTGGTGGGGGTCGCCGCAGTCGGGGGCGGGGGGCCAGGCTCCCGGGTAGGGGCGGCGGGCGAGCCAGGCGGGGACCTTGTCGTCCCAGTAGTTGCCGGTGTAGCGGATGTTACGGACGGGGCGGTTGCCCCAGTTCTCGCTGCAGCCGCCGATGGAGGCGACGTAGTCGTGGACGACGTTGTCGCGGACGGTGATGTGGTTGCTGGAGTCGTCGGTGTAGATGCCGACGTTCCAGACGGTGCCCGGGCTGTCGGTGACGGCGTTGCGGGCGACCAGGGCGCCGTCGGCGTAGCCGGGGCCCTGGTCGCCGCGCAGGTAGATGCCGCCGCCGTCGGCCAGCAGGCGGTTGGTGGCGAAGACCCGGTTGCCGATGATGCGGTTGCGGCGGGTCAGGCCGCGCAGGTCCTCACTGGGGCCGGAGAGGATGCCGGTGTAGGGGACGTGGTCGACCTGGTTGTGGGCGATGAGGGTGTCCTGGGTGGCGCTGTTCCAGATGCCGGAGGCGGCGCGGTACTCGGCGCCGACGTGGTGGATCCGGTTGTCCGTGATGCGGTTGCCCGTGTTGGTGCCGCGGGTGGCCGGTGGCAGGACGCCCAGGGAGATGCCCCCGTCGGAGATGTCCGTGAAGACGTTGCCGGTGACCGTGGTGCGGGAGGTGCCGGCGGTGAGGGTGAGGCCCTGGGCGCCCAGGTGGACGAAGCGGTTGCCGGTGAGGGTGATGCGGTCGGTGTGGCGGAAGGTGACGTTGCCGGGGACCGTGAGGGCGGTGATGTCGCCGCCCCGGCCCGGGCGCATGTACATGCTCCAGGCGGCGGCGAAACCGGCCGGTTCGTTCGGTGCCAGCCAGGTGGCGTGGGCGAGGGTCAGGCCGCGCAGGGTGAGGTCGTGGAGGGGGCGGGAGGCCGAGGCCCCGGTGCCGGCGAGCAGCGTCCGGAGGGTGGGCGCGACGGCCTCGGTGCGGGTCATGTCCTCGCCCGCGCGGGGGCGGTAGAGGAGGGTGTGGTGGCCGGGGCGGGAGCGGTCCAGGTACCAGGTGCCGGCCCGGGTGAGGAAGTCGGGGGCGTTCTCGACGTCGTGGGTGCGGGTGACGGCGTCCGCGCCGTAGAGGGCCCGGGCCAGCCGCCAGCAGGGCTGGTCCATGGTGATCGTGGTCCTGGTGGGGGCGGACGCGGAGACCGCCTTCACACCGCAGCGGCCTTCGACGTAGTCGTAGCGGTAGACGACTTCGAGGTCGGCGGGGCGGTGCCAGGAGCGGGGGATCCTGCTGGTCGTGGTGTAGCCGGTGGCGGTCACGGTGAGTTTGCCGGGCAGGGCGGCTCCGAGGGACGCGCGGGGGGCGCGGTGGCCGTCGACGTACAGCTGGCGGGTCTCCAGGCCGCCCACGTCGGCCCGCCAGACGCCGGGCCGGGCGGGGTCGGGGCGCCAGCCGGTGACCGGCCGGCCGCCGCTGAGGGTGACCGGCTCCTGGTGTGCGGTGCCGTAGCCGTACGCCTGGTAGACCACCCGGTGACCGTGGCGGCCGGAGTCGGCGGTGGTCAGGCGGAGAGGGGAGGTGAGGCGATAGGTGCCGCCGCGCAGGTTCACCGTGATGTCCGAGGTCATGCGCGGGGCGACGGCCCGTACCGCGCGCTGGGCACGGGCCGGGGTGGCGAAGGGGCGGTCGAAGGTGCCGGGTCCGTGGTCGTCACCCCAAGGGGCCACGTAGAGCCGGGTGGGTGGTGACGGGTGGTGGCGGTGGTGGTGCGGGGCCGGTACGGCGGCCGTCGACGCCGGTACGGCCGCCGCCATGACCAGGGCGGCGGCGACCGCCCTCCCCCGTGCTGTCCTCACGTCTCGTACCTCCCGCTCGTCGGCTGGACCCATCGTGGGGCGGGAGCGGGTTCGGGGGCGTCGGCCGATGGGCTGTGTCAGGGCGTCCGTTCGTCTATGTCTGAGCGTCCCTACGTCGGTGCCTCGGCCTCCATAAGTCCCTGAACCATCGTCCTCGGTCGCCGTCCCCACGTCGGGCGGTGGAGCGGGCCGGGGCTCAACCCCCGTTCGCCGAGGCCTTCTTGAT
Source organism: Streptomyces sp. NPDC048278 (assembly GCF_040652195.1). Classification (NCBI taxonomy): domain Bacteria; kingdom Bacillati; phylum Actinomycetota; class Actinomycetes; order Kitasatosporales; family Streptomycetaceae; genus Streptomyces; species Streptomyces sp. NPDC048278. The sequence continues at coordinate 183,813 of NZ_JBEZLP010000012.1, forward strand.
CGCCTCTCTGATCCTGGAGTAGGTGCCGCAGCGGCAGACGTTCTCGATGGCGTCGATGTCGGCGTCCGTCGGGTGCGGGGTGTGCTTCAGGAGGGCGGCGGCGGCCATGATCTGGCCGGGCTGGCAGAAACCGCACTGGGCCACGTCGCAGTCCAGCCAGGCCTGTTGGACGGGGTGCAGGGTGTCGCCGTCGGCCAGGCCCTCGATGGTGGTGACCGCGCGGTCGGCGCAGTCGGCGACCGGGACCGTGCACGGCTGGATCTCCTCACCGTCGAGGTGGCTGGTGCAGGCGCGGCAGACGCCCACCCCGCAGCCGTACTTGGGGCCGGTGACGCCGAGCAGGTCGCGCAGGACCCAGAGGAGGGGCATGTCGGCGGGGGCCTCGACCGTCACCGGTTTGCCGTTGAGCACGAAGGAATACGAACGCATCGGTGCCTTCTGGGAGTTGGGAAGGGCGGGAGGGGCGGCGGTCAGAAGTCGAGGGGGAAGCTGCGCGGCTTCCTGCCGGTGGCGCGGGCGTAGGCGTTGGCGACCGCGCCCGCCGCCGCGGGGACGCCGAGTTCACCGGCGCCGCCCGGGTCCCCGCCGGACGGCACGATGTGCGCCTCGAAGACCAGCGGGGCGTGCCGCTGGCGGGCGTAGTGGAAGTCGGCGAAGCTGCCCTCGCGGACCGCGCCCCGGTCGATGTGCAGCCCGGCGCGCAGCACGGTCGAGATGCCGTCGACGACGGTGCCCATGAGCTGCGCCTCCAGGCCGCGCGGGTTGACGGCCGTACCGACGTCGGCGGCCATCACCACCTTGGTGACCCGGGGGTTCCTCGGGTCGGTGGCGTCGATCTCGGCCAGGCAGGCGACGGCGGACCCGTACTCCTCGTGGACGGCGACGCCCTGCGCGGTACCCGCGGGCATCCGGCGCCCCCAGTGCCCGGCGGCGGCGGCCTTGGCGAGGACGGCCTTCACCGCCTTGCCGCGCAACGTGGTACGGCGGAAGGCGACCGGGTCCCGGCCCAGCGCGCGGGCGATGTCGTCGACGACGATCTCCTCCGCCGTGCGCATGGTGCCGGAGTCCACCGAGCGCCAGGCGCCGAGCGGCACCGGCAGTTCGATGCCGCCCGAATCGCCGCCCACCCGGCCGAAGTTGTACAGCCCGCTGTCACTGGGCAACGGCCGTACGCCGGCGGACTGCGCGGTCGCGCCCGGCTCGTCGGAGGACTCCCCCACCGAGGCCGTCATGTGCTGGAAGGCCACCACCCGGCCTCCGGCGACACTGGCCCGGATCCGGTGGTGGTCGGCGGGGCGCATCCTGCCGTGCCGGATGTCGTCGTTGCGGCTCCACATCAGCTTGACGGGCCGGCGGGCCGCCTTGGAGACGAGGACCGCCTCGATCGCCTGGTCGAAATTGAGCCGCCGCCCGAACGAGCCGCCGCCGCGCAGCACATGGACCCGTACGGCGGTCTTCGACAGCCCCAGCAGGTCGGCGACGGTCTCCCGGGCCTCCATCGGCGTCTGGGTGGCGAACCACAGCTCGGCCCGGTCGGCGCGGACGTCGGCGACGGCCGTCAGCACCTCCATCGGGGCATGGCTGACGAACGCGAACGCGAACTCGCCCTCGACCTGAGTCGATCCGCGCGGCGGGGTGCCGAGCCGGGGCACCGCGGCCCGCAGCCGGGCCCGGATCTCCTTGTCGGACAGGGGGGCGAGCGGGCCGTCGGCCCAGGTGATCCGCAGCGCGTCCCGGGCCTGGAAGGCGTGGTGGAAGGTGTCCGCCACGACGGCGACCCCACCCGGCACCCGCACGACCGCGTGGACGCCGGGCAGGGCGCGGGCCGCCGTGTCGTCCAGGGAGACCAGCTTGCCGCGCAGGGTGGGCGGCCGGGCCACCACGGTCGGCTTGGCACCCGCCACCGCCAGGTCCCCGGCGTACTTCGCGGCGCCGGTGACGATGTCCCGGGCGTCGATCCTGGTCGTCGGTTTGCCGATCACCCGGTGCCGGGAGGCCGGCTTGGGCTTGCTGGAGACGTCCGGGGTGCGGATCCGGGCCGCGCTCGCGGTCAGGGAGCCGAAGGTGGCGAGCCGGCCGTCGGGGGCCACGACCATGGTGTTCCACGTGCGCAGGCTGCGCGCGGGCAGCCGCCAGCGGCGGGCGGCGGCGGTCACCAGCCGGGCGCGCGCGGTCGCGGCCAGCTGCCGGGCCGGGCCGTACAGCGAGCTGACCGAACTGGAGCCGCCGGTGTACTGGTTGCCCTTGCTGCGGGCGTCGGCGAGCGGGATCCGGACATCGGCGAGGCGGGCGTCCAGCTCCTCGGCGATCATCATGGCGACGGCGGTCGTGATGCCCTGGCCGACCTCGACGCGGGGCAGCCGTACGACGACCTCGTTGGCCGCGGTGACCTCCAGGACGAGCATCTCCTCGTCGGTGCCGGTGACCAGGACGCCGGGGGCCGCGGTGGCGCCGTCGGCCCGCGGGGCGTCGCAGCCGAGCGGGGCGGCGACCGTGAGGGTGGCCGCGGCCACCGTGTACACCATGAATCTGCGGCGGGACGGTCCGGCGGCGGCCCGCGCGGGCTCGTGGCGGTCCAAGCGGGGCTCCTTCGGTCGGGTTCCTGTGCCGGCGCTGTGCGCCGCCCGGTCTCGACAGCTAGGAGGGGCGGGCGCCCGCATCGGTTGCCTGCCGTGCCGGGCTCTCCTCGGCTCCGGGCCGGATGGCGCATCATGGCCGTATGAAAGAGCTGGCGGGGCGGCTGGCCGCGGTGGACCCGGATGCCGGGGCCGCCGTCGCGGTCATCGCCTACTTCGACCGGCTGGCCGAGACCAGGGCCGGTCTGGAGGCGCTGGTGCGCGGGGCCGCCGTGCTCGCCGGGTGTCCGGCGCGGCTGACCGACGAGGAGCGGCGGGTCCGGGTGCGGGTGGAGCCGGACGGGCGGCGGACGGATCTGGTGGGCGCGCCCGAGCCCGGGTGGCCGTGCGCCCCGCTGGTGCCGGACGGGCCGCCGGCGCTGTGGCTGGAGCGGTCCGGGGCCGACGGTCCGAGCGTCGTCGACGCGGTGATCCTGGAGCGGGCCTCGGCGGCCGTACGATCGGTGCTCGACCGTACCCGGGGGCGGGCCCCGGGGCCGCCGGTGGACGACCCCGCGCTGGTCGAGACGGTCCTGGACGCCGGCGCCCCGCTGCCCGCCCGGCTGCACGCGGCCCGCAGGCTCGGCCTGGACACCACCGACCCGGCGGCCCGCTACCGTGCGGTGGCGGCGGCCGGCGGGCCGCCCCTGATCGTGGCCGCCGGGCCGCCGCCGGTCCTGCCCGCGGGACGTGCGGGCGTGGGGACGGCCGTGGCCGCCGTGGACCTCCCCCGGTCCTGGTCGGCGGCCCGTACCGCGCTGCGGTTCACCTCCGACGGCGGCGCGCGGGAGCCCGGCGGCCAGCCCGTCGTGCACGCCGACGAGCTGGGCGGGGTCGCATTGCTCGCCGATCTCGTCGTGCCCGGTGCGGAACCGGCACCGGACGTCCGTGCCGTGCGGGCCGCCGCGGCGGACGCGCCGTGGATGCTGCGTACGCTGCACGCGGTCGCGTCGACGGCGAGCCTGCGGGCGGCGGCGGCCGACGTCAGCGTCCATCACTCCACGCTCCAGGACCGGTTGACGCACGCCGAGCATCTGCTGGGCTGGTCGGTGCGCACCCCGCAGGGCCGGTTCCGGCTGCAACTCGCCCTCACCATGCACCAGTTGATGGACAACCAGTAGAGGTCAGTGCAGGTCAGCGGGGGTCAGTAGACGTCCCGGACGTAACGCCGGTCCGCGGCCAGCTGTTTGACGTACGCCGTCGCCTCGTCCTCGGTCAGTCCGCCGTGCACCGTGGCGATGTCCTTCAGGGCCCGGTCGACGTCCCTGGCCATCCGGGAGGCGTCGCCGCAGACGTAGAAGTGGGCGCCGTCCTGGAGCCAGGACCACAGCAGCGGGCCGTGTTCGCGCATCCGGTCCTGGACGTAGACCTTGGCCCGCTGGTCGCGGGAGAAGGCGGTGTCGAGGCGGCTCAGGGTCCCCTCGGCGAGCAGGGCGGTGAGTTCCTGCTCGTAGTAGAAGTCGGTGGCCCGGTGCTGCTCGCCGAAGAACAGCCAGTTGGGAGCGCGGTGGCCGCGGGCCCGGCGCTCCTCCAGGAAGCCGACGAACGGCGCCACACCGGTGCCGGGGCCGACCATGACCATGGGGGTGGCGGGGTCGGCGGGCGGCCGGAAGTGCGGGGAGCGCTGGACGTGCACCGGGACCGGCGTCCCGGGTTCGGCGTCGGCGAGGAACGGCGAGCAGACGCCCTGCCGGGGCGTGCCGCGCAGGTTCTCGTAGCGGACGACGGAGACGGTGAGCGAGACCTGGTGGGGGTCGGTCAGCGGGCTGGACGAGATGGAGTACAGGCGCGGCTGGAGCCTGCCGAGGACGCCCGCCCACTCCTGGGCGGGCGCACGGACGCCGAACTCGGCGACGACGTCGACCGCCTGCCGGCCCCAGGACCACTTGGCCAGTTCGTCCTTGTTGTCGGGGCGCAGCAGCTTGCGCAACTCACGCGGGTCACGGGCGCGTTCGGCGGTGAAGCGGAGCAGGTCCGGGGTGACGCGGGTGATGTCCAGGTGGCGGGAGAAGGCCTCGGCGAGGGGGACTTCGCCGACTCCGTCGACCTGCACGCCGGTTGCGGCGTCGAGTCCGGTGGCGGTCAGCCATTCCGTCACCAGGGCTGCGGAGTTGAGGGGGCGGACGCCGAGCGCGTCGCCCGCCTCGTAGACCAGCGGGGTCTCGCTGTCGCGGGTGTCGAAGGTGAAGCGCCGGACCTCCTTGCCGGCGCCGGGCAGGCTGAGCGGCCGGTTGCCGACGAGGCGGGCGGTGGTGGGGGCGGGGCGCCGGGGCCTGGCGGGGGCGGGGGGCGGTGCCGCGGGGCCGTCCTTGAGCGCGGTCAGCACCTGGTCGAGCCAGGCCTCCGCCCGGGTCTCGTAGTCCGGTTCGCAGTCGGTGCGCGGCGCGATCCGGACCGCGCCGAGCTCGTCCAGCCTGCTGTCCAGGCGCCGCCCGTGCCCGCAGAAGTCGTCGTAGCTGGAGTCGCCGAGGGCCAGCACGGCGTACCGGCGGCCTTCGAGGCGCCCGCTGTCGAGGGCGGCGAGGCCGTCCCAGAAACCGGCGCCGTTGTCGGGGGCGTCGCCGTCACCGAAGGTGCTGGTGATCAGGAGCAGGTCGGCGCCCGCGGGCAGGGCGGCCGGGTCGGCCTGGTCCATGGCGACGAGGGAGGCCGCGTGGCCGCCCGCGGTGAGGCGCTCGGCGGTGGTGGCGGCGAAGTCCTCGGCGTTGCCGGTCTGCGAGGCCCAGAGGACCACCACCTGGCGGCCGGGCGTGGGCGGCGGAGCCGGGGTCGCGGCGGACCGGGAGTACATGCCGGCGAGGGTGCCGTTGACCCACCGGGCGTGCTCGGGGCTGAACGGCGCGTCCGGCGGCAGCACGGGCACGCCCGGGACGCCGACCGGGACGCCGGCCAGGAAACCGACCAGGTACTGCCGTTCGGCTGCGGTGAGGACCGGCGGCGGGGCGGGGTCGAGGCCGAAGACGGAGGCGGCGGAGAGCGGCACCGCGGTGGGCGCGACGGCGACGGTGGCGGGGAGCGCGGCGGCACCGGGTACGGCGGCGGAAGCAGTCGTGGGTGCGGCGGCGACGGCCGGGGTCGCCTCGGCACCCGGTGCCTGCACGCTCACCGCTGTGGCCACCTTGGTCAGCGACACCGCGCACACCTTCAGCTCGGGCTGGAACGACAGCGGGTCGACCGCGTCGCTGGTCACCGCGTTGACGCTGAGGTACTCGCCGAACAGGTCGTTCCAGTGGAAGGGCGCGAAGCAGGTTCCGGGCAGCACCCGGTCCGTGACCACCGCCGGCAGCACCGCCCGGCCGCGCCGGGAGGCGACCTCCACGGAGTCGCCGTCGGCGAGCCCGAGCCCGGCCGCGTCCTCGGGGTGGACCTCGACGAACGGGCCCGGGTTGAGCTTGTTCAGCTTGGCGACCTTCGCGGTCTTGGTCAGGGTGTGCCACTGGTGCTGGAGGCGGCCGGTGTTCAGGACGAACGGGTAGTCGTCGTCGGGCATCTCGGCGGGATCGAGGTGCGGCCGGGCGTGGAAGACGGCGCGTCCGGAGGCTGTGGCGAAGGTGAGGGAGCCGTCGGCGTTCACGTACCGGACGGGGTTGCGGTCGGGTCCTTCCGCGGTGGCGGCCGGCCACTGGACGGGGGTGGCGCGCAACCGGTCGTAGGTGACGCCCCGCAGGTCGTAGCCGGTCTGCGGGTTGTGGAAGCCCTTGATCTCCTCGAAGATCTCCTCCGCGCTGTCGTAGGAGAAGCCGTCCTCGTATCCCATCGCGCGGGCCACCCCGGCGATCAGCCGCCAGTCCGCGGTGGCCTCGCCGGGCGGGTCGGCGGCGGGGCGGGCGAGGGTGAGGTTGCGCTCGCTGTTGACGAGGACGCCCTCGGTCTCGGTCCACAGGGCGGCCGGCAGGACGACGTCGGCGTAGGCGTTGGTCTCGGTGTCGGTGAAGACGTCCTGGGTGACGACGAACTCGGCGGCCTCCAGGCCCTCGATGACAGTCCTGCGGTTGGCGACGGAGGCGACCGGGTTGGTGCAGATGATCCAGCAGGCCTTGATCTCGCCGTCGGCCATCTTCCGGAACATCTCCACCGTGCCCTTGCCCACGCCGTCGGCGCGGATCGAACCGGGCGCCAGCCCCCATCGCTCCTCGACGAACGCGCGGTCCGCGTCGACGAGCACCGACCGCTGGCCGGGCAGGCCCGGTCCCATGTACCCCATCTCCCGGCCGCCCATGGCGTTGGGCTGGCCGGTGAGGGAGAGCGGGCCGCTGCCGGGGCGGCAGATCTTCCCGGTCGCCAGGTGCAGGTTGACCAGGGCGTTGGTGTTCCAGGTGCCGTGCGTGGACTGGTTGAGGCCCATGGTCCAGCAGCTGGTCCACTCCCCCGCCTCGCCGATCAGCCGGGCCGCCGCGCGCAGGTCGGCCTCCGGGATGCCGGTGACCTCGGCGACCGTGGCGGGCGGATAGTCGGCGAGGAATTCCGGCATCGCCTCCCAGCCCTCGGTGCAAGCGGCGACGAAGTCGGGATCGGTGTGCCCGTTCGCGTGCAGCAGGTGCAGCAGGCCGTTCATGAGCGCGAGGTCGGTGCCCGGCCTGACCTGGAGGAACAGGTCGGCCTTCGCGGCGGTGGCGGTGCGGCGCGGGTCGACGACGATGAGCTTCGCGCCCGCCTTCACCCGGTCCATCAGGCGCAGGAAGAGGATGGGGTGGCAGTCGGCCATGTTGGCGCCGATGACGAGGAAGACGTCGGCCTTGTCGAGGTCCTGGTACGAGCCGGGCGGGCCGTCGGCGCCGAGCGAGAGCTTGTAGCCGGTGCCGGCGCTGGCCATGCACAGCCGGGAGTTGGACTCGATGTTGTTGGTGCGGAGATACCCCTTGGTGAGTTTGTTGGCGAGGTACTGGGCCTCCAGGCTCATCTGCCCGGAGACGTAGAGGGCGACCGCGTCCGGGCCGTGTTCGTCGACGATCGCGCGCAGCCGCCGGGCGGTCTCGGCGACGGCCGCGTCCACGGCCGACGGCACCGCCTCCGCGCCCCGCTCGGGCCGCAGCAGGGCGGTGGTCAGCCGGCCGGGCGCGGCGAGCATGTCGGCGGTGGTGGCGCCCTTCGTGCACAGCCGGCCGAAGTTCGCCGGGTGCTCCTTGTCGCCGGACGCCTTCAGGACGGTACGGCGGCCGTCCGGGCCCATGCCGATGTCCAGGACCATGCCGCAGCCGACCCCGCAATACGAGCAGACGGTCCGCACCCTGCCGGTGTCGGTGCTGCGCGAGTCCGGCGCGGCCACGGGCGCCCCCTGTTCCTGCTGGTCGGCTTCTTCCATCCGACCCCGACGGTAGGTACGGCTGATTACACCGGCGTCACCGCTCCTGATCAACGGGGGTTAAGGCCGCCGCACAGCCGCGCTCGGGACGCTGTGAGCGGATCCGCCCGGGATGCGCCGTGCCGGGACCTGTTGCACGATGAGGGCGGCCGAGGGAGGGGGCAGGCGAGGAGGACCGGGTGGACAGGGACACCTCCTCACGACGAGCGACCGCACCGGCGGCGACCGCACGGGACGCCCCGAAGACGCCGGGCGCGCGGGGCGCACCGGCTCCGGCCGCCGCGGACGCACCCCCCGACGGCATCGCCTACCTCGACATGCTGCGCGGGATCGTCGAGGGCGCGGCCGTCGGCTTCGCCGTCCTCGGCACCGATCTGCGCTACCTGTACGTCAACCCGCACATGGCCCGGGCGACGGGCCTGCCCGCCGCCGCCTACCTGGGCCGCACCCAGCACGAGGTGCTGCCGCACATCCAGCGGCCCGACCAGGTGCTGCGGGACGTCCTCCACGACGGACGGCCGCGCGAGGCCATCGTCACCGGACGCACCTGGGTGGACTCGCCGTACCAGGTCCGGGAGTGGCGGTGCGTCTACCACCGGCTCGTGGACGGCACCGGCAAGGTCGTGGGCGTCGCGGCGGTGGGCCTGGAGATCAGCGAGCCGCAGCAGTACGTGTACGAGCTGGAGCGCGCCCACCGGCGGCTGGCGCTGCTGGACTCGGCCGCGTCCCGGATCGGCACCGGCACCGACGTCGCCGGGACCTGCCGGGAGCTGGCGGAGTTCGTCGTACCGGAACTGGCGGACGCGGCCGGGGTGGAGCTCACTCCGCCGGACACGGCGTCGGCGCGGCGGACGCCGACCCGGCTCGCGGCGTACGCCACGCGTCCCGGGCTGGTCACCGGTCTCGCGGCCCTCGACGCGCGCGGGGAGCTGGTCGGCTGGCCGCGCGCCACCGGGACCCGGCGGAACCTGGCGGCGGGCCGGATCTGGCGGCGCGACGCGATCACCGTGGCGCAGTGGCGGTCGCTGATCCCGCGCTGGGCGCCCGCCCAGGCGTGTCTGACCGCCCGGGTCCACTCGGTGCTGCTCGCGCCCCTGGTCTCCGACGGCAGGGTGCTCGGCATCCTGATGCTGGCCCGGGCCGGGGACTCCGCGCCGTTCTCGAACGAGGACGCCACGGTGGCCCGCGAGCTCGCCGCCCGCGCCGCCCGCGCCCTGGACCGGGCGGTCCGCTTCGAACGCGAGCACACCATGGCCCTGGAGCTGCAGCGGGCCCTGCTGGCCGAGCCCGGCCAGTTGCAGCGGCACGGCGGTGTGGAGACCACCGCCCGCTACCGTCCCGCCGACGACGGCTCGCTGATCGGCGGCGACTGGTACGACGTCCTGGCGCTGCCCGACGGCCGCACGATGCTGGTCATCGGGGACGTGATGGGCCACGGGGTGGACGCGGCGGTGGCGATGAGCCACTACCGTTCGACGCTGCGCGCCCTGGCCCTCGCCGGACTCTCGCCGCGCCGCATCCTCCAGCACGCGGACCGCATGGTCGCCGACTCCGGTTTCGAGCGGGTGGCCACCTGCTTCCTCGCGCTCGGCGACTCGGACGTCGCCACGCTCACCTATGCCAGCGCCGGCCACCTGCCGCCGGTCTGGCTCACCCCGCAGGGCGAGATGCAGCTGGTCCCGGTGCCGGTCGGGCCGCCGCTGGGCAGCGGACTCGGCCGGTACGAGCAGGGTGTCACCCCGGAACGCGGCGGGGTGCTGCTCCTGTACACCGACGGTCTCGTGGAGCGGCGCGGCGAGGACATCGACCGCGGTCTGGCCCGGCTGACGGGACTGTCGCTGTGCCCCACCGATCCGCTGGACAAGATCCTGGACACAGTCCTGGCGCACCTCGCCGCCGGCTCCGAGGACGACATCGCGCTGCTCGCGGCGCGCGTGGTATCCGGCTGAGCCGGACGCGCCCGTACGCCGGGGCGCGCGCCCGTCGTGCCTCCGGCAGCCTCGTGACACCGCCGAGCGTGGCTCGTTCACCGCCAGGGGAACGATCAGCAGTGAGGACCGGGTATGCGGTACGACGAGAACGGCACGGCGGCCTCCGTCGAGCAGGGCCTGCGGGACTGGCTGTCCCGGGCCGCCGGGGAGCCGCTCGCCGAGGTGCACCGCTGGGCGCTGCACCCGCCGGGAAAGCTGGTGCGGCCGGTGCTGCTGCTGGAGTCGGCGGCGGCCGTGGGCGGGGCGTACGAGCGGGTCATGCCGGCGGCGGTCGGGGTGGAGCTGGTGCATGTGGCGAGCCTGCTGCACGACGACATCCTCGACGACGACCGGTTGCGCCGGGGCAAGCCGTCGGGGCACGCCAGGTTCGGTCCCGGCGCGGCCGTCCTGGGCGGTGACGCGCTGATGTTCGCGCTGTTCGAGCAGGTGGTGGAGTGCGGTGGGCGCGGGGTGCCGGAGGCGGCCGTGCTCCGGGCCGTGGGCACGCTGGCGCGGGCCGGCCGGCGGATGGCGCAGGGGGTGGCCCGGGAACTGGACCCGGTGCGGACGCCGGACCCGGTGGTCGGGTATCTGGAGATGGTCCGGCTGAAGACGTCGGCGTTGCTGAGCGCGTGCTGCGAGGCGGGCGCGGTGCTGGGCGGCGGCTCGCCGGGGCAGGCGCGGGCCCTGGCCGGGTACGGCGAGGCGCTCGGGGTGGCGTTCCAGATCCGCGACGACCTGCTGCCGTACGGCCCGGAGGCCGGCCGGGAGGGCAAGCCCGCCGACAGCGACCTGCGCAACGACCGGCCCAGCCTGCCCCTGCTGCTGGCCGGGCCGGTCTCGGCGGATCCGGAGAAGGTGGGGCGGCTGCTGGTGGAGACGGGCGCGCTGGAGGAGTGCACGCGGCTCGCGCGCGCCTACGCGGAACGGGCCCGCCGGGAGCTGGACGCGTTGCCGCCGGGCCCGCACCGGGCCGCGCTGTGCCGGACGGCCGAGGCGCTGGCACCCGGGCCGTGGCGTGCGGGCGGTACCGGTTGAGGTCGGCACGGCTGTCCGGCCATCTGGAGACGCTGCGCCCGTACGACCTGGTGGTCATCCCCGTCATCACGGCGCTCGGCGCCGCGCTGGCAGCTCCCTCCGTCCAGCCCGCGCGGCTGGTCCTGGCGGGCATGCTCGGCCTCACGGCCTGTGCCGGGGCGCTCTACACCGCCGACTACCTCACCCGGCACGAGGACGCGCGGACCAAGCCGTACCGTCCCGTCCCCTCCGGACGGCTGCGGGCCGCCACCGCACGCCGGTGCGCGGTCCTCCTGTGGCTGGCTGCGTTCGTGCTGGCCATGTGGGCCAACTGGCGCTCCCTGCTCTTCGTCGGCCTCGCGGTCCTCGCCCAGGACGCCTACGGGCGGAGCCTGAAGGGCCGGGGGCTGTGGGGGGACCTGGCCGTCGGCTTCTCGGGGTGGTCGTGCACGCTGCTCGCGGGGGCCTGCTGCGCCGCGCCCTGGCCGCCCGCGCGGCTGGTGGCACCGGCGCTGCTGCTGGGCCTGCAGGGCACCTTCGGCAATCTGCTGCTCGCCCTCGACGACCGTCCGCACGACCTGCGCGCGGGCTGCGGCACCCTGCCGGTACGGCACGGTCCCGGCCGGGCGCGGACGGTGCTGACCGCGCTGGCGGCGGCCGAGTACGCGGGAGTGCCGCTCGTGCCGGGCCGGCTCGGGCCGGCCGGCGCACCCGTGTTCCTGCTGCTGGGCCTGGCCGCCGCGGCAACGGCCGTCGCGGTGCTCGGCACCGTGCGGCGCTGTCCGGACCGGGCCGTCGAACTGCACATGTACGAGCGGGTGCTGCTGCCCGCGGCGCTGTGGGCGCTGACTGGCAGGACCGCCGTCGCCGTGGCGGTCGCGGCGGCCTCGGCCGGGGTGCTGCGGCTGACGTCCCGGCCGATGCTGCGGCCCGAGCCGTACGAGAAGGGCGGCGCGATCGGTGCGTGAGCCCTGGGTTCGGCCGCAGGCCCACCGTAGGCCCAGGCCCAGTCGTAGCTTCAGTCGAAGGTTCAGTCGTAGGTGAGGACCATGCGGAAGCGTGCGGCCCCGGTCATCATCTTCTGGTAGGCCTCGCCGGCCTGCTCCAGCGGTACGGGTTCGATCGTCGGGCGGATCCCGTGCAGGGCGCTGAACTCCATGGTGTCCTGTACGTCCTGTGCGGTGCCGGACGGATGGCCGCGGAGCACCCGGCCGCTCAGCAGCAGCTGGAGCGGGCTGATCCCGAGGGGCTCGGGGTCGGCTCCGATCACCACCAGTTCGCCGCGGGGTGCCAGTCCGTCCACGGCCGCCGTGATCGCCTGGGAGTTGCCCGCGGTGGCGAGCACGACCTTGGCGCCGCCGAGCGACTGGAGCGCCTCCGCGACCGGGGTCGGGGCCGTGGAGTCGACGTAGTGGTGGGCGCCGAGCTGCTTGGCGAAGTCGGCCTTGTCGGCGCCGCGGGCGACGGCCACCGTTTCGAAGCCCATGGCCACCGCGTACTTCACGCCGAGGTGACCGAGTCCGCCGAGGCCGACGACGGCCACCAGGTCACCGGGCTCGGCCGGGCTGCGCCGCAGGCCGTTGAAGGTGGTCACGCCCGCGCAGCCCAGGGGCGCCGCGTCGGCCGAGGTCAGTCCGTCGGGGATGCGGGCCAGGGCGTCGACCGGTGCGATCACCTGCTCGCCGAAGCCGCCGTCGTAGGTCCAGCCGGGCACCTTCAGGTTCTCGCAGACGATGAAGTCGCCCTGCCGACAGGGCTTGCAGTGGCCGCAGCTGCCGCCGAACCAGCCGACTCCCACGCGGTCGCCGAGCTGCCAGCCCCAGTCCTCGATGCCCTCGCCGAGCTCCTCGATCCGCCCGGCGATCTCGTGACCGGGTACCACCGGGAACGTGACGCCCGGCAGGGCGGCGGTGACGAAGAAGGCGTCGCTGTGGCAGACGCCGCAGGCCTCCACGGCGATCCGCACATGGCCGGGACCCGGCCTCGGCACCTCCCGCTCGACGATCTCGAAAGGCCCGCCCGGAGCGGTCACCTGCGCGACTCGGTAGCTACTCATGCGTCTCTCCCGGAACGGGTACGACGGGTAGGGTCACCCCTCCCCCAGCACACCAGCTCCGGGCCGATCCCGCGCGTCGAGTGCGGGCCGGTGGGGGGCTGGTCGCGCAGTTCCCCGCGCCCCTGACGGGGCGCGGGGAAGGCCCGGTCAGGAGGTGATGCCGTTGTACTGGTCCCAGGTGTAGGCGAGGTCGGGCGAGGAGGGCTTGCCGGGCCAGTCGAAGTAGTCCCAGACGAGTTCGGCGGGGTTGGTGGCGAGGTAGCCGCGGCCGGGCAGGTCGTCGGCGTCGTCCCAGGCCCAGGGCGGGTTGGCGGCGTCGGTGTCGCAGGCGCCGTTGGCCGGGCCGAGGACGCCACCGGCGCCGCACTTGGCGCCGTAGGGGTTGGAGCTGTCGTCGCCGGCGAAGTTGTCCGGTGTCGCGAACAACGTTGTCAGGGTGCGGTTCGCCCACATGCCGTTCGCGGCGAAGACGTCGGTCAGGGTGTACTGCACGTCACGGTCGTCGGAGCCGGACGGCACCTCGGCGGTGGAGCCGGGGTAGTAGACGATGCCGTCGCCGCTCGCGTACTGGCTGCGTTCCTGGGACAGGTAGCCCTCGGCCCAGGCGGCGTGGGTGTTGGGCTGCTGGGTGGTGAACGGCCGCCCGTGCCCGTCGTCGTGCGGGTCGCCCTGGAGCTTCAGCGTGCCGTCGACGCTCTCCTGGCCGCTGGTGAAGTCGCTGCCCGCGGGCACCCAGGAGTAGAAGTTGCTGTGCGCGACCGTGATCGCCGCCTTCAACTGACCGTGCGCGGAGCCGTCGTTGGCCACGACGACCAGGACGCCCTCGGCGTCGTTCTCGTGCTCGGTGAGGTCCTCCTGGTAGTTGTCGAGGACACCGTCCGACCAGTCACGCGGGTGGAAGTACGTGTACAGCAGGTAGGAGAAGGACGGGGTCTGGACGACCGAGTAGTAGACGTGCGCGGCGAGCGGGAACTGGCTGGTGTTCTCCCAGTTGTTGCGGCCGTTGAGGTCACCGTCGTAGTCGTACGACGTGATGTAGTCGGACTTGCCGCCGAGCGCGGTCTCGCCGGTGGAGTCGACGTCCTGGAAGTTGACCGGGGCCCACCACTGGGCGAGGGCGGCGCGGTCGGTCGCGGCGTCCGCGGCGGCGGGGGTCGGCCGGGTGAGACCGGCAGCGCAGACCGCGGCCAGCGCGGCCGTCACGGCGAGGGATCTGCGTCGGGTCAGCGGCACACGGAAACGGTGCGGGCGGCTGGTTGCCACGGTTCCTCCGGGGAGCGGCGAAAGGAACCGGCACGTCGGTGAAGTCGACGTGCCGGTACGGGAGTTGACGCATGTTCCGGTGGTGCGTGTGATGCCGCGCGTACGATACAGCGCGGTGCGGGCGGCCCGGCAGGCCTCAGCAGGTGATGGTGCCCCTGCGCAGCGCGTGGCCGCTGTCGTTGCTGTCGTCGGACCACCACACGGGCTTGGTGCCGCCGCTGCACGCGTCGGAGCCGGAGACGGCGAAGCCCTCGTTGTTGTAGTTGCTCATGCCGGTCGGGCGGTTGTAGACGGCGGTGGTGGCGAGGACGCCGGAGGAGTTGATCTGCAGGGTGCGGTGCTGGCCGGAGCAGGTGTCGTCGCAGACCGCCCAGAGGCGGGACGCCTGCGGTTCCCACTGGAGCTCCATGACGCCGGCCATGCCGCTGCTGACGGACGCGACGCGGGTGAAGGTGCCGCCGTCCTTGAGGACGTAGCCGTAGATCATGCCGGTGCCCTCGACGCCGACGAAGAAAACCCCGCCGGAGTGCGAGCCGTAGTTCGCCGGGTTGTAGGCGGCGCCGGTCGAGGCGTCCTTGAAGCCGGCGGCGGTCAGGGTGGCGTCGGGGACCCAGGTGATGCCCTCCAGGCCGAGGTTGGAGCCCACCGACGGCAGGTCGGAGGTCAGGTTCCACTCGGTGGAGGCGGTGATGGTGGTGGCGGTGCCGCTCACGTCGTACTTGAGGACGGAGAGCCGGCTGGTGCCGGAGGAGTCCGCGTTGCGCTCACTCGACACGAAGACGCCCCCGGCGGAACCGGAGCCGGCCAGCGTGACGCCCTCGTCGTCGGGCGTGCCCGAACCGCCGGGGAACTTGAGCGTCTTGCCGGACGTCCAGCCGTTGGCGGTGTCGGCCTTCCAGGCGGTGGAGCCGTTCGGCACCAGCCGCCACAGCTTGCCGCTGTTCTGTGCCGCCCACAGCACGCTGCCCTCCTGGTAGAGGCCGCTCATGTCGGAGCCGAAGGCGTTCTTGGTGTCGGCGGTGGCGACCGAGCTGCCGCCCGGCCACGCGGTCGCCGAAATGCCGCCGGAGCCGCAGTCGTTGGCGGCGCCGAGGGTGAGCGCGGCCGAGCCGAAGGCGCCGGTGCCGTCGGGGCAGCGCGACCACGACGGGTCGGAGTGCTGGGTCCAGGCAAAGCTGTCGACCAGAGTGGTGCCGTCGGCGAGGTAGAGGCGCGCCTCGTCGTCGGAGCCCAGACCGAAGGAGCTGTGCACGTCGAAGGCGACGAAGCCACCGGGGGCGAGCGTGGTGCCGGAGGCTATCGCGTACTTGGAGCTGTCGTTGTCGTCCCGGAGGATCCAGCCGGAGAGATCCACCGTGGCGGTGCCCTTGTTGTAGAGCTCCACGGAGTCGTTGACGTCTCCGGTGGTCACCACCTCGTTGATCCGGATGTCGTCGGCCGCCGCCGCGTGGGCGGGCGACGCAGTCAGGGCGCCGACGGCGAGCGTCGGTCCGGCGACGGCGACGAGCAGAACACGGAGGCTGCGGCGCCACCGGCGTGCACGTGATTCGGTCACGAAGTCCGTCCTGGGGTGTCGTTGTGACAGGCCGCCAGGACCTTTCCTGCGCAGCCCGAACGGCCGCCTTCGCGCAGGTGAGGGGGTTGTGAACGGTGGGCGAACCACCAAGATCGATCCGGCCGGGCGCCTACGCGCGTCTGCTGTGCAGGACTTCGCGGGCCTGCTCGGCGGCGCGGGCGATGCTCTCGCTGACGAAGTCGAGGAAGCGGGCGATGTTCTCCAGGCGGTCGGCGGCGGGGGTGCGCGGGCCGAGGACGGTGACCCCCTGTCGTGCGGTCTCGGCGACCTGGGCGGTACCGCGCGCGCTGGCCAGCATCGACTGGTACCAGACGTCGTCGTCGACGAAGTACCGCTCGCGGCGGCGTTCGTCGCGCTCCCGGCGGACCAGCCCCTGCTCCTCCAGGAACGCGACCGCCTTGGAGACGGACGCGGGGCTGACCTGGAGCCGCTGGACGAGTTCGGACGCGGTGAGGCTGGCCGCGTCGCTGATGCAGAGACAGGCCAGCACCCGGGCCATCATCTTGGGTGTGCCCGACTGCATGAAGACGGTGGTGAGCGTCTCCTGGTACTCGGCCACGGCGTCGGCGTCCCGTCCGTGCGGCTGTGGGACCGCCCCCGGGCCCCGGGAGGAGGCGGGCCGGCGGCGGTGGGCGCGGCGCTCGGTGGCGCGGTGGGCCAGGTCGGCGCGGTAGGCGGCGGGACCGCCGTTGCGCATCACCTCACGCGTGACCGTCGAGGTCGGACGGTCGATACGGCGGGCGATCTCGGCGTAGGGGAGGCTGTCGGCCAGCCCCAGCGCGATCTGCTGGCGTTCCTGCTGGCTGAGCCTGCCTCCCGGCATCGCGATCTCCTCGCTGTTCCCGCAGGGCGGTCCCTGACCTCGTGAGCATAGCGTTCACTCTCGACTCATTGCAATGGTGAGCCCGTCTGGCGTTGCGTTATCTTCCGGGTCGTTGCAACAGTTTATACACTCTGACCTGCTTCTATTTGATCCATACGCAACGAACTTGTTGTCGCGACATGGAAAGCAACGTAGCGTTTCCGATGTCAGAAACAACGAGGACCAACGGGAGACCACGATGCAGAAGTTCGACACCCCCGCCCCGATCTCCGCCGTCCTGGACATCCCCGCCGGACGCGTCCAGTTCATCGCGGCGGACCGCGCCGACACCACCGTCGAGGTTCTGCCCACCGGCCCCGCCAGGAGCCGCGACGTGAAGGCGGCGGAGGCGACCGCCGTCTCCTACGCCGACGGCGTCCTGCGGATCACGTCCGGAACCCCCGGCAACCAGCTCTTCGGCCCCTCCGGCTCCGTGGAGGTCACCGTTCAGCTGCCCACCGGCTCCCGTGTCGAGGTCAAGGCAGCTGGCACCGAGCTGCGCGGCGTCGGACGCCTCGGCGACGTCGTCTTCGACGGCGCGTACCGCGAGATCAAGATCGACGAGGCCGCGAGCCTCCGCCTCACCGCGACCGACGGCGACATCGAGGTCGGCCGGCTGGACGGCCCCGCGGAGATCAGCACCGCACGGGGCGACATCCGGATCGGCGAGGCGACCCGCGGCACGGTCGTGCTCCGCACCCAGGACGGCGACATCTCGATCGCCGCCGCCACCGGCGTCTCGGCCGCCCTGGACGCCGGCACCGGCCACGGCCGCGCCAGCAACGCCCTGAAGAACGACGGCACCACCGAGCTCGACATCCGCGCCACCACGTCCCGCGGCGACATCACCGCCCGCAGCCTGTAGGCGGGTTGACCGACCGTCCGCCCCGACGGGCCCGGCGCGCGGGGCGCCGGGCCCGTCGGCTTGACCGGCACCACCCAAGAGGATGTTCACGTATCTGAATATTGCGCACATGCATGTACGCACGCGTCGCCGCATGCGAGACTCCTTCAACTCCCCCACTCATCAGTTCAGTTGGAGAGGAAGGCAGCCCATGCACATGTCCCGCAGGGCCGTGCTGGCCACCGCAGGCGGCGCCGCGGTCGCTTCCGCCGCCGTACCGCAGTCCGCGCAGGCGCTCACCGGCCGGGCGCCGACGGCGACTGAGGCGGTGCTGCGCGACGCGGCCGACTACGCGGTCGCGAAGGTGCGCGCCGTCGCGCCCGGGGTGAGCGGCTTCCCCACCGGGACGAAGTCCGAGAAGTGGGTCTACTCCCAGAACGGCGACTGGGTGGGCGGGTTCTGGCCCGGCGTCCTCTGGATGAGCTGGCTGTACAGCGGCGACGACGGCCTGCGCTCCCTCGCCCTCGCGTCGGCCGCGAAACTGGCCCCGCGCCAGTACGACACCGGCACACACGACCTGGGCTTCCTGTTCACCCCGTCCTGGGTCACCGCCTGGCGGCTGACCGGCGACACGTCCTGGCGGGACGGCGCCGTACAGGCGGCGCGCTCACTGCTCCAGCGCTACAACCCGCGGGGCCGCTACCTGCGGGCCTGGGGTGCGCTCAACACCTCCGACAACGCGGGGCGCATGATCATCGACACGATGATGAACCTCGACCTGCTCGTCTTCGCCGCCCGGCAGACCGGCGACGGCGCGTTCATGGACGCGGCGGTGGGACACGCGCAGACCGCCCGGCGGCTCTTCCCACGACCTGACGGCTCCACCCCGCACGTCTACGACCTCGACCCCGCAACCGGCACGCCCATCGGCCCGAACACCGTGCAGGGCTACAGCCCCACCTCCTGCTGGGCCCGCGGACAGGCCTGGGGCATCTACGGCTTCACCACGATGTACCGCCGCACCGGCGACCACGGGTTCCTGGACACCGCCCGCGCCCTCGCGGACTACGCCGTCCAGGCCCTGGGCCCGGACCACATACCCGTCTGGGACTACCGCGCACCGCAGCAGCCGTACGACGTCAAGGACGCCTCCGCCGCGGCCGTCATGGCCTGCGGACTGCTCGACCTGGCCGCCGCCACGGGCCGTGGCCGCTACCGCACCACCGCGCTGCGCATCCTCGGCGCCCTGTGCGGGACCTGCCTCACCACCCACTCCACCCGCGCCGAGGCCGTGGTGGCCCGCTGCACCCGCAACCGCCCGGCCGAGGACGGCATCGAGATCTCCCTCCCCTACGCCGACTACTACCTCCTCGAAGCGATCCTGCGCGTCCTGCGACCGCACGACCTGGACCGCGCGATCGACCTGTCGACGGTCGCCGACGACCGCTAGGGCGTGGCGCCCGTCGTCCGGGGCGTGTCGGCCGGCGGTGCGGTGAGCGGGGTCGGCGAGGGCGGGGACGCCTCCCCCGAGTCGGCCTGGACCATGAGGACGACCGCGATGACCGCCGTGGTCAGGGCGGCCATCGTGGCCAGCCACCAGATCCCGATCGCTTTCGCGTGAGCGGCCATGGCACCCTCCTTCGACGCGGAGCGTACGCCGTTGCCCGAAGACGGAACTCTCTTTTCACAGCACGCGACAACCGGCGCCCCACACCACCGGCCTCACCGCCACATTCTGGCCGCCTTCCCCGGCTGTCGCGCCACATTGCGAAATCCGCAAGGTAATTGACCCGTTATCAGAGGGAACTGACGATTGTCCGTGGGCGAACCCCTGCCAAGGCCCCTGCTATGGTGCGCCGATGTCGTCGATCAAGCAGTTCCAGGTCACCTTCGACTGCACGGAACCCGAGCGCGTCGCCCGTTTCTGGTGCGAGGTGCTGGGGTACGTCGCACCGCCGCCACCCGCGGGCTTCGCCACCTGGGACGACGCCAACCGCTCGCTGCCTCCCGAGGACCGGGGTGCGTGGTTCGCCTGCAGTGATCCCTCGGGGGTCGGCCCGCGGCTGTACTTCCAGCGCGTCCCGGAAGGCAAGGTCGTCAAGAACCGCGTCCATCTCGACGTGCGCGCCGCCACCGGACTCGTGGGCGAAGAACGCCTGACCACGCTGGAGGCCGAATGCGCACGGCTGGTCGCGCTCGGCGCGGTGCGCGTGCAACTGCTGCCCGCCGACGACGAGAACGAGTCCTGCATCACGATGCAGGACGTCGAGGGCAACGAGTTCTGCCTCGACTGAGCGTCCGTCGAGCCGGTGCGGTCGGGTGACGGGCTTGTGGAGGCGATGTGCGGGCATACGGGATGTCACCCCATCGAGAGGAGCCCGTCCATGCCCGGCATTGTTGCGGCAGTCCTGTTCTTCATCGCCTTTCTGATCAACGCGGCGGACATCAGCACCAACGACACGTTCACCTCCACGAACGTGATGCTGCTGGGGCTGACCGCCCTTGCCCTGCACGTGGCGGGCATCGGCACCGGCTGGTCGTACCGCAGCCGACGCCGCTGATCACGCGTTCCGCGGCCGTGGGCCCGGCGAGTCCCGGGAGTTCCGGTACGGCTGACCGGCCGGTGCGGCGGTCGCGGTCCCGGGCGGCAGGTTCAACGGCGTGACGACCTGGATGGCCGAGGGCAGGGCGGGGCCGTCCTCCGGGAGTGCCCCGTGGGCCCGCATGACGATCTGGCAGGCGCGGCGCATGTCCTGGCGCAGGTCGTGGTGGAGGACCGCGGACAGGCGGCGCTCGCGCAGCAGACGGGTGTTGTCGTGGTCGAGGTCGTGCGCGACGAACACCGCGCAGCCGCGTCCGAGGGCCGCGAAGGCCTCCAGGGTGGCGTGGTTGCCACCGCCCACGGAGTACACGGCGACGATGTCCTCGTCGCGTTCGAGCGCGTCGAGCACGAGGTCGTACTGGGTGGCGTCCAGGCCGTCGCTGTCGGTGACCTCGACCAGCGTCCGCCGCGGCTGGTCGGCGCGCATGGCGCCGCGGAAGCCCATCTCGCGCTCCTCCTCCCCGCGGAACGAGCCGCGGCTGATGGTGGTGAGCACGTTGCCGGGCCGGTCGCCGAGCCACTGTCCGAGGAGGTAGGCGGCGGTGGCGCCGGCCGCCCGGTTGTCGATGCCGACGTAGGCGAGGCGGGCGCTGTGCGGGAGGTCGGTCACCAGGGTGACGACGGGGATCCCGGCCGCGACCAGCCGCCCCACCGCGGCCGTGATCTCCGGCACGTCGGGGGCCTTGAGGATCACGCCCTGGGTGCCGCGCCCGGCGATCTTCTCCAGGGCCGCGACCAGGTCCCGGGGCGGGCAGGTCTCGCGGAAGTGGAACCGGGAGCGCACCACGGCCGGGTGCAGGGCGGGCAGTTCGGCCTCCAGCGCCTCGCGTACGGCGGTGGAGAACCGGTCCGGGGCCTGCATCACGATGTCGATCATGAAGGTACGGCCGCCGATGCGGACCTGGGCCTGCTGCCGGTCCAGGTCCTTGATGGCCTGGTGGACCTCGCGGACGGTGCCCTCCCGGACATTGCCCCGCTGATGGAGGACACGGTCGACGGTGGCCGTGCTCAGCCCTGCCTGACGGGCGATTTCCCTGACCGTATAGGGGTGGCGCATGACGGATCCCGGTGGACGGTGATGGACTTTTGATGCACTGCTGAGGATTGAATGATGGGTTCGGGTTCTCAAGACTGGCAGAAGAACAGGCACGGCGAAAGGACCCGGATGCCCTCCCAGACCACGGCACGGCGGACTCGGCCGACGACTCGGCTGACCGAGGCCGACTGCGACCTCGACGCGTTCCGCTCGCTCGTCGAGCAGCAGACCGACGCCGCCGACCACCCTCGCGCGGAGCGCGTGGAACAGAACGTGCCCCTCTACGACAGCGACCGGCTGCGCACCCTCGCCACCACCGACGAAGGCCGCATCGGAATCCAGGACGAGCTGGTCGGGGCGCTGCTCGACGGCCCGGGTGTCGTCGTCCTCAAGGGCGCGTTCGGCGACCCGGACGTCGTCGACCGGGCCACCGAGGCCTTCACGGCCCTCATCGAGGAGGAGCGTGCGAGCGGGACCGCTCGCGGCGACCACTTCGCCCGGCCGGGCGCCAACGACCGCGTCTGGAACGCGCTGGACAAGATGGCCGTACGGGCGCCGCAGGTGTTCGCCGACTACTACGCCAACGACCTGCTGGCGCTGGTCGCCGAGGCCTGGCTGGGCCCCGCCTACCAGGTGACCTCACAGGTCAACGTCGTCAACCCGGGCGGCGCCGCGCAGAGTGTGCACCGCGACTACCACCTCGGGTTCCTCTCCCAGGAACGCGCCGCCGGCTATCCGGCGCACGTCCACCGCCTGTCGCCCGTCCTCACCCTCCAGGGCGCCGTCGCCCACTGCGACATGCCCGTCGAGTCCGGCCCGACCCTCTACCTGCCGCACTCGCAGAAGTTCGAGCCCGGCTATCTCGCCTGGCGGCTCCCCGAGTTCGTCGGGTACTTCGACGCCCACCACGTCCAGCTCCCCCTGGACAAGGGCGACGCGGTCTTCTTCAATCCCGCGCTCTTCCACGCCGCCGGGCACAACCGCTCCACCGGCATCCGCCGCATGGCGAACCTGCTCCAGGTCTCCTCCGCCTTCGGGCGCGCGATGGAGACGGTGGACCGCGAGGCGATGGCGAACGCCGTCTTCCCGGTGCTGCTGCGCCGCAAGGCGGAGGGCGTCTCGCAGGACTGGCTACACCGGGTGGTCGCCGCCACCGCCGAGGGCTATCCCTTCCCCACCGACCTGGACCTCGACCCGCCGGTCGACGGTCTCGCCCCGCCCTCCCAGGCGGACACCCTCCGACAGGCCGTCGACGAGGGCTGGACCCCCGAGCGGCTGCGCCGGGAACTCCGCGCCGGCGCCGAACGCCGCCACGGCTGAAGGGAACACCGCACTCATGGCACTTCTTCAGGACAAGGTCGTCCTGGTCAACGGCGGCAGCCAGGGCGTGGGCGCCGGCATCGTGCGGGCGGCCGTACGCGAGGGCGCGGCCGTCGTGCTCACCGGCCGGCGCCCCGAGGTGGGCGGGAAACTCGCCGCCGACACCGGCGCGCGCTTCGTACGGGCCGACCTCGCCGACCCGGCGCAGGCCCGCGACTCCGTCGCACGCACCGTGGAGGCGCACGGCCGGATCGACTGCCTGGTCAACGCGGCCGGCCTGACGTCCCGCGGCTCGCTCCTGGACACCACACCCGAGTTGTTCGACCAGCACATGGCGATCAACCTGCGGGCACCGTTCTTCGCGATGCAGGCGGCGGTGGCCGACATGAAGGCCCGCGAGGCACCCGGCACCATCGTCAACATCATCTCCAACTGTGCCCACGGGGGCCCGCCTTTCCTGGCGCCCTACTCCGCGGCCAAGGCCGGACTCGCCGGGCTGACCCGCAACGCGGCCCACGCCCACCGCTGGGACCGGATCCGGATCAACGGCCTCAACATCGGCTGGACCGACACCGAGGGCGAGGACGCCGTCCAGCGTGCCTTCCACGACGCCGACGACGACTGGCGGGAGAAGGCCGCCGCCGCCCAGCCCATGGGCAAGCTCGGCCAGGTCGACGAGATCGCCGACTTCGTCGTCCTGCTGCTCTCCGACCGCAGCGGGGTGGTGACCGGATCCGTCATCGACTGGGACCAGAACGTCTTCGGCGGCATGGACTGAGTACGCCGCCCGCCGTGGACCCCTTGCTCAATCTATCGATTCTCGATAGATTCCCATCGTGAGTCGATGGAAGGATGGGCTGTGGGAAAGCTGACCGTACGCGCGCTGCGCGCCGTGCTCGCGCTGGTGCTCGGTGGCACCGTGCTCATACAGGTCATGATGCTGTGGACGCTGGTCAGCGGGAACGACCCGGAGGACGGAACGCTCCCGCTGACCGCGTTCCGCCTGATCACGATCCTGGGCATGGCCTCGGTCCAGGTCGCTGTGGTCTGCGTGTGGCGGCTGGTGACGATGGTGCGAAGCGGAACCGTGTTCTCCCACGCCGCCTTCCGGTACGTGGACGGTGTGATCGGCGCGATCGTGGCGATCGCGCTCCTGTGGTTCGCGGTGACCGCCGTCAACGCGCCGGGCCAGCGGGACGACCCGGGCGTCAGCGTCATCATGGCCGGGATCGGCGTGGCCGTCCTCGGGGTGGCGCTCATCGTGCTCGTACTGCGGATGCTGCTCGCCCAGGCGGTCGCCCGCGACGTCGAGGCGACGCAGATGCAGGCCGAGCTGGACGAGGTCATCTGATGCCGATCGCCGTCGACATCGACGTGATGCTGGCCAGGCGGAAGATGTCCGTGGGCGAACTCGCGGACCGGGTGGGGATCACCCCCGCCAACCTGGCGGTCCTCAAGAACGGCCGCGCCAAGGCAGTGCGCTTCGCGACGCTCGCCGCACTCTGCGAGGTCCTGGAGTGCCAGCCGGGCGACCTGCTGCGCTGGGAGGCCGAGGACGACGAGGAGGAGACCGTGAACGGCCGGCCCACCCCCGCCGCCCCGGGCTACCAGATCAAGCACCAGTAGTCGCCGTAGTGCCCGATGCCGATGCGCCCGACGCGGGGCACGAGGTTCGGGTTCGGCTGCCCCACGGCCGACAGCGAGCAGACCGGGTCGCCGACCACCTGGGCGGCGGCCATCCGTTTGGCGGCGGCCACGGCCTCCGGCGACGTGACCCAGGTGGTCGTTCCCGGTCCGCTGCCGGTCGTCGTCGGGGCCGGAGTCGCCGGAGTCAGGGGCGCTGATGTCCGCGAAGGCCGCGCGGTGAGCGGGGGCGGGGGCGGGCTCGGCCGCGTCAGCGTCGGGGACGGCGGGGGCGGGCTCGGCCGGGGCGAGGTCACGGACGGTCTGGGGGTCGGCGTGTGGGGAGGTGCCGGCTTCGTGGTCGGCGTGTGCACGGGCGGCGGCGGAAGAGCCGAGGTCGTTCCGTGGGGGGCCGGACGGGTGACGGTCGGCACCAGCGCAGTCGGTACCGGGGCGGTCGGCACCGGGGCGGTCGGCGCCGGCGGCACGGTCCGGGTCGGCCGGGGCGCGGGAGTGTGCGTGGGCCTCGGCGTCGCCGGGGTCGCCGGGGCCGGTGAGCGCGTGGCCGACGGTCGCGGCGAAGGGGACAGGGACGGACTCGGCGTCGACGTTGACGCCGACGCCGACGCCGTGGGGGGCGGCGTGGGTGACGGCGTCGCGTGGGGGGCGCTGCCGCCGCCGGACGACAGCAGCGCCCAGGCCGCCAGACCGCCCCCCAGGGCGACCACGGCCGCTCCGCCCACGATCCACGGAGCCCGTCGCGGTGGCTGCCGGTGCCGGTTCATGATTCTCACTGTCTATCCGAACGCCGACGGCCTCAAGCCGGGGCCGTCGGCGAACCCGCGAAGACGGACGGCCGCAGAAGCGTGCGTCACAGGCCCCGCAGCACACGGTCGAGGGCCGCCCGGCCCACCGGCCCCCAGTGCGGCTTGCCGCCGGGAATGCCCCGGTCTCCGTTCTGCCCCATGAGCATCAGGAAGAGGCTCCTCATGGCCGCCAGCCCGCGGGCGCGCCGGATCGCCGCCTCGTCCGCTTGCGCGTACCTGTCGAAGAACCGTGTGGCCGTACCCGCGGGTAGCAGCGCCCATGCGGCGGCGAGGTCCAGCGCCGGGTCTCCGGCGAACATGTCACCGAAGTCGACGATGCCCGAGAGCGTTCCGTCCGAGACGACGACGTTCGCGGGATGGAGGTCGCCGTGCACCCACACCGGCGGGCCCTCCCACACGGGGGCCGCAACGGCGTCGTCCCAGACGGCCCGGACGTCGGCGGCGATGTCGTCGGGGACGACGGCCCGGAAGAACTTCTCGAAACCGTCCGTGCAGTCCCTGGGCGGGGCACCGCGGTCCGTGGCGCTCGGTGCCTCGGCGGGCGCCTGCACGTGGAGCGCCCGGAGAAAGCCCGCCAGCGTGTCGGCCGCGTGCGCGCCGCGGGTGATCGAGCCGTGGTCGAGCGGCTCGCCGGGAACCCACGTCATCACGGTCCAGTGCTTCGGGAAACGCTCGGAGGGCGAACCGAACCGCACCGGGGTCGGCACCGGGAGCGGCAGGCGCGGCGCCAGCACGGGCAGCCACCGCCGCTCCTTCAGCTGGCGTTCCGGGGTGGGATCCATGCGCTGCATGCGCACGGCCAACTCGTCCCCGAGGCGCCACATCTGGTTGCCCCAGCCGCCCGCCACCTCGCGGACGGCCAGCCCCGCAAGGTCCGGATGCTGCTCCCGCAACAGGTCGCGGACCAGGTCCGCGGTGATCTCGGTCTCGGTCTCGTTCATGCGAAGTCACCGTACTTGTCGGCCGTTTCGGAGGCAGCGCTCCGCGTCACTCCCGGTGCCGGCGGTCAGCGCCTCGGCGGCTGTTCGATCGCGCCGCCCCGGTGGGGTGTCGGGATATAGCCCTTCGTCCCAGGGGGCAGAGCGTCGAGGCACGCCTGCGAGCAGGCGTTGACCAGCATCGGCAGCACATCGGTCGCCACCGCCCGCGAGAGCCATGCCTGGTGCGGGCCCGTCGCCGGGACGGGCCCGGTGCAGACACTGCAGGTGCGGGCCGCGGTGGTGCCCCAGCGGGCGGGCGCCAGGCCGCCGAGGTCCAGGACCGTGTCGCCGGGCGGGAGGAGCCGCGGGAACGGTGGCCGGTACTTGTGGTTGCCGTAGATCGAGCGCGTGCTCACCGTGCTGTTCGCCAGCCGGGCGCACCGCGTGACCTCGTACGGGAACCAGTGCAGCCGTCGTGAGGTGTAGGGGCTGAACTCCTCCAGGCTTGTCATGCCGCCGATCTCCGGAGGTATCCGGACCAGGTTGCTGCCGTACAGCACGAGGGTCCGCACCGCCGTCAGCCGCCCGATCGACGCGGGCAGCGTGACGATCTGCCGCCGTTCGTCAGGACTGAGTTCCGGCAGCGGGCGGAACTCCTCCCGCCCGTCTGCCGCCGCCTCCTCGATCAGCTCCAGCAGCCGGAGCCAGCCCGGAGCACCGGTGTCCTGGATCTCGGTGTGGAAGGACACCGTCGCGCCGGGCGGACTCACCCGGCCCTGGCTGAAGCAGTCGCAGTGGTCCTGTGGCACTCCGGGCCGGGAATCCACCGCCTCGGGGAAGCGGTTCGGGAAGACCTGCGCGGGCAGCTGTTCGTCCGTCATGGCGCAACACTAGGGAGTCGGTGCCCGGTGCGGCACCGTCTGCCGGTCAGGCCCAGGGCGTCACAGGTGACGGCGTCGAGGTCTAGGCAGAGGTTCTGCGCGAAAGGGGAGGATCGGGGCCGGTGCGTCATGTTCGGCGTAGGCCAGACATTGGCGGCGCGGCGCCACTCGAGAATCGTTGCGTCGGCCCGCGAGGACTCGACCGCCGTCTATGAACTGGCAGGCGGGTGTGTGGCCGGCCTGGCACGAGCAGCGCGGCGGATCCTGACACGGATACTGGCCAGGCAGAACAAGTTACTGGCCAAGTTGCGGAACTCCGCCGCGCAATGAACTCGCGAATCAGCCGGGCTCGGTGTCCGGGATCACCTCGCTGCTGCCCGCCCGCGTGGGCCTGCCTCAATTACGGCGTGCCCCGCGAGCGGATCTGCTCGCCGGGCTGAGGTGGAGTCCGCACTGGCGACCGTCGACGTGGTGGGCGCTCGCCGCGCTGTTCAGCGGATCCAATCTCCCGGTGTCGCGGTCAACCGGTGCCACAACGATGGTCCTCCTCGGCGCGGAGATGGATCACCCCGCCAATGGGGGGGCGGTTCGTCTCGGGTGCTGCGAGTTCGGTGGAGGTGATCACGAGGACTTCCGCGGACGCCACCGCGAAAGCTGCGCGCGCCGTAGCCGTAGTCACCTCGCGTACGAAGCCAGTCTCAGTTTCGGAATGCTTGCACAGGCGAGAGCGCCGCTCCCCTTTGCCAGAGAACGAATACTCCTTGTACGCCGGCAAAACGGGCCATCTCGCAGATGCACCTGCCCGCCGGCTATCGATGGCATCGACTGCGAGTCGCGCCATACGGTGGACGACTGGCACAACAGCTCGCAGTGCGAAAGACCGGCAGAGACGAGGAAGCCCCGTGGAAGCGGAACTGGTGAGCCTGGTCGGAACCGGAGCGACGACGCTGGTCGCTCTCATGGTCACCGATGCCTGGGAACAGGCGAAGCAGCGCGTAGTGCGGCTCCTGGCACGCGGCAGTGACGGCAACGCCATCGCCGTGGACCTGGAGGAGTCCCGCACAGCTCTGATCGCAGCAACAGGTACCCGTGACGAGGGGGACCACGCCTCCGACCTGACGGCCTCGCTACGGCTCAGGCTGCGCCGACTGGTAGAGCAGAACCCCGACGCGGTACCCGAACTCCGTGCCTTGGTTGAGGAGTTCGCCTCCAGAAGCCTCATCGACCCCTCAGGCACCGTGCGCAACAGCATCACCGGCGGCACGCAACATGGCCCAGTCGTCCAGGGGCACACCTTCACGCACCTGACCATCAACGCTCCTGGGGACACCCCTCCGGATCGAACTGGCTGAGAAGAAGGCCTACGGCGGTGCCCCTCAGCGGATTTTCTCTCACCTGTGGGTATCGACTCCTTGTACGGAAAGGATCTACTCAGGGCTTCGGTACTGACAGGCGTTTCGGGGGGACGAGTGCAGGGGCACGAGTTCGGTGCGCACAACGAGTTGAGCGGCACAGTGCACGGCGCGACCGTCCAGGCGGGTGTGATCTACGGCAGTGTGCACATCGGTTCCGAGGCGAATCTCGCCGGAGGGACGCCCTGGCAGCTTCCATCCGCAGGACACATGGTCGACCGGTCACCGGAACTTGAGGCACTGGAGCGGCACCGAGCTCGTGCCCTGCGAGAGGGGCGCCCCATCCTCACCGCGGTAAGCGGTCTGGGCGGCGTCGGCAAGACCGCCCTCGCGCTGAGATGGCTGCACGCACTGCGCCCCCACTTCCCAGGCGGCCAGCTCTACGGGGATCTCGGGGCGCAGGCTGCCGGTGGGCCGACGATCCCGGCTGAGGTACTCGGACGGTTCCTGCGTGCCTTGGGTGTTCCTGCGCAACAGGTTCCCGCGACACTTGCCGAACGGACAGCAATGTACAGGTCGTTGACCGCAGACCGACGGCTCGTGGTATTGCTGGACGACGCCGCGACCGCGGCGCAGGTGCGCCCGTTGCTGCCCGGTTCCGGAAACGTGGCAGCGGTGACCAGCCGTAGTCGACTGCCTGGACTGACCGTCGACGGCTGCTATCCCATCCATCTGGAGTCGCTCGCTCCCGAGGCCGCGGTGGAACTGCTCGACCACACCCTGTCCGACGGCCGAGTGGCAGCACAGCCCGATGAAGCACGCACCCTGGTCGACCTGTGTGCCGGGTTGCCCCTGGCCGTTCGTGTCGCCGGTGCGCTGCTCGCCGCGAGGCCGCAGCGGCGTATCACGACAATGGTGCGCACCCTTACCGAGGAGCATGACCGTCTGGAGGCGTTGGCGATCGACGGCGACCACGACGTGCGGGCGACGCTGGATCTGTCCTATCGATCTCTCTCACCTTCGGCAGCCCGCTTGTATCGGCTGCTGGGACTGCACCCCGGCCCGGAGTTCGGGGGCCCGGTTGCTGCCGCCGTGCTCGCCGGCGAGCAGAACGCCACCGACCTGTTGGAGACCCTGCATGACGCAAGCCTCCTCGTCGACGCCGGAGAAGAGCGCTATCGCTTTCACGATCTCGTACGCCTGCACGCTGCCATGATGGCGCAGGAAGACGAATCGCCCGAAGATCGGGCACAGGCAGCCCGTCGTATCGCAGACCTCTATCTCGTGAGCGCCACACACGCCGAGGGAATCATCGACCCGCAACATCGCACCATGGCCCGTGACTACGGTCCCGGGCCGTTGGTCACAGCGAGTGTGGGTGACGACGCGGAGGCCGCACTGGACTGGCTGGAGCAGGAACTGCCCAATCTGATGTCGGTGATCCGCCATGCCCGAACCGAAGGGTTCCCGACGATCGCATGGCAGCTCGCCGACGCCTTGTGGCCTCTCTTCCTCCGGCGCAAGTTCTACGACGACTGGCACGCCGCACATGAGGAAGGACTGGCAGCGGCAACGGAGCTCGGAGACACGGTGGCGAAATGCCGGATGCTCACCTCTGGCGGAGTCGGGGAGCTCGGCTCTGGAAACCATCTCCTCGCACTGGAGATGTTCGAGCGTGCGGCCCACCTCTTCTCGCATCGCGGCGACCGGCTAGGCCAGGCGCGTACGCTCAACTACCGCGGACTCGCAGTGCAACGTCTCGGACGACCGAGCGAGGCCGCCAGACTCTTTCGGCTCGCCGCTACGGAGCTGCCGGCTTGCGGAGATCCGCGGGCCGGCGCACTGGCCCGGCTGAACCTCGCGGACATCGCCCTCACCACCGGACAACCGGAAGAGGCGGTCCGACAAGGCGGTGTCGCCCGCGTCGAACTTCGGAACGCGGGCGACACGTACAACACCGCACGGGCGGACACACTGCTTGGGCTCGGGCATCTCGCGCTGGGGCGGCCAGGGAAGGCAGAAGAATGCCTGTCCGCGGCGCTGACCACGCTGCGTAACATGACCGCGAACTACGAGATCGCCCGTGCCGTCGAGGGCCTTGCAGTGGCCGCCGAGCAGCGCGGGAACGCGCGCGCTGCCCAGGACCACTATCGCAACGCCATGGCTCTCTACTCCTCTGTGGGGCGGTCCCGGCAAGCGGAGAACGCCGAGTCCGCGTTACGCCGACTCCAGGAGTCGGATCCTGCTGAGCCCGGTGACTGAATCCGAAGGACCCACAGCGGGGTTGCTCCGAACTCCGCAGCCGGCAACCCGGCCGTCAGCCACGCATGAGCCAGCGAGGTCAGAGTCGCCCACACGTCTTCCGGGTCACCGGAACCTTCAACTTCGAATTCACGCACCACCCTCTCGGGACCGAGGCACATCCAGCAGCGAGAGCCCTCGTACACCGCGGCCACCAGAACGCCCGGATGGGATACCGCCGTTGCTGCGGCCCTCGTCGCCCCTTGGCCGTGCTCGAGCAGTACGTCGCTGAGCTGAGACCAACGGGCGGCGGCGGGAAGCCGAGCTCTCCGGTGCTCATCCTCGATCAGGGCTCCGGATACCGGGTTCACCAGCACGACATGTACCTGGCGTCCCGAGGTCATAGCACTGTCACGCTGCCCGGTTCGTCGTACCGGACCGTCAGGGGGAGGCGCGCCGGCTGTATCGTCGTGCGCGCGGCAGGAGGCCGAAGGTGCAACTTGCGATAGAGCAGCGCGCGCATCTTGTGCGCGAAGCGGCCGGGCTCCGACGAAATGCGGGCGGCGACCCGCTCGTACCGACGCGAGCGGCTGGTCCCGGAACTCCGCTTCAGCTGGGGAAGCATCGGACGGTCCCCGTACAACCGCGGTGCGAAGGACATGAGCTCGGCAAGAGGAGAGCCCGGATCCACGTCGGCGTCGGGCTGGCCCGCCATCAGTACCGGCACACCGGTCATCGCACCGTAGAGCGAAACCGAACCGTGGTCGCCCACGACGTAGTCGGCTGCGACGACCGCCCCGGCCCAGTCTCCGTGTGGACTGACCAGGATCAGCCCTGAGCGCGCCAGACCGGCGAGCCAGGCACGGACCTGCCATCTGCCGTGCGCGTTCCAGACGTGGGGATGCAGGAGCGCGGCGATACGGAACTCGTCGCGCGGTAGCTCGCCGACAAGTCGTTCCAGGATGTCCCATCCCCGCCCCAGGAGTGAGTCGGGTCCCCAGGTAGAACACACGAGGACCAGCCGCTGCCCAGCCCTGGTCCCCAGGGCGTCCCGGTAAAGCGCCCTGAAGCCGAGGCTGGCCGCGATACGGTCGTAACACGGATCGCCCACCACCTCCGCCGCCGGCACGGCCTCGGGGCACTCACGACCGAGTCTGGTCAGCTCTTCGTGATGGGCCAGGACGATCGCCTCGGGGACGACAGCGCCGTCTCGCACGAGTCGCTGTCGGCTGAGGCCGTACACACCACGCTGTGCGGCCGTCACACCGTTCCGGTCAGCTGGGGTGATCTTGTTGTGTCCGGCCCCGTGAGGAAGCACGATCACGGGTGCATGCAATTCATGGAGACTGCCGTGGCTTGCGGCCAGTGCGAGGTCGAAGTGCGTCTCCACCGCCTGGCCCCACGGAAGTACCAAGCCGCTCAGCTTTTCCAGGAACTCGCCCACACCATTGCTGAACACATCGGGCGCCTGCGTGAAGATGATCTGTACCCTGACATCGCCTTCCAGTAGATGTATCGCGTCGAGGAGCCTCTCCCCCGCGATCACCGTGTGAACCACAACCAGGACTCGCCTGCGAGTCCGACGGGTGGCCCAACGGTCGACGTCCAGCCGTACCGGCACATGCCGCCAGTGCGACTCGGACTGTGTCACGCTCATCGTCGTATCCCCCGGTTCCCTTCGTGCGTTCGATGGCTTCACCGCGGCTTCCGCGGCCTCGACTGAGGGGTGCCCGGGAGACGGGATGGCGGACTTGCAGGAACCTTGCACTCCTGTGGACCTCGGCTTGAACACGCCCCTGTGCGCCTGACACGCCCCCGTGCGCCCCTGTCTCCCCCGCACTCATCGCTGAACATTTGAGTGAGTGACGCACATTTGTGCGGACACTGTCGAAGGTGGCAGGCAGAAGCGCACCCGTCGGGGGTGATGGTGGATCTTCTCGCTCTGGGACCTCTTGAGCTGTGGCACTGCGGGCAGCAGTACCAACTCGGTTCTCTCAAGGAACGCTGCGTGTTGATCGCGTTGCTGCACTCTCGGGGTGAACCAGTCTCCGTGGACACGCTGATGGATCGCGTCTGGAATGGCGAGCCGCCACCAACCGCTCTGGATACGCTCAACAGTTATCTGTCTCGCCTGCGCAGGCGGCTGCGCCGGGCGGTGGGCGACGAACTGGCACAGGTAGCGCACCCCTCACCACGGCTTTACCAGTTGCGCGCCGATCCGGAAGACATCGACCTGCTGCGCTTCCAGCGCCTGCGTACGGACGCGGCGGCGGCAGCGAAGCGGGGCGAACGCGAGCTGGCCATCGGGCTGTTGTACACGGCCGAAGCGCTGTGGCGGGGCGAACCGTTGACCGAGTTCACCGACAACGCCTGGGCGCTGTCGGCACGTTCACGGCTGATCGAGGACCACCGCCGGGTGCGGGAGGAGCGGATCGGCCTGGAAATGGAGTTGGGCCGGCACGCGGACCTGATCGGCGAGCTCCAGGAGCTTGCGTCGCAAAGTCCCTTCGCACAGAAGGTGATCAGCTCGCTGATGCTCGCTCTGTACCGCTCGGGACGCCACGACGAGGCCCTTGCCGTCTACCGGGACACACGCGAAAGGCTCCACGAGAGCCAGGGCATCGAACCGGGGGTGGAACTTCAGGACCTGCATCTGCGCATGCTCGGCCAGGACCGCACCCTCCTGCACACGGAGATGTCGCCACCCGACTCGACAGTGCTACGGGAATCCCGCAACTGCCTGCCCAGAGACACCCGGGACTTCACCGGGCGGGCCGGAGAATTGCGCATCCTGCTGGAGCCGACCGAGTGCGAGCCGACTACCGCCCTACCGGTCACCTTCGTATACGGTATGCCGGGCATCGGCAAGACCGCGCTAGCGCTGCATGCCGCGCATAGGCTGTCTGCCGACTACCCCGATGGCCAGTTCTTCGTAGACCTCATGGGTTACAGCAGCCCACAGCCGCTCGACCCGACGGAAGCCTTGGCCATCCTCCTGCACTCGACCGGTTGGTCAGGCGACCTGCCCGACACGCTGGAGCAACGGGCGGCCAAGTGGCGGGAGTGGACCGCGCGGCGACGCGCCCTCGTGGTGCTCGACAACGCCAGGGACGTCGGCCAGATCAGGCCTCTTTTGCCCGGCAGCCCCACCTGCCGGGCCATCGTGACCAGCCGCAGCCGACTGGCCGAACTCGACAGTGCCACCTCGGTATCTGTTGACGCCCTGTCCCAAGCGGAGGCGGCCGCTCTCTTCACACGCATCGTCGGCCCTGCGAGAGTATCCACAGAGCCCGAAGTCCTGGTGAAGCTCGTTGACGCGGTCGGGTGCCATCCCCTGGCCCTGCAGCTCATAGCGAGCCGCTTCCGCCACCGGAATTCCTGGGCCGTACAGGACCTGCTCGACCGTCTCACGGGCGCAACCGGATCGCTCGAAGAATTCGACGAACGGATCTTGGCTGTCTTCCAGTTCTCGTATGCCGAACTCAGCCTTTCCGCCCAGCAGTTGTTCCGTCAGCTCGCACTGCACCCTGGTCCCGACATCACTCTGCAGGCGGCAGCGGCCTTGGTCGGACCGAGCCTGCGGAGTGATCCGAAGCCGCTGGAGAGACACGTCGAGGAACTCCTCGACTTCAGCCTCTTGGACGAGCCGGTGCGCGGGCGGTTCCGATTCCATGACCTGACCCGGGCCTTCGCTCTGCGGACTGGCGCAGTGACGCCTTACCAGAACACCCGTCACGCGTCGGTCGGCCGTCTTGTCGCCTTCCATCTCACGACTGCCCAACGGGCCGACCGGCTGGCCCATCCCCACCGTCGAGCTCTCTCCCTGAGTCCAGAGCAAACCTCCCGATACGCTCTGGAGTTCTCCGACCCGGACGAGGCCTCGGTGTGGCTCACGGTGGAACGCGCCAATCTCCTGGCAATCGCCCGTACCGCGGCGCTGGAGCACCCGGAGTATGCCGGACTGCTCCCCAGCGTCCTAGCACGCTCCCTCAAGTTGTGGGGAACGTGGGAGTTCGCGGCAGACTTGTTTGACGCGGCTATCCCGGTTCTCCGATCCTCCGGCAGCCGCTCCGTACTTGCTCGCGCCCTGACGGACCGGGCCGAACTGCTGGCACAGCGAAACCACGGAGAGGCCTTACGCTGCGCGACCGAGGCTCTCTCGATCTACGAGGATCTGAGCGACGCCAGCGGTCGCGCCGACGCACTCCTTCAGTCGGGCCGCGCTCGGTTCGCAGCCGGCCGCGGCGGGCCGGCCATGCTCGCCCTGGAACAGTCGCTGGCTCTGTACCGCGAGGTCGGCGACCGGTCCGGAGAAGCCGAGAGCCTCAATGTGCAGGGGGCGCTGCTGTACTACGCAGGCCAGTACGGCGAGGCCCTTCAACGGGTACAGCTCATGCAACACATTTACGAGACGTTACCGGACCCGTACGGACTGGCACAGGCACTCAACAACCGAGGAGAGCTGCACTATCTCCAAGGACGCTACGACGAAGCCCGTGACTGCTACGAACAGTCCCTGGTCCTGATGCGTGAGCACGGCGGCCGCCAGGAGCTCGCGATCCTCGACACCAATCTAGGTGCGGTGCATCAGGCCGCAGGACACACGGACCGTGCTCTGGCCTGTTATCGCAGAGCCCTTGCCGCCCACCAGACCAGCGGCGATGTTCTGGGCGAGGCCGATACCCTGATCAGCATGGGGATGGCCCACACGCAGTCGGGGCGCAGGGGCGAGGCGCTGTTGCACTTCACCATGGCGGAACAGGTCGCTGCCCGTATAGACAACCCTTACGAGCGGCTGCGGGCGTTGATCGGGGCAGCGGACGTCCAGCGCGAATCCGGAAGGCTCGGGATCGCGCGCCACGGCTACGAAGAAGCTCTCGGGGTGGCTCAGAGCGTCAACTTTCCCTTGGGCTCGGCCCACGCACTCGCCGGCCTGGCCCGGACGGCTTTCCTACGCCCTGACGGCACCGACCAAGCCCGGCAGTACGGCAAGCAGGCGGTCGCACTGTACCGGCGCCTCGGAGCCGACAACGAGGCGGACCAGTTGCTTCAAGTGCTGGCGGGGCACGCGTCGACCGGCTCTTGAACTCATCTTCAGAAGCCGGTCGACGCGCGCTGTCACCACATCCAGCGAAGCACCACCACTGACACGGAGGCGACGCCCATGACGTGGAAAGCGGCGGGGCAAAGCTTCAGGAGAGTCTTCAAGTTGTCCCTCAATGCGTGCGGTTTTCCCTGGTCAAGCGCGGATGATCACCGGCTCGACAGACCGTAGCGGAGACACCAGGAGCAATACTGCCCATTTGCGAAAGCCCAACAGGCGTGGTAGGAGCGATGCGATCATCAAGAGATGATCAGTTGTCAGAACTTGTCGTTCGCAGCGCATTCCCCTGGTCGTGGATCGCCGTCAGGCTGTACAGCCCACAATCATCCGGATTCAGTGAGACGGGCTGCCCTGCGCCGCTGCCCGGCATCAGCGAGGACGGGCAGGGTGTAGCCGATGCAGGATGGGTCAAGGATGCCGACGGGACGATCCGATCGATTCGGTCCAGGATGTCGTCATGGAACCGGACTCAACCGCAGCGAGCAGCGCCGGACTCCTCCCGTGCATTGGTGTCGGTACGGTTCCCGGCGAGCGGCCGGCCGACCACGACGACAAGGCGGGTGTCGGCATCAATGACAACCTGGTGATTGGTGGAGTACCGGTAGTTCTTCGACCGCTCGGCGATGGCGTGGTCGCGGGTAGGGACCAGGGTGCCGTCCACGATGAGCGCGGTGTCCTTGACGAAGCATCTGCGGGGCCGGAACCCGAGCCTGGGTCCGACGTAGTCGATGATACGGTCCGCTGCCGACTTCGAGATCCCGAACAGCGGGGCAAGCTGGCGCACCGTAAGGTTCGTTCGCCAGTACGCCGCATCCAGCAGGGCCCGGTCCTCAAGCGGAAGACTCCGCGGCTGGCTCTGTGGACCGCGCCCGCACCCCTGTGCCGCAGAACCGTCACCAGCCGCCAAAGCGCTGTCGCACCTCGCGTTCTTGCCTGCCGCCGGCGTCTCCAGCTAGTCCAGCAGCCGCTCCAGTTCCATACCTGCCAAATATCGCATTTCCCTGCGACGGATGTCCCGCTTCGATACTTTCCTCGCATGGTCAACGCCGCTGAAGCCGCCGTCGCAGTCACCGAAGCTGTCGCCGCAGGCGCAGCCACAGGGCTCCTCGACCGCGTACGCGAACGCGTCAGGGCGCTCGTCTCCGGTGTGCCCCGGGAAGTCCAGGACCGGTACGCGGAGGAGGCTGCCGACCACGCGGTCCTACTCAGGGAGGAAGCTCTCTCGCTGGAGGACATCGCCACCTACTGGAGGGTCAGGCTCATCCAGCACAACCTGACGGTCGACAACTCGACCTCCACCGTGACGTTCGGCGAAGTGCACGCTCAGACCAACTACAACGTGGGCAGAGACTTCAGCGGCACCATCAACCTCTGATGGGCGACAAGCACCTCTCCTTCCACTCCGGCCGGGACACCCACGTCGTGATCAACGAAGTGGCGAAGGAGTTCCCCGAGGTCGCGTCAGCCCTCAACCGCCTGGACACAAAGGTCCTCAAGGACTTCTCTAACGCATTGTCGAACAAGATGAACTGGTCGATGGCCGAGATGTTCAGCCAGGCGGCCAACGGTCTGAGCATGGATATCCTCGAAGGTTTCGCCAGCACCGCGCATCTGGTGGATTCGAGGCGGTTGGAAGACTTCTCACGGGCCGTGAACTACCTGGAGAGCGATCCCGCGGTCTCGGACCTTGGCCGGGTCCTGGAGGACATGAAGAAGCTGGTGGAGACCAAGAGGGAAACGCTGTCCCTCATCGCCGAAGCAAACCGAGGGCTCGCGGAAGCGAAGAATTCCCTCGTCAAGCTGGACGTGGTAGCCCTCGCGGAAAGGTATCACCGGCAGGAGGAGCTGGGTAAACGGCAGTACACCGCGAAGCTGAAGAAGCTGGAGCAGGAGCTTCAGGACTGGAAGACCCGATGTATGTACGCGGTCGGCATCGCGGCGATCGCCGTTTTCCTGTTCCTGCACTGAATGATAGTCAGAAGATCGTGAACCTGTGGTGCAGCGCATCCCGCGCGACCAGGTCGTACATCCAATTGCGGTGGTACCCATCCCCCCGCTCGATGTGCTAACCCATTTCTTTGTCGGCGGGCAAAGGCCCGGAAGCCGCTGGGACTTGGGCGGAGAGCACTCGCTCGGCCTCGCTTGGGCGGAAAAATCACGGTGTGGCTGGTGTGATTGCGGTGTGAGAGCCGTCTTGGATCGCCGCATCTTCAGGGCTGAGATTTCGCGCTTTCGGGAAGCTGGTGACCGTGCTGCGACGTGAAGGTACCGATATGGTGTCCGCAAGGGCCAGCCGTGGAGCCTCCCGCTGGAGGACCGGGCCCTGCTGGTGGCCGCGTACTGGCGTACGGACCTGACCATGTGCCAGCTCGCCCCGCTATTAGGTGCGTCCAAGTCGGCGGCGGACCTGATCATCGATCACCTCGGACCGAAGCTCGCACTTCAGCGCCGTCAGTTTCTCACCAAGGGCACCGTGCTCATCGTGGATGGGACCTTGGTCCCCACCCGGGACCACATGATCACCGAGCCATCGACGCCGACACTCGGCGCGTCGTCATGATCGGTCGGCCACTCGCCGGGAACCGCAACGACTGCAGGGCCGGGGAGGAGTCCAGCGCCAAGGCCGCGGTCGGCAAGACCCTCGTGATCGCCGACGGCGGCTACTCGGGCACCGGACTCGTCATCCCGCACCGTCGCGAGCGCGTCCAGCCCGAACTCCCGGACTGGAAAGAAGAGCACAACTGGTCTCACAAGCCGGTCCGGGCCCGGGGCGAACACGTCTTCGCCCGCATGAAGACCTGGAAGATCCTACGCGGCTGTCGCCTCATGGGAGACGGTGTCCACCACGCGATGCTCGGCATCGCCCGCATGCACAACCTTGCCCTCATCGGACAGGCAAGGGCCGCATGGCGACCCACCCCTCAGTGGCTCAGCAATCATTTATGGGACAGCCCTTAAACGGTGTTACACAAGGCTGTGAGCAGGCCGATGACCGCGAGGGGCGGCACGCTGAGCGCCAGATCACCGCAGACAGCCGCTTGACCGTGCGGAACGCCTTCCCACTTACCGGCAGTGAGATCACCCCTGGTTCCCCCATGACGTTTGTCGGAAAGATGCCCGGATCGTGGTGACGGTGTCCGTAGCCTGCACAGCTCCGAACGATGGCCGACCTGCCGACCGTGCGGGTAATCAATCGGTCGCACGGCTTGGGGTAGCGGCCTGGTCAGCCAATTCGATCGACGGCACCGTCCTGTCCACCTCGATGCCCGCGGTGGCCGGCCTGCTCACCAACCGGCCACCCCACTCCCATCTCACCGGGTCCAGTGCACAACCAGTGCACGTTTTCGCGGTATCTCCCGGGAAAACCCAGGAACTGGAGGGGAGTCCTCCGCTGCTGCTGGCACATCCACCCAGGTCAGCGACGCCCCAGCTCAAGCCCAGGCCGTCACCGGTACGAAGGAGCTGTCCTGGCGGAACAGGTCCGTGCCGTCCGGGATGTCCACGCGGAGCTGGTAGTTGTAGTGGCGCAGGTAGCGGCCGGGGTAGTTGTACGACTCGAAGCGGACCGAGCCGTCGGCCGAGCCCGTGCGGGCGATGAACGTGGCGTCCTGGGCGAACGTCGTGGTGCCGTCGTTGGCGTCGAAGCGGCCCCGGAAGTCGTAGTGGCGGAGGTAGTTGCCACTGGCGTCGCGGAAGGAGCAGCCGTTGGCGTCGGCGAGGCCCGCGACGACGGTGAAGGTGGCCGCCTGCTTGTCGGCGGTGGCGCTGGAGCTGGTCACCACCGGGAGGTTGAGGAGGGCGGACACCTCTTCCCAGTACCTGGTGGGGTAGTTGGCCGACCGGAAGGAGCGGGTCGCGTTCTTCGTGACCGACGTGCCGCCGGACACCGTCTCCTTGATCACCGTGAAGTGCCGGGCCGTACCCGAGAGGGTCGGCAGGGCGGTCGGCGTGGACCACGTGGCGAACGTGTCGTAGCTGTCGCTGTAGTAGTAGGTGCCGTCGCCGTAGCCGTCGAAGAAGATCCGCCAGCCGCCGTTGTCGAGCTGGATCACCGAGGGACCCTCGCGGTAGCTGCCCCAGCCCGCCCAGTCGCCGGTCCTGGAGATCGTGTAGGGGCCCTTGAGGCTGGTCGCCGTGCCGTACTCGATGTACTTGGCCGTCTCGTTCTTGGTGAAGGCGTGGTACGTCGAGCCGATCCGCACGATGTACGTGTCGATGTGGTTCGTGCCGATGCCGGACAGGGCTACCGGTGAAGTCCAGGCGGTGAGGGCCGAGTCGGTCGCCGTCAGGAGGTACGGCGTGAAGATCCACTCGTCGTCGGTCGTCGAGCAGGACACGATGACGTTGACACTGCCGTCGCTGTCGACGAACCACTCGGGCGCCCAGGCCCGGGACAGGTTCGCGAGGGGGACCGTGTAGTCGTACAGGAAGCTCCAACCGACCCGGTCGGCGCTGCGGGCGAAGCCGATCGTGGTGCTCTCGTCCTCCCAGGTGTGGGTGGTGTAGGTGACGTAGTAGTAGCCGTCCGTGTGCCTGAAGACGCTCGCGTCGCGGATGCGGTTGCTGGGCGGGGTGTAGGCCGAGGCCTGCAGGAGGCGGAAGTCGGTGGCGTCGTCGGACTGGTAGACGTTCACGGTGCCGTCGTCGCTGTCGAGGAACGGGACGATGGTGTAGCGGGTCGCGTAGCCGCTCGCGGGGGCGGCGGCGTCGGCCGTGCCGAGCAGGCCGGGCAGTTCGCCCAGGGCCAGGGCCGTCGCGGGCAGGGCGGCCAGGGCGCGCAGCAGGGTGCGACGGGACGGGGCGGGGGGACGTGTGGTCACGGCGGCTCTCCGGGGGGCTCGTGCAGACCCGGACACGGCGAAGCGTCCGGTATTTCGAACTGAGTTCGATAAGTCGACGCAGAAAGTAGAAGTCACGCCAGGTGCACGTCAATGCTTTGCGCAGGACTGGGGCGCAGCTGGACGCCGGCTGTGCGAAACCTGTCCTGCCGGAGCCGGATCGACGTTACTCTCCGGTAAACGCCGCGCCCGGAGGTGGGTCACCGCATGCCGTACGACCGTTCCGCAGGCCTCGCCGAGTCCGTGCGCGCGCTGGCCGCAGGTGAATTGACGTCCCGTCAGCTCATCGAGGAGTGCCTCGCGCGGATCGAGGCCACCCAGGGCTCCCTCAACGCCTTCCGGATCGTGCGCCGTTCCGCCGCCCTCGCCGAAGCGGACGCCGCCGACCGTGAGTTGGTGGCCGGGGTGCGCCGGCCGCTGCTCGGGGTGCCGGTCGCGGTGAAGGACGACACGGACGTGGCCGGCGAGCCGACCGCCTTCGGCTGCCCGGGCGAGTTCCCGCCCGCGGCGGAGGACGGCGAGGCGGTACGGCGGCTGCGCGCGGCCGGGGCCGTGATCGTCGGCAAGACGAACACATGTGAGCTGGGGCAGTGGCCGTTCACCGAGGGGCCGGCCTTCGGCGCCACCCGCAACCCCTGGCAGCCGGGCCACACGCCGGGCGGGTCCTCGGGCGGGTCGGCCGCCGCCGTCGCGGCGGGTCTCGTGCCGGCCGCCCTCGGCTCGGACGGCGCCGGATCCGTGCGCATCCCGGCCGCCTGGACCCACCTCGTCGGCATCAAACCGCAGCGCGGTCGCATCTCCACCTGGCCGCGCGGCGAGTCCTTCCAGGGCATCACGGTCAACGGCACCCTGGCCCGCACGGTCGCCGACGCGGCCCTGCTGCTGGACGCGGCGAGCGGGAACCACCCGCAGGACCCGCACCGGCCGACCCCGTTGACGCTCACCGACGCGGTCGGCCGCGACCCCGGCCGGCTGCGTATCGCGCTCTCCCTCAAGCCGCCGTTCACCGCGCTCCCCGCGCGCCTCCAGCCGGAGGTGCGCACCCGGGTCCTCGAACTCGCCCAGAGGCTCGCCGCGTTGGGCCACACCGTCGAGGAGGCCGACCCGCCCTACGGGCAGATCGGGCTCACCTTCGTCCCGCGTGCCACCGTCGGGATCGCCGAACGGGTCCGCGAGGCCCCGCACCCGGACCTGCTCGACCCGCGCACGCTGGAGGCGGCCCGCCTGGGCCGGCTGCTCGGCGGGGCCCCGCTGCGGGCCGCCCGGCGCGCGGAGGCCGCCCTGCGCGGCAGGATCGGCGCCTTCTTCACGTCGTACGACGTCGTCCTCGCGCCGACCACCGCCGCGCCCCCGCCCCGCGTCGGCGCGCTGCTGGGCCTCGGTCAGTTCGCCACCGACCGGGCGATGATCGCCGCCTGCCCCTACGCCTGGCCGTGGAACGTGCTGGGGTGGCCGGGGGTGAACGTGCCGGCCGGGTTCGTCGGGGACGGGCTGCCGGTGGGCGCCCAGTTGCTCGGGCCGGCGGACAGCGAGCCGCTGCTCGTCTCCGTCGCCGCCCAACTGGAGGCCGAACTGCGCTGGCACGAGCTCTGGCCGCCGCAGGCCGCGGCCGTCGACGCCCCGGCGGCATAGGAGCAGGCCACTTTCCCCTCGCTTGACCTGCCCGTACCCTCTGACCATGGACGATGCGGCGATGGTCGGGCTCGTGGGGCGGGTCAGTGGAACGGTCGGGCCCGGGCTCGTCGGCGAGGTGATCGTCCGGGTCCGCGGCGGCGCCGAGCACTTCCTCGCGTACGCCGCCGACGGCGCCGGCCGGATCGAGCGGGGCACCGTGGTGATGGTGGTCGAGTACCTGCCGCCGCGCACGGTCTACGTCACGCCCGCGTACGACAGTTGAGCGCGCTAAGCCCCAGGTGAGGGGCGTATGCGTCAAGATTGCAACAAGGAATCGTCAGCGTCTTCACCCGGCGCCCGCGCGGGCGCACACTCCCTTCGTTCGGTGCCGAAAGGGCACCATTCAAAGGGGGCGTATGCCGATGGTTGTCGGCGTCGTTGCGGGGGTGGCGGTTCTCGCCGTTCTCGTGCTGATCGGTGTGTTCAAGATGATGTGGCGGGTCGCCGAGCCGAACGAGGCGCTCATCATCTCCGGTTCGAAGCATCGGACCGAGGGGCTCGAAGAGG
Source organism: Streptomyces sp. NPDC048278 (assembly GCF_040652195.1). Lineage (NCBI taxonomy): Bacteria > Bacillati > Actinomycetota > Actinomycetes > Kitasatosporales > Streptomycetaceae > Streptomyces > Streptomyces sp. NPDC048278. The sequence goes on from NZ_JBEZLP010000012.1 coordinate 226,243, forward strand.
GCATGGGGTTCCGGATCGTCACGGGGCGGGGCACGCTGGTGCTGCCGGGCGTGCAGGCGGTGCGCAAGCTGTCCCTGGATCTCAACGAGACCGAGTTGTCGGTCGACTGCGTGACCCAGCAGGGCATTCCGCTGAAGGTGCGGGGCGTGGTCATCTTCAAGGTGGGCGACGACTTCGTGTCGATCGCCAACGCGGGCCGCCGCTTCCTGGACCAGCAGAAGATGATGTCCGAGCGGGTGCACAACGTGTTCGCGGGTCATCTGCGGTCCATCGTGGGCGGGTTGACGGTCGAGGACATGATCCGCGACCGGGACAAGCTCACCGGGCAGACCCGGGCCGCCTGCGGCACCGAGATGGAGAAGCTGGGGCTCATCGTGGACTCCCTGCAGATCCACGAGATCGAGGACCCGACCGGGTACATACGGAACCTGGCGATGCCGCACGCGGCGGCCGTGCAGCGGGACGCGCGGATCGCGCAGGCGGAGGCGAACCGGCTCGCCACGGAGGCGGAGCAGCAGTCGTTCGCCCGGATGGCGGAGGCCACCCGGGACAGCGAGATCCTCCAGGCCGGCTACCAGGCCGAGCGGGACAAGGCGGCGGCCCAAGCCCGCCAGGCGGGTCCGCTCGCCGACGCGGCCTCCCGGCAGGAGGTCGTGGTCCAGGAGACGCGGGTCGCCGAGCTGGAGGCGCAGCGGCGCGAGCAGCAGCTCCAGGCGGACGTCCGCAAGCCGGCCGACGCCAGGGCCTACGAGAAGCGGACGCTGGCCGAGGCCGAGCGTGACGCCCGTATCTCGGCGGCCCAGGCCAAGGCGAAGGAGACGGAGCTGGCGGCGGCGGCCGAGGCGACCCGGGTCAAGGCGGCCGCGGGCGCCGAGGCCGAGGCGACCAAGTCCCGGGGTGCGGCCACCGCGGCGGCGACCCGGGCCACCGGTGAGGCCGAGGCGGCAGCCGCGCAGGCCAAGGGGCTCGCGGAGGCCGAGGCGGCCAGGGCGAAGGGACTCGCGGAGGCGGAGGCCATCAAGGCCCGTGCCGCCGCCCTCGCGGAGAACCAGGAGGCGGTCGTCGCCCAGCAACTCGCCGAGAACTGGCCGGAGATCGTCAAGGCGGGCGCGTCCGCCTTCGGCAACGTCGACAACATGGTGCTGCTCAACGGCGCCGACGGCATGGCCGAGTTGTTCGCCAAGGCGCTCACCATGGGCGGCACGGGGCTCGGTCTCGCCCGTCAGCTCCTCGCGTCGATGAACCAGAACGGGCAGACGCCGAACGGGACTTCACCGGCCCTCAACGGGGTCACGGCCCCGCCGTCGCAGAAGGTGCAGGTGGAGGAGGGCGGCGAGTAGCAGCCGGCGAACGACCGGAGCGCAGGGGTGCCCCCGGCCGCGGCCGGGGGCACCCTCGTTCACCTGCCGCACCTCGAACGACCCGACATGATCGCCGAGTTGGTCGAGGCGGAACTGCACCGCCCGGGCACCCCGCCTGTTCTCGCAGGCTGAGGCCCCTTAGGGTGCCCTCGTGACTGCGTATATCGACGACGAGAACATCCCCGGCCGGTACGGCCCCACCGCGACCGCCGAGGCCGACCCGCGCGAGGTCGGCCCGGTGCGCACCGAGTACTCCCCCGCCCACGACGGCGACCCCGACCCGGGTGAGATCGTGTGGACCTGGGTCCCGTTCGAGGAGAACGACGGGCGGGGCAAGGACCGGCCGGTGCTGGTCGTCGCCCGGGAGGCGGAGGGCACCCTGCTCGCCGTCCAGCTGTCCAGCAAGCGGCACGACAACGACCGCGAGTGGGTGGCGATCGGCAGCGGGCCGTGGGACCGCACCGGACGCGACTCCTGGGTGGACGTGGACCGCGTCCTGCGCCTGCACGAGGACGGCATGCGCCGCGAGGCCTGCGCACTCGACCGCGGCCGCTTCAACCTCGTACGCCACCGGCTGCACGAGCGCTACGGCTGGAAGTGAGCCGCTAGTCGCGGACGGCGACGGTCCGGAACGCCTCCGCGAAGGCTCCCCGGACCGCGGATCCCGGCGTGCGGTCCAGGACCCCGAACACCACGTGTGCGAAGGTGCCCGCGAACCGTCCGCCGGGGCCGAGCAGCTCCCGGAAGGCGCCCGCGACCTGCGCGGGGTCGTTCTGGAACACCCCGCAGCCCCAGGCGCCGAGCACCAGCCGCCGGTAGCCGTGCGCGGCGGCCACCTCCAGTACCCGCTCGGCCCGTACGGCGAGGGCAGCCGGCAGTTCACCGGCGCGCTCCGGAGCCGTACGGCGGATCACGCCCGCGTTGGGCGCGGCGGCGGTGAGGAAGCCCGCGCGGTAGGGCTCGGCGAGCAGTGCGCCGCGGTCGTCGCGGAAGACCGGGACGGCCGGGGAGTGGATCACGCGGTCCGTGTAGAAGGGGTCGCGGTGTGCGCGGTGGTGGTCGTAGTAGGCGGCGGCCTCGCGCACGCACGTGTACAGCGCGGAGGCCCGGCACAGGGCCTCCTCCTGCGCCTGGGCGCCGTTCAGGTAGCCGCCGCCCGGGTTGCGGGCCGAGGCGAAGTTGAGCACGGCCACCGGCGCGTCGGCGAGTCGGCGGGCGGCCTCCAGGCTGCTCTCGCCGGTGACCTCGAAGACGGTGTCCGCAACGGCCGGGACGGGATCGCGATCCGGGGACGGCGGGACCGGCACCGGTTCCGGGCCGTACAGCCGCGTCCCGGCCCGTGCGGCAGCGATGTCGGCGGCCAGCGGGACCTCCCGGCCGTCGGGCGCACGGTAGCTCCCCGCCGCCACGATCTCCTCGGTCTGCCGTGCGATGCCGCGCAGGCGCGCGCTCATGGCGCCACCCCCGTGGACGCCATGGCCGCGGCCCGCGCGGCCTCCCCCGTCGTGCTCATGCACGCATCCTGGGCGATGCTGGTGGTGCCGTGCAACGGAGTTTCCCTGGCCCGAAACCGGCTGGAAACAGGCAACGAAGGAGCAACGAAGCGGCGAGGAAGCAGAGGTTACCGATCTAGAACGTGCCGATAGGTGCCCTTGTGCGAACGGACGTGAAGGTCTTGGGTGGGACGGACGATGCCGCCCCGGACGTATCCACGGCCGGGACGGTGGCATGGTGGAATCTCAGGAGGATCCCGACATGTCCGACTCAATATCCGACAGCGGCGACTGTACCGACGGGTCGGTGAAAACCGACTTCTCGGACGACCGCACGGCTGTCACCGAAGCCGAGGTGGAGGCCCTGGTCAAGGGCATCTGCTTCAAGACCGGCCCGCCCCGCACGCTCGGGGTCGAAGTGGAATGGCTGGTCCACGAGCTGCGCAGGCCGCAGCTCCCGGTGACACCCGAACGACTCGAAGCGGCCTACGCCGCACTGCGCACGGTGCCCCTGGGGTCGGCGCTCACCGTCGAACCCGGCGGCCAGCTGGAGCTCAGCTCGCCGCCCGCCGCCTCCCTCACGGAGTGCATAGGCACCGTCTCCGCCGACCTGGACGCCGTCCGCAGGGTCCTCGCAGCACAGGACCTCGGGCTTGTGGGCGTCGGTCACGATCCCTGGCACATCCCCCGCCGCTTCCTGCGCGAGCCGCGCTACGACGCGATGGAGAGCTGCCTGGACCGCACCGGCACGGCCGGCCGCCACATGATGTGCTCCTCGGCGTCCGTCCAGGTCTGCCTGGACGCCGGCCACGAGGAGCCCGGCCCGCTCGGGTACGTCCGGCGCTGGTGGCTGACCCATCAGCTCGGCCCGGTGCTGGTGGCCGCGTTCGCGAACTCCCCGCTGGTCGGGCAACGGCCCACCGGCTGGCTCTCCACCCGGCAGCTGCTGTGGATGGAGATCGGCGCGGGCCGCGCGGGCGGGCCCCCGCTGGACGGCGACCCGCGCACCGCCTGGGCCCGGCACGTGCTCGACGCACCGGTGATGTGCGTACGGCGGGACGGCGGCCCCTGGGAGGTCCCCGAGGGTCTGACCTTCCGGGCCTGGACCCGGTCGGGGGCGCCCACCGGCGCGGATCTCGCGTACCACCTCACCACCCTGTTCCCGCCGGTCAGGCCGCGGGGTCATCTGGAGCTGCGGATGATCGACGCGCAGCCCGGCGACGACGGGTGGATCGTGCCGCTGGCGGTGACGGCGGCGCTGTTCGACGACCCGGAGGCCGCCGAGACCGCGTACCGGACGGTGAAGCCGCTGGCCGAGCGGGCGGGGCCGCGCCCCGCCCCGAACAACCCGCTGTGGATCGACGCGGCCCGCACCGGGCTCCGCGACCCCGAGCTGCACGAGGCCGCCGTCGCCTGCTTCACGGCAGCCCTGGAGGCCCTGCCGAGGATCGGCGCGGCCCCCGAGGTGACGGACGCCGTGGCGGCGTTCCGGGACCGGTACGTGCTGCGGGGCCGCTGCCCGGCCGACGACCTGCTGGACCGACTGCGCGGCACGGCCGGTCGCGCCCATGGGAAGGACATCAGCGCATGACCGAGACCGACGCCGACATCGATATCGAGACCCTGCGGGACCGGGCGCTGAAGTCCCTCATCACGGCCCGCGACCGCACCACGCTGCTGACCAGCTGCGTGGAGGGGCCCGACCTCACCGCCCAGCACTCCCCGCTGATGTCCCCGCTGGTCTGGGACCTCGCGCACATCGGCAACCAGGAGGAACTCTGGCTGCTGCGCAACGTCGGCGGCCGGGAGGCGATGCGCCCGGAGATCGACAGCCTCTACGACGCCTTCGAGCACCCGCGCTCCGAGCGGCCCTCGCTGCCGCTGCTGCCGCCCGCGGAGGCCCGGCAGTACGCGGCGGAGGTGCGCGGCCGGGCCCTGGACCTGCTGGAGAGCTCGGCCTTCCAGGGCGGCACCCGGCTGACCGAGGCGGGCTTCGCCTTCGGGATGATCGCGCAGCACGAACAGCAGCACGACGAGACGATGCTGATCACCCATCAGCTCCGCAAGGGCCCGCAGGCCCTGACCGCCCCGGACCCGGCCCCGGTGCCGCCGTTCACCGGCCCGGCCGAAGTCCTGGTCCCCGGCGGCCCGTTCACCATGGGCACCTCCACCGAGCCCTGGGCGCTGGACAACGAACGCCCCGCACACCGGCGGGAGGTGGCGTCCTACTGGATCGACACCGTCCCGGTGACCAACGGCCGGTACCTGGCGTTCATCGAGGACGGCGGCTACGAGGACGAGCGCTGGTGGACGCCCGAGGGCTGGGCGCACATCCGGGAACACGCCATCTCCGCGCCGCACTTCTGGCACCGGGAGGCCGGCCAGTGGCTGCGCCGCCGGTTCGGGGTCACCGAGGTCGTACCGCCCGACGAGCCGGTGCTGCACGTGTCCTGGTACGAGGCGGACGCCTACGCCCGCTGGGTCGGGCGCAGGCTGCCCACCGAGGCCGAGTGGGAGAAGGCCGCCCGGCACCACCCGGGCGAGAACCGGTCCCGGCGCTACCCGTGGGGCGACGCCGACCCGGCGCCGAACCACGCCAACCTGGGCCAGCGGCACCTGCGCCCGGCCCCGGTCGGCAGCTACCCGGAGGGCGAGTCCCCGCTCGGCGTACGGCAGTTGATCGGTGACGTGTGGGAGTGGACGGCCAGCGACTTCGAGCCGTACCCGGGCTTCGCCGCCTTCCCGTACAAGGAGTACTCGGAGGTGTTCTTCGGCCCCGAGTACAAGGTGCTGCGCGGCGGTTCGTTCGCCGTGGACCAGGTGGCCTGCCGGGGGACGTTCCGCAACTGGGACTACCCGATCCGGCGGCAGATCTTCTCCGGCTTCCGCACCGCCCGTGACGCGGAGACCGCCTGATGTGCCGTCACCTGGCCTGCCTGGGACCCGAGGAGCCGCTCGGCCGGCTCCTCGTGGAGCCCGAGCACTCCCTCTACCGGCAGTCCTGGGCACCCCGGCACCAGCGGTACGGGACGGTCAACGCGGACGGCTTCGGGGTGGGCTGGTACGCCCCGGGTGATCCGCAGCCGGCCCGCTACCGGCGCGCCGGGCCGATCTGGGCCGACCCGTCCTTCGCCGACCTGGCCCGGGTCGTACGCACCGGCGCGCTGCTGGCCGCCGTACGGGACGCGACCCTGGCGGGCGCGGACGGGGAGGCCGCGGCGGCACCGTTCGCCGCGGGCCGCTGGCTGTTCAGCCACAACGGGGCGATCCCGGGCTGGCCGGGGGCCATGGCGCCCCTGGTCCCGCTGCTGCCCCCGGCCGACCTGCTGTCGATGGAGGCCCGCACCGACTCGGCGTTCGTCTGGGCGCTGGCCCTGCACCGGCTGCGGTCGGGCACGGAGCCGGGCCCGGCCCTTGCCGAAACGGTTCAGCAGGTGGCCGGGGCGGCACCCGCGGCCCGGCTGAACCTCCTCCTCACCGACGGCGAGACCATCACCGCCACCACCTGGGGCGACAGCCTCCACTACCTCGTGGAACCCGGCCTGCGCACCGTCGTCGCCTCCGAGCCGTACGACGACGACCCGCGCTGGCAGGAGGTCCCCGACCGCACACTGCTCACCGCGAGCCGCGCGGGCGTCGCTCTCACGCCCGTCGAGGACCCGGTCGAGAACCCGGTCGAGGACCTGGCATCGGTACCACCTAAGGAGCCTTGTACGTGAGTCCCTTCCGTGTCACCCGCACCCTTCCCGAGGACGCGACGGACGCCGCGCTGCGCGCCGACGTCCTGACCGGCCTCACCGCAACGCCCAAGACACTGCCGCCGAAGTGGTTCTACGACGCCCGGGGCAGCGAGCTGTTCGAGCAGATCACCGAGTTGCCCGAGTACTACCCGACCCGGGCCGAGCGGGAGATCCTGCGCACCCGGTCCGGCGAGATCGCCGCCGCGAGCGGGGCCCGCACCCTGGTGGAGCTGGGCTCGGGCTCCTCCGAGAAGACCCGCCTGCTCATCGACGCGCTCACCGGACTCGAGGTGTACGTCCCGGTCGACGTGAGCGAGAGCGCGCTGACCCAGGCCGGCGAGGCGCTCGTCGCGGAGCGGCCGGGGCTGACCGTGCACGCCCTGATCGCCGACTTCACCGGCCGCCTCGAACTGCCCGAGTCGCCGGGGCCCCGGCTGCTGGTGTTCCTCGGCGGCACGATCGGCAACCTGCTGCCCGCCGAGCGGGCGGAGTTCCTGGCCTCGGTCCGACGGCGGCTCGCGCCGGGCGACGCGCTGCTGCTCGGCACCGACCTGGTCAAGGACGAGGGGGTGCTGGTCCGGGCGTACGACGACGCGGCCGGGGTGACGGCCGAGTTCAACAAGAACGTCCTCGCCGTCGTGGACCGGGAGCTGGACGCCGACTTCGACCCGGACGCCTTCGACCATGTCGCCCTGTGGGACGCGGAGAACGAGTGGATCGAGATGCGGCTGCGCTCCCGGGTGGCGCAGACCGTGAAGGTGCCGGCGCTCGATCTGGCCGTGGACTTCGCGGCGGGCGAGGAGCTGCGGACCGAGGTGTCGGCGAAGTTCCGGCGGGCCGGGGTGACGGGCGAACTGGCCGCCGCGGGGCTGGAGCTGACGAATTGGTGGACCGACGCGGAGGGGCGCTTTGCGCTGTCGCTGAGCGTGGCGCGCTGAAGTAGTCCGCCGGGCGCCGGACGCTCCGCGGGGGGCCGTGCCACGTCGTCGGTCGTCTGCGGCGCCGACGTGGCTGGTCGCGCAGTTCCCCGCGCCCCTTGCGGGGCGCGGACGCTCACCCGAAGTCCGGTGCGAGTAGGTCGGTGATCTGTTGGGAGGCGTGGCGGGCCTCGGTCTCGGGGTCCGCTCCGCGGAGCACCTTGGTCATGTAGGTCTTGATCGGGTTTTCGGCCTCCACCGCCGGCCAGTCCGGGGTGTGGGGGGTCGCCCGTCCCCGTGCGGCGCCCGCCGCCATGGCGGCGACCCCCTCCTCCCCGGCCACCGCACCCGCCAGCGTCGTCTTGTTGGGCACGTAGTTCATGGTGCGGGCCAGGTCGGTGTCCCACTTGGCGCCGGTCAGCGCGCCGACGACGGCGGTCGCGTCGTAGGGCCGGTCGGTGTTCTGCGGTACGACGAGGTCGGAGCCGCCGGTGAAGACGGCGCCCGGGTGGTCCGCGGTGAGCCCCGGCACCGGGAAGTAGCCGATCTCGTCCTTCAGTTCGGGACTCTCCTGCACGACGGACTGGGCGAGGCCGGGCACCGCGACGATCTGGGCCACCTGTCCGCCCGCGAACACCTGGGCCTGGGGCGGGTGTTCCTCGTCGGCGTCGACGGGTCCCTTGCCGAGGGCCTGGAGTTGCCGGTAGAAGTCCATCCCGCGCAGCGCGGCGGGGCTGTCGAGGGTGCCCTTCCAGTCCGCGTCCGACTCCCGGGCGAGGTCGCCGCCCTCGTCCCAGATGAACCCGGAGAGGGTGTACCAGTCCTGTCCGGCGAGGTAGATCCCCTGGTCGCCACCGGAGTTGAGCCTCTCGGTGTCGGCCAGCCACTCCTCGCGGGTCTTCGGCGGGGCGGTGATCCCGGCCTTCTCGAAGAGGTCCTTGCGGTAGATGACGACCCGGTTGGCGGCGTACCAGGGGATGCCGTACTGGCGGGAGTCGTCCCGGCCGGGTTCGGCGAGGCCGGGCAGCCAGTGCTCCTTGCCCCAGTCGCGCATCGACTCCAGGGTGAGGTCGGTGAGCCGGCCGTCCTCGACGTACTGCGGGACCTGGGTGTTGCCGACCTCGATGACGTCGGGCGCGTCGGCGGAGTCGCTCTTCAGGGCCGCCTGCACCTTGTCCACGATGCCGGTCCAGTCCTGGATGCGGATGTCCAGGCGGATGTCCTTGTGGGTGCGCTCGAAGTCCGCGGTGAACCGGTGCAGGAAGTCCGCCGAGGCGCTGTTCCGCATCAGCCAGACCGTGACCGTGTGGCGCCCGCCCCCTTCGCCCGGCAGGACTCCACAGGCGCTCAGCAGGGCGGCGGACACACAGGCGAGGGCGAGCGGGCGGCGATGTGTCACGAGGGTTCCTGTTCTGTCTGGCGGACAGGCGAAGAGGCCCGACGTGGGGGGAGCGAGCACCGGGGCTCGTGCGGGTGTACGGGATTTTGGTATGGACCAATACGGAGGGTCAAGGGCTGTCTGCGTTTCGGAACCGACGCCTCGCGCTCCGCTTCCTGATGCGGCACCGTGGAGTGACGACGAGAGGAGCTTCCCGATGACGAACCACACCTACCGGGTCACCGAGATCGTCGGCACCTCGCACGAGGGCATCGACCAGGCCGTCCGCAACGGTGTCGCGCGCGCCAACCAGACTCTGCGCAACCTGGACTGGTTCGAGGTGACGCAGGTCAGGGGCCAGATCGAGGACGGGCGGATCGAGCACTACCAGGTGGGCCTGAAGGTGGGCTTCCGCATCGACGAAGAGGGCTGACGCCGTACCGTCAGGTCCGCCCCTCCCCCTCCTGGGCCTGCTCCAGCGCGGCCGAGCGGTCGGCCCAGCGGGCCCGTACGACGGTGAAACCGGCCCGTTCGGCGGCGTCGCACACCAGCTCGTCGTCGTCGACCAGGACACGGACCGAACGCCCTTCGGCGAGCCGCCGCAGGATCTCCAGCTTGGTCTGCCGGGCCGGCCTGCGGTCGGCGTTGCGCCGCATGTGCACGCGGCCCTCGGGCAGCCCGTGGGCGGCGAGCCAGTCCAGCGTGGAGCGCCGGCAGCGCTCGGGCCGCCCCGTGAGATAGACGATGTCGCACTCCTCGGCGGTCGCCACGGCCAGCGCGACCCCCTCGGCGATCGGCGGATCGTGCGGCGCCGCCGCGAAGAACGCGTCCCAGTCCCGGGGTCCGCCCTCCAGGAACCGCTGCCGGTGCGCGGTGTCGGCGAGGGTGTTGTCGATGTCGAACACGGCGATCGGACGCCTGCTGCTCTCTGCCACCCGGCCACCCTATCAATTGCTCATGGGATCCATTTTCATACAGCGTCCCGGTGTCTGCCCGCCACAGCACCGAGGAGAAGCTCCATGGCCGTTCCCAAACGCAGGATGTCCCGCAGCAACACCCGCCACCGCCGCGCCCGGTGGAAGGCCAGCACCCCGCCGCTGGTACCGGTGACGGTCGACGGCGTCCGGCACCTGGTCCCGCAGCACCTGGTCAGGGCCTACGAGCGCGGGCTGCTGCGCCCCGGGGGCTGAGCCGGCGGGAATCCTGTGGCCGCGCCGGTGTTGAACCCTCTGTGAACGCGCTGACCGCCCGGACCCGGTTCTCCGTCCTCGACCGCTCCCGCACCCGGGAGGGCCACTCGCCCGCCGAGGCACTGCGGGACACCGTGGCGCTGGCGCGGGAGCTGGAGGCGCTGGGCTATCACCGCTTCTGGGTTTCGGAGCACCACGGTGTGCCCGGGGTCGCCGGTTCCGCGCCGACCGTGCTGGCCGCCGCCGTGGCCGCCGCGACCGGGACCATCCGGGTCGGGACCGGCGGCGTGATGCTGCCGAACCACCAACCCCTCGTCGTGGCTGAGCAGTTCGGCGTGCTGGAGTCGCTGTACCCGGGGCGGATCGACATGGGGCTCGGCCGGTCGGTGGGTTTCACCGGCGGGGTGCGCAAGGCCCTGGGCCGCGACCGGGACGACGCCGAGGACTTCGCGGCACAGCTCGGCGAGCTGCTCGGCTGGTTCGAGGGGACGTCGCCGACCGGGGTGCGGGCCCGCCCGGCCGAGGGGCTGCGCGTGCCGCCGTTCGTGCTGGCGATGGGCGAGGGCGCCGACATCGCGGCCCGCGCCGGGCTGCCGATGGTCATCGGCGACCTGCGCAACCGGGAGAAGATGCGGCGCGGCATCGACCACTACCGCGACCGCTTCCGCCCCTCCCCGTGGGCGGCCGAGCCGTATGTGGTGATCTCCGGGACGGTCGCCGTCGCCGGCACGCCCGAGGCGGCGCACCGGCTGCTCGTGCCGGAGGCCTGGTCGATGGCGTACTCGCGCACGCACGGCTCGTTCCCGCCGCTGCCCCCGGTCGAGGCCGTCGAGGCCCGGACGATGACCGCGAAGGAACGCGGCCTCTACGAGTCCGGGCTCGCCGGGCACCTCGCCGGTACCGAGGACCAGGTGGCCGACGAACTGGAGACGGTCCTCAAAGAGACCGCCGCCGACGAGGTCCTGGTCACCACCAGCACCTACGACCGGACGGCCCTGCTGGACTCCTACCGGCGACTGGCCTCGATCGTGCGCCCCCGGACCGTCTAGACCGTCGCCGGCTTGTCCGAGCGGATCACGATCTCGCCGTGCTCCGCATCCACCACCGCCCGCTCGCCCGCCACCAGCTGGCCGGAGAGCAGCAGGTCGGCGAGGCGGTCGTCGACCTCGCGCTGGATGGTGCGGCGCAGCGGACGGGCACCGAAGTCCGGTTCGTGGCCGAGGTTGGCGAGCAGCACGGCCGCCGCGTCGGTGACTTCGAGCGTGACGTCCTGGGCGCGCAGCCGGCTCCGGGTGTGTTCGAGGAGCAGGTCGACGATCTCGCGCAGCTGGGTGCGGTCCAGGCCGCGGAAGACGATGATCTCGTCGATGCGGTTGAGGAACTCGGGCCGGAAGTGCTGCTGGAGGGCCGGCATGACCGCCTCGCGGACCTTGGTGTAGTCCTCCGTGCCGGCGGCCAGGATGCGGTCGGCGCCGATGTTCGACGTCATGATGACGACGGTGTTCTTGAAGTCGACGGTGCGGCCCTGGGCATCGGTGAGGCGGCCGTCGTCGAGGAGCTGGAGCAGGGTGTTGAAGACGTCCGGGTGCGCCTTCTCCACCTCGTCGAGGAGGAGCACGGCGTACGGCTGCCTGCGCACCGCCTCGGTGAGCTGCCCGGCCTCCTCGTGGCCGACGTATCCGGGCGGGGCGCCCACCAGCCGGGAGACCGTGTGGCGCTCCTGGAACTCGCTCATGTCGAGGCGGATCATGCGGGTCTCGTCGCCGAAGAGGGCGGCGGCCAGGGCGCGGGCCAGTTCGGTCTTGCCGACGCCGGTCGGGCCGAGGAAGAGGAAGCTGCCGACGGGCCGGTTGGGGTCGCTCATGCCGGCGCGGGCGCGGCGGACCGCACGGGCGACGGCGGTGATCGCCTCGTCCTGGCCGACGACCCGCTCGTGCAGGTGCTCCTCCAGCTTCATCAGCCGCTCCCGCTCCTCCTCGGTGAGCTCGGCGACCGGGATTCCGGTGGTGCGGGAGACGACCTCGGCGATGTCCTCGGCGGTGACCTTGGGCGCGTGTTCCTCCGCGGTGCCGGCCTGTTCCAGCTCGGCCTCGGTCGCCTTGATGCGGTCGCGGAGCTCCTTGGCGCGCTCGTACTCCTCGTCGGCGACGGCCTGGTCCTTCTCCCGGTTCAGGGCGGCGACCCGGTCCTCGATGTCCCGGGTGTCGGTGGGCGGGGTCTTCGAGCGCAGCCGGACCCGGGCCGCCGCCTGGTCCATCAGGTCGATCGCCTTGTCCGGCAGGAACCGGGAGGTGATGTAGCGGTCGGACAGCTCGGCCGCCGCGACCACCGCCTCGTCGGTGATGCGGACCTGGTGGTGGGCCTCGTAGCGGTCGCGCAGGCCGCGCAGGATCTCGATGGTGTCGTCGACGGTGGGCTCGCCGACCAGGATGGGCGCGAACCGGCGTTCCAGAGCCGCGTCCTTCTCGATGTGCTTGCGGTACTCGTCGACGGTGGTCGCACCGATGAGGTGCAACTCGCCACGGGCCAGGGCGGGTTTGAGGATGTTGCCCGCGTCGAGGGAGCCGTCCCCGCCGCCGCCCGCGCCGACGACCGTGTGCAACTCGTCGAGGAACAGGACGAGTTCGTCGCCGTGCTCGCGGACCTCGTCGAGCAGCTTCTTCAGCCGTTCCTCGAACTCGCCCCGGTACTTGGTGCCGGCCACCATCCCGGCCAGGTCCAGGGAGACCAGCCGCTTGCCTTCGAGGATCTTGGGCACGTCCCCGGCGACGATCCGCTGCGCGATGCCCTCCACGATGGCGGTCTTGCCGACACCCGGGTCACCGATCAGCACCGGGTTGTTCTTGCTGCGCCGGGAGAGCACCTCGATGGTCTGCTCGACCTCCTCGTCCCGCCCGATCACCGGGTCCAGGCGCCCGGCCCTGGCGTCCTCGGTGAGGTCACGGCCGTACTCGTCGACGGTCGGCGTGGTGCTGGGCTTCCTGCGCTCCGCCGCACCCTCGGCCGGCATCCGGGTCGGCTCCCAGCCGCTCTCGCCGAGCGCCCGGCCGGCCGCCGACTCGTGGTTCGCGGCGAGCGCGCGCAGCAGGTGCTCGGGGCCGATGTAGGAGGCGCCCTCGGCGCGGGAGATCTGGTAGGCGTCCAGGAGGGCGCGTTTCGCGGCCGGGGTGAGCGCGGTGGGCTCGGTCCTCGCGCCGCCGCCGTGCCCCGCGGTGAGCCGTGCCCGGAGCTGGTCGGGGTCGGCGCCCGCCTCGGTGAGCATCCGCCGGGTGGAGTCGAGGGTGGTGGCCGCGGCCAGCAGATGCCGGGCGTCCAGTTCCTCGCTGCCCTCGGCGGCGGCGAGGTCCCGGGCCTCGGCGACCAGCTCCCGGGCCCGCTCGGACAGCAGGCTGCCGATGTCGACGCGCTGCGGGCGGCGGGGCTGGGCACCCGCCGCCGAGCCGCCGAAGAAGCGGGACATCAGCTCGTCGAAGTCTTCGAAGGGACTGCGTCCGAATCCGAAACCGGAAGTGCTCATGGGGCCGGGCCTTTCTGCGGACAGCTGTGTGGGGCGGCTCCGCGGGGCGGCTGCGCGGGAGCCTCTCCGGAGGGCTCCGCGATCGGCGGAAATCCGCGTCTTCCAAGCTCGCACAGGCACGCCGGGCCCGCACGGGGACATCCGCCGAGATGCGGACGGCGCCCCGGCCGGTGACGCTGGGGGTGGAAGCCGCAACCAGCGAGGAGGGCTGCCATGTCCATGCTGGACAAGCTCAAGGGGATGCTGAAGGGCCACGAGGACCAGGCCAGGCAAGGCGTCCAAAAGGGCGGCGACATGATCGACCAGCGGACCGGGAACAAGTACCAGTCCCAGGTCGACATGGCCCAGAAGCAGGCCGACGACTACATCGAACGGGAGCGCGGGCAGGGCAACCCTCCGCAGTAGCAAGCGGCTGCGAGGGCTAGGATCGCGGGGTTTGTCCCTGCCCCGCGAGCCGTCCGTCACGGAGTGTCCGTTCGATGCACAGCCCCCATGACCCGTACGTCCGGGTGCGCGGTGCCCGTGAGCACAACCTCAAGGGTGTCGACGTGGACATCCCCCGGGATGTGCTGGCCGTCTTCACCGGAGTGTCCGGCTCAGGGAAGTCGTCCCTGGCGTTCGGCACGATCTACGCCGAGGCCCAGCGGCGCTACTTCGAGTCGGTCGCGCCGTACGCGCGCCGGCTGATCCACCAGGTGGGGGCGCCGAAGGTCGCGGAGATCAGCGGGCTGCCGCCGGCGGTGTCGCTGCAGCAGCGCCGCTCGGCCCCCACCTCCCGCTCCTCGGTCGGCACGGTCACCAGCCTCTCGAACTCCCTGCGCATGCTGTTCTCGCGTGCCGGGGACTATCCGCCGGGCGCCGAGCGGCTCGATTCCGACGCGTTCTCGCCCAACACCGCGGCGGGCGCGTGCCCCGAGTGCCACGGCCTTGGCCGGGTGCACCGGACGACCGAGGAGTCGCTGGTCCCCGATCCGTCGCTGTCGATCCGCGAGGGCGCGATCGCCGCCTGGCCGGGCGCCTGGCAGGGCAAGAACCTGCGGGACATCCTGGACGCGCTCGGCCACGACGTCGACCGGCCGTGGCGCGACCTGCCCGCCGGGCAGCGCGAGTGGATCCTCTTCACGGACGAGCAGCCGGTGGTCACCGTGCATCCGGTCCGGGACGCCGACCGCATCCAACGGCCCTACCAGGGCACGTACACGAGCGCCCGCCGGTATGTGCTGAAGACCTTCTCCGACTCCAAGAGCCCCGCGCTGCGGGCGAAGGCGGAGCGGTTCCTGACCAGTGCGCCCTGTCCGCTGTGCGGCGGCGGCAGGCTGCGGCCCGAGGCCCTCGCGGTGACGTTCGCCGGCCGTACGATCGCCGACCTCGTCGCACTGCCGCTGACCGAACTGGCCGGGCTGCTGGGCGACGCCGCCGACCGGAGCGGGTCGGAGACCGTGCGGGTGCTCACCGCGGACCTCGTCTCCCGTATCGACCCGGTCGCCGAGCTGGGCCTCGGCTATCTCAGCCTCGACCGGGCCACGCCCACCCTCTCCGCGGGCGAGCTGCAACGCCTGCGCCTGGCCACCCAGTTGCGCTCCGGGCTCTTCGGTGTCGTCTACGTCCTGGACGAGCCGTCGGCAGGCCTGCACCCGGCGGACACCGAGGCGCTGCTCACCGTCCTGGCGCGGCTGAAGGCGGCCGGGAACTCGGTGTTCGTGGTGGAGCACCACCTGGACGTGGTGCGCGGCGCCGACTGGCTGGTGGACGTGGGTCCGCGGGCCGGCGAGCACGGCGGCGAGGTGCTGCACAGCGGACCGGTCGCGGAGCTGGCCGGGGTCGCGGAGTCCGCCACCGCCCGCCACCTGTTCGCGCGGGATCCCGCCCCGGTACGCGCACCGCGTCCCGCCAGGGGCCGGCTGACGGTCGGCCCGGTGACCCGGCACAACCTGCGCGCGGTCACCGCCGAGTTCCCGCTCGGCGTCCTGACCGCCGTCACCGGGGTGTCCGGCTCCGGCAAGTCGACGCTGATCGGTGAGATCACCGGGGAACCGGCCGAGGTCGGCCGCCTGGTCTCCGTCGACCAGAAGCCGATCGGCCGCACCCCGCGGTCCAACCTGGCCACCTACACCGGCCTGTTCGACGTCGTACGGAAGGTGTTCGCGGACACCGGGCAGGCACGGGCGCGCGGTTACGGCGTCGGACGGTTCTCCTTCAACGTGGCCGGGGGCCGCTGCGAGACCTGCCAGGGCGAGGGGTTCGTCAGCGTGGAGCTGCTGTTCCTGCCGAGCACCTACGCACCGTGCCCGGACTGCGGCGGGGCGCGCTACAACCCCGAGACCCTGCAAGTGACGTACCGGGGGCGGAACATCGCCGAGGTGCTGGACCTGACCGTGGCGGGCGCGGCGGAGTTCTTCGCGGACACCCCGGCCGCCGTACGCAGCCTGGCGACACTGCTCGACGTGGGTCTCGGCTACCTGCGACTCGGGCAGCCCGCCACGGAGTTGTCCGGTGGCGAGGCCCAGCGCATCAAGCTGGCCGGTGAGTTGCAGCGCGGGCGGCGCGGCCACACCCTCTACCTCCTCGACGAGCCGACGACGGGACTGCACCCGGCCGATGTCGAGGTGCTGATGCAGCAGTTGCACGGGCTGGTCGATGCCGGGCACACGGTCGTGGTGGTCGAGCACGACATGACGGTGGTGGCGGACGCCGACTGGGTGATCGACCTGGGGCCGGGCGGCGGGGACCGGGGCGGCCGGATCGTCGCGGCGGGCCCGCCGGCCGAGGTCGCCCGGGCCGAGGGCAGCGTCACCGCGCCCTATCTGTCCCGCTCCCTGCCCTGACGGTCTTCAGGAACGCTTCAGGTTGCCCCGGAACCTTGGGCGCATGCACGGACACCACCCCCGCACCCCCGAAGCCGAACGCAGCCGCCGCTGGTTCATGAACAAGGCGCTGCTCGCCGGCGGTGTCGCCGCGCTGGCGACCATGACCGGCTGCTCCGACGGCTCCTCGAACGCGTCGAGTTCATCCTCGGGAGCCCCGAGCGGCGGCATGCCCTCGGGCGGCCCCGGCGGAGCCGGCGGCATGGGCCCCGGCCAGACCGAGGTCAAGTACAAGGACTTCACGGGCCTCACCACGGACGGCAAGGTCGTCGACGGCCTGTACTCGGTCCATTCCACCGGCGTCTCCACGGACAAGGTCGTCAAGGCCGCGCAGGCGTTCCTGGACGGCCTCAGCGCGAAGGAACGCACGTCCTGCACCTTCGACGTGGCCGACGACGAGTGGCTGGCCTGGAGCAACGTCGACGGGTACGAGCGCAAGGGCGTCCGGATGGGCGACATCACGGACGAGAAGCGGGAGTCGGGGTTCGCGCTGCTCGGCTCGGCGCTGTCCGCGAAGGGTCTCACCCAGACCCGGAACATCATGAAGCTCAACCAGTTCCTGGGCGACTACAACGGCGGCAACCGGGAGACCCTGACCGAGGGCGCCTACTTCTTCACCTTCATGGGCACGCCGTCGACCAGCAAGCCGTGGGGCTTCCAGTACGAGGGCCACCATGTCGCCATCAACTACTTCGTCCTCGGCGACCAGGTCGTGATGACGCCGACCTTCATGGGCTCGGAGCCGACCTCGGCCACCTACGAGGGCGAGAAGATCACCCTCTTCAAGCCGGAGACCGAGGCCGGTCTGGCCGTGATCCGCTCCCTCACCGCGACCCAGCGCGCCAAGGCGATCGACTCGAAGGTGAGCAAGTCCGGCACCGACATGAAGGCGGGCGCCGGCTCCGACAACCTCAAGCTCGCCTACCAGGGCCTGCCCGGCTCCGAACTCACCTCGGCCCAGCGGGACAAGCTCCTGGACCTGGTCCGCGTCTACGTCGGATACATGGACGACGGCCACGCCGAGGTGAAGATGACCGAGGTGGAGAAGCACCTGGACCAGACGTACTTCTACTGGCTCGGCAAGACCAAGGACACCTCGGCCTTCTACTACCGGGTGCACAGCCCCGTCGTGCTCATCGAGTACGACGCCCAGTCGCCGCTCGCCTACGGCACGAAGACCGGCACCGGCGGCGGGCAGCCCTCGGGTCAGCCCTCGGGACAGCCCACCGGCCAGATGACCGGGCAGCCCACCGGCGGTATGCCCTCCGGTGGGCCGGGCGGCGGCGGTGGCATGGGCGGCCCGAACGGCACGCCCACCCAGCAGCACATCCACACCATCATCCGCACGCCCAACGGCGGCGACTACGGTGTCGACTTGCTCAGGCTCCACTTGGAGACCGACCACTGAGAGGCCCGCTCGGAGCTCACCAGAGCCGCGTGCGTCCAGGCCGGCTCGTGGGTCACCGGCTGGGCGGCGCGGGCGAGGGTGCGACGGTCCGGGTGGCTGCCGGCCGCTATCAGCGGCCGTATGTCCACCTCGGCCACCAGGCCGCGGGTCGACACCACTCGCCACAGGGAGGCCAGCAGCGTGTCCGCGCCGACATAGGCGGGCACGGTGCTGGCCGCTCCCGCCTCCAGCCGGTAGTGCAGCCGCACCGGCTGCACGGGCGCGCCCGCGTCCAGCGCGGCCTGGAACACGGCCCGCCGGAACCGGCCCTGGGCCCGGCCGCACCAGGTGCTGCCCTCGGGGAAGGCGACCACCGCGGCGCCCTCGCGCAGCGCCCCCGCGATCCGGCCGACCGTGTCCGGCAGCGCGCGCAGCCGGTCCCGGTCGATGAACAGCGCCCCGGCCCCGGCCACCAGCGCGCCGGCCACCGGCCACTCGCGGATCTCCTTCTTGGCGAGCATCCGCGCCGGCCGCACGGCGGCCAGCAGCGGGATGTCCATCCAGGAGATGTGGTTGGCGACCAGCAGCACGCCGCCGGTGCCCGGCGCGCTCCCGGTGATCCGGACCTGGACCCCGGCCGCCCGGACGAGCGTCCGGGAGAACCGGCGCACCCACTCGGTGGGGATTCGCCCGCCGAGCGGGAGCAGCGCGATCGCGACGAGCATCAGGAACACCACCGCGGCGAACCGCAGCACGGCCCGGGGCAGGGTCGTCAGGGACCCCGCACGCCCCACGCACGCGCCCGGTGTGCAGGGCGCGCTGGGCAGCCAGACGCTCATCAGGCCGGGACGAGCGAGAGGAAGTGCCGCAGGTAGCGCGCGTTGACACGGCGCATCGACAGCAGCACGTACATGTCGGCCACCCCGAAGTCCGGGTCGTGCGCGGGCTCGCCGCACACCCAGGCACCGAGGCGGATGTAGCCGCGCAGCAGGGCGGGCAGCTCGGTACGGCCCTCGGCGGCCGGCACGGTGGGGACCCAGGGGTTCAGGGGCCGTACCCGGAACTCCTCCGGTGCGAGGTGCTTGGCCTGCACCCGGTCCCAGGTGGCGGCGGCGAGGGCGCCGCCGTCGGCGAGCGGGACAGAGCAGCAGCCGGCCAGCCACTCGTGGCCGCGGTCGACCATGTACCGGGCTATCCCGGCCCAGATCAGGCCGATGACGGCACCGTCGCGGTGGGCGGGGTGCACGCACGAGCGGCCGACCTCGACGAGGCCGGAGCGGATGGGGGCGAGCGTGCTCAGGTCGAACTCGCCCTCGGAGTAGAGGCGGCCGGCGACCGCGGCACGCTCCGGCGGCAGCAGCCGGTAGGTGCCGACGACCTCGCCGGTGAGGGCCTCGCGGATGAGGAGGTGGTCGCAGTACGCGTCGAAGGCGTCCACGTCCAGTCCCGGCTCCGGCCCGTCGAGCCGGGCTCCCATCTCTCCGGCGAACACCTGGTAGCGCAGCCGCTGTGCGGCCCGGACGTCGTCCTCGTCACGGGCGAGCTGCACCAGGTAGCCGGAGTCCCCGGCTGGGGCGGCGAGAGCGGGGGGTGAGGCGGGCATGGCGGTCATGGAGGTCTCCTGCGCCGAGCGGAAGCTGAGGAAATCTGCACCTGCTTTCTTCCGTGGCAGGCTGGACTCGGCGTGACATGCGCGGGACCCGTGGATGTGCGACTGCTGAATGCCGGGGGTCGCCCCCTTTCCGGTCACTCACAGACGCCTGAGAGTAACGCCACCGTGATCAAACGGCCGTAAAGAACGCGAGACGGGGCCGGTGAGCACCACTCCCCGACCCCGCCCGTCCGCACCTTCCGGCGAACGTCTTTCACTTGGCAGCGCCCCGCACTGGAGCGCCCCGAAGGGGCGCGGGGCTGTATTCGATATGCGGCTACCGCCGCGCGGGCGCGACCAGCCACGGCGACGCAGCAGTCCCCGACGGCGCTACCGCTTCCCGGCCTTCCGGGCAGCTCGCAGCCACTCCCGATTCATACTGGTGATCGACACCAGGGGAATGCCCTTCGGGCAAGCCGTCGCACACTCCCCCGTCAGCGTGCACCCCCCGAACCCCTCCGCATCCATCTGCCCCACCATGTCCAGCACCCGCGTCTCCCGCTCCGGCGCCCCCTGCGGCAGCACGTTCAGGTGGTTCACCTTGGCGGACGTGAACAGCATCGCCGCCCCGTTCGGGCAGGCCGCGACGCACGCCCCGCACCCGATGCACTCCGCGTGCTCGAAGGCGAAGTCGGCGTCGGCCTTCGGCACCGCCGTGGCGTGGGCCTCCGGCGCCGCCCCGGTCGGCGCGGTGATGTACCCGCCGGCCTGGATGATCCGGTCGAACGCCGACCGGTCCACCACCAGGTCCTTGATCACCGGGAACGCGGACGCCCGCCACGGCTCGACGTCGATCGTGTCGCCGTCCTTGAAGGACCGCATGTGCAACTGGCACGTCGTGGTCCGCTCCGGCCCGTGCGCGTCCCCGTTGATCACGAGGGAGCACGCGCCGCAGATCCCCTCGCGGCAGTCGTGGTCGAAGGCGACCGGGTCCTCGCCGCGCAGGATGAGTTCCTCGTTGAGGGTGTCGAGCATCTCCAGGAACGACATGTCGGTGGAGATGCCGTCCACCTCGTACGTGGACATTGCTCCGTCGGCGTCGGCGTTCCGCTGCCGCCAGACGCGCAGGGTGAGCTTCATGCGTAGCTCCGCTGGGTGGGGTGGACGTACTCGAAGACCAGGTCTTCCTTGTGCAGCACCGGGGCGTCCCCGGTGCCGGTGAACTCCCAGGCCGCCGCGTAGGCGAACTCGTCGTCCTTGCGGGCGGCCTCGCCGTCGGGCGTCTGGGACTCCTCCCGGAAGTGGCCGCCGCAGGACTCGGCGCGGTGCAGCGCGTCGAGGCACATCAGCTCGGCCAGTTCCAGGTAGTCGACGATGCGGTTGGCCTTCTCCAGGGACTGGTTGAACTCCTCACCGGTCCCAGGCACCTTGATCCGCCGCCAGAACTCCTCACGGATCTGCGGGATCCGCTCAAGTGCCTTGCGCAGCCCGGCGTCCGTACGGGCCATGCCGCAGAACTCCCACATGAGTTCGCCGAGTTCGCGGTGGAAGGAGTCCGGCGTACGGTCGCCGTCGACGGACAGCAGCAGGTTCAGCCGGTCCTCGGTCTCGGCCAGCACCTCCTGGACGGCGGGGTGTTCGTCGGTCACCGCGTCCTGGTGGGGGTTGCGGGCGAGGTAGTCGTTGATGGTGGCCGGGAGCACGAAGTAGCCGTCGGCCAGGCCCTGCATCAGCGCGCTCGCGCCGAGCCGGTTGGCGCCGTGGTCGGAGAAGTTGGCCTCGCCGACCGCGAACAGGCCGGGAACGGTGGTCTGGAGGTCGTAGTCGACCCAGAGCCCGCCCATCGTGTAGTGCACGGCGGGATAGATCCGCATGGGCACCTCGTACGGATCCTCGTCGGTGATCCGCTGGTACATGTCGAAGAGGTTGCCGTACTTGGCCTCGACGGCCTTGCGCCCCATCCGCTGGATGGCGTCGGCGAAGTCCAGGTAGACACCCTGCCCGCCGGGGCCGACGCCCCGCCCCTCGTCGCAGACGTTCTTCGCGGCGCGGGAGGCGATGTCGCGCGGGACGAGGTTGCCGAAGGACGGGTAGATGCGCTCCAGGTAGTAGTCGCGCTCGTCCTCGGGGATCCGGTTCGCGGGCCGGGTGTCGCCCTTGGCCTTGGGGACCCAGATCCGGCCGTCGTTGCGCAGCGACTCGCTCATCAGGGTGAGCTTGGACTGGTGGTCGCCGGTGCGCGGGATGCAGGTGGGGTGGATCTGGGTGAAGCACGGGTTGGCGAAGTAGGCGCCGCGCCGGTGCGCCCGCCAGATCGCGGTGGCGTTGGAGTTCATGGCGTTCGTCGACAGGTAGAAGACGTTGCCGTAGCCACCGCTGGCGAGGACGACGGCGTCCGCGAAGTACGTGTCGATCTTCCCGGTGATCAGGTCCCGGGCGACGATCCCGCGCGCCCGTCCGTCGACGACGATCACGTCGAGCATCTCGGTGCGCGGGTGCATCTCGACGTTCCCGTCGGCGATCTGCCGGCTCAGCGCCTGGTAGGCGCCGAGGAGCAGCTGCTGGCCCGTCTGGCCGCGGGCGTAGAAGGTGCGGGAGACCTGGACGCCGCCGAAGGAGCGGGTGTCGAGCAGACCGCCGTACTCGCGGGCGAACGGCACGCCCTGCGCCACGCACTGGTCGATGATCTCGACGGAGATCTGGGCGAGGCGGTGGACGTTCGACTCGCGGGCCCGGAAGTCGCCGCCCTTGACGGTGTCGTAGAACAGCCGGTGGACGGAGTCGCCGTCGTTGCGGTAGTTCTTCGCCGCGTTGATCCCGCCCTGGGCGGCGATGGAGTGTGCGCGGCGCGGGGAGTCCTGGTAGCAGAACTGGACGACGTGGTAGCCCTGTTCGGCGAGGGTGGCGCCGGCGGAGCCGCCCGCGAGACCGGTGCCGACGACGATCACGGTGTGCTTGCGCCGGTTGGCGGGGTTGACGAGCTTGGCCTCGAACCGGCGTTTGTCCCAGCGCTCGTTGACCGGGCCGTCGGGGGCCTTGCCGTCGGAGACGGGCGTGCCGGTCGGGTAGTTCACGTAGTCGGTCATGTCAGCTCACCACTCCGGTCATGACGCCCACGGGTACGGCGATGAAGCCGGCCGTGAGCAGCAGTGCGAGGACGTCGGCCGTGATCTTGAGGGCGCGGTCGCGGGTGCGGCTGCCGACGCCGAGGGTCTGGGCGGCGCTCCAGAAGCCGTGCCGCACGTGCAGGCCGAGCGCGAGCATCGCGACGATGTAGATGACGTCGCCGTACCAGGTGGAGAAGGTGTCCACGACGTTCTGGTACGGGTGGCCCTCCTGGAAGCCGCCCGAGTGCACGGTGCCGGTGGTCAGGTCCAGGATGTGCCAGACGATGAACAGGCCGAGGATGATCCCGCCCCAGCGCATGGTGCGGGTGGCGTAGGAGGCCCGTGGCTTCTTGTGCACGTACTTGCTGGGGCGTGCCTTGATGTCTCGGCGACTGAGCTGGTAGGCGGACGTGGCGTGGGCGACCACGGCGACGACCAGGACGATCCGGATGAGCCAGAGCGTCCACTCGTAGTGCATGAACGGTTCGCCGACGGTGCGCAGCCAGTGGGCGTAGTGGTTGAACTCGCCCGCCCCGAAGTAGATCTTCAGGTTCCCGATCATGTGGACGACCAGGTAGAGCAGCATGATCAGGCCGCTGACGGCCATCACGGTCTTCTTGCCGACGGAGCTGTCCCACATCGTGCGCGCCATGGACGGCCGTCGGTCCGTCCGCGTTGCCAGAGCCATGGGGACGACGCTAGGGCCGGACCACCCGATCGGTCCAAGACATGGTCCGGCTTGATTCCATAGCCGGAAGCTATCGTGTCACCATGCAGTTCCAGCAGCTTCAGTACTTCGTCGCCGTGGCCGAGACCCGGCACTTCACGCGGGCCGCCGAGCTGGTGCATGTCGCCCAGCCGTCGCTGTCCCAGCAGATCAAGACGCTGGAGCGGGAGCTCGGGGCGGATCTGTTCCTGCGGGCGCGCGGGAACATCACGCTGACCGACGCGGGCGAGGCGCTGCTGCCGCTGGCCCGGCGGATCCTCGCGGACGCCGACACCGCCCGGCACGAGGTGCAGGAACTGGTGCAGCTGCGGAGCGGGCGGGTGCGGCTGGGGGCGACGCCCAGTCTGTGCACCGGGCTGCTGCCGGACGTGCTGCGGGCCTTCCACGACCGGTACCCGGGGATCCAGCTGCTGATCGAGGAGAGCGGCTCGCACGATCTCGTACGGGAGCTGGCGCGCGGGGCGCTGGACCTGGCCCTGATCGTGCTGCCGCTGCCGCCGGCGTCGCCCGCGCTGACGACCGTGGAGCTGCTGCGGGAGGACCTGGTGGTCGTGTCCTCGCCCGAGGCGACGGTGCCCGGGCGGGGGCGGGGCGGGGTGAAGATCGCGGATCTGGAAGGGGAGCGCCTGGTGATGTTCCGGCACGGGTACGACCTGCGGGAGCTGACCGTCGCCGCGTGCCGCTCCGCGGGGTTCGAGCCGGGGTTCGCGGTCGAGGGGGGTGAGATGGACGCGGTGCTGGGGTTCGTGCGGGCGGGGCTGGGGGTGGCCGTGGTGCCGCGGATGGTGGCGGCGCGGTCGGGGCGGGGGTTGCGGGTCACTCCGCTGGCCCGGCCGGGGTTGCATCGGACGATCGCGTTGGCGCACCGGAGCGATGTGGCGCCGCCTCGGGCCGCGCGGGAGCTTCAGCGGATGCTGCTGGAGAGGTGACGGTGCCCGGTCACGCCGTTGTGGTGGATCGCCGTGCGGGGCGCGGGGGTTGTGCGTGGCTGGTCGCGCAGTTCCCCGCGCCCCTTGGGGGCGCTCAACCCGTCGCATCCACCAATGCGAGGTCGTGCAGTCTCTCCGGTGGGCCCGGGCGGGCGTAGTACCAGCCCTGGGCCGTGTCGCAGCCCAGTATCCGGAGCTGTTCCGCCTGGGCCCCGGTCTCCACGCCCTCCACGGTGACCGCGAGGTCCAGGCTGTGGGCCAGGGTGACGATGCCCTCCACGATCTTGAGGTCGACCGGGTCCGCGGGGAACTGCTGCATGCTCTGGGTGAAGGAGCGGTCCAGCTTGAGGATGCTCACCGGCAGGCGGCGCAGGTTCGCGAGGTTCGAGTAGCCGGTGCCGAAGTCGTCCAGGGCGATGTCCACGCCCATCTCGGCGAGGCGCCGCAGGGGCTTGAGGAGGTCGTCGTCGGCGCCGATGAGCGCGGACTCGGTGACCTCCAGGCAGAGGGCGTCTGGGGCCACCCCGGTCCGCTCCAGGATGTCCACCGTGTCCTGGACCAGGCCCGGGTGGGAGAGCTGGCACGGGGAGAGGTTGACGTTGATCCGCAGCGGGCCGGCGCCGTCGTGGTCACCGTAGCGTTCTCGCCACTCGCGGGCCTGGCGGATCGACTCCTCCAGGACCCAGCGGCCCAACGGGACGATGAGCCCCGTGTGTTCGGCGAGCGGGATGAACCGGTCGGGGCCGAGGACGCCGTGCTGCGGGTGCAGCCAGCGGACCAGGGCCTCGGCGCCGCGGACACTGCCGTCGCCGAGGTGGACCAGCGGCTGGTACTCGATGAAGAACTCGCCCCGGTCCAGGGCGGCCGGCAGTGCCGTGGTCAGGCCGTGCCGGGTGATCGCGCGGGCGTCCGCCTCGGGGTCGGCCAGTTCGAAGCGGTTGCCGCCCGCCGACTTGGCCCGGTACATCGTGATGTCGGCGCTGCGCAGCACCTCGGCCGGGGTGCGCTCGCCCGCCGGGCCCTCCACGATGCCGATGGAGCCGCGGACCATGAGCTCACGGCCGTCGATGCTGATCGGGGTGACCAGGGCGTTCATGATGCGGTCGGCCAGGTCGTCGACCTCGCGCTGGGTGGCCGGTCCGGTGGTCAGGGCCACGAACTCGTCGCCGCCGAGCCGGGCGACCATCTCGCCGGGCGCGGTCGCGCAGGACTGCAGCCGGTCGGCGACCTCCACGAGCAGCCGGTCGCCGGCCGAGTGGCCGAGGCTGTCGTTGATGGTCTTGAAGCCGTCCAGGTCGAGGTAGCACAGGCCGAAGCGCTGGCCCTCGCCGGCCGACAGCGCCTTCTCCAGCCGCTCGAAGAACAGGGTGCGGTTGGGCAGGCCGGTGAGCGCGTCGTGGGTGGCCTCGTAGCGCAGCCGGAGGTTGAGCAGGCGACGCTCGGTGGTGTCCTCCATCAGGGCCAGCTGGTACTGCGGTTCGCCGTCCGCGTCCCGGAGCAGGGAGACGGTCAGATTGGTCCACAGGACCGTCCCGTCGGAGCGGTTGAAGGCCTTCTCGACGTGGTAGTGCTCGCGTTCGCCGCGCACCAGCTCCTCGTAGAGCCGCCAGGTCTGCGGCGCGTCCTCGGGATGCCCCCACTCCAGGACGTTGCGACCGCGCAGAGTCTGTTCCGAGCCGCCGAACATGCGCAGCAGCGCGCCGTTGACCTGGAGCACGTTGCCTTCGAGGTCGGCGATGCCGATCCCTATCGCCGCGCCCTCGAAGACGGCGCGGAAGCGGGCCTCGCTGGCGTGCAGCGCCTGCGCCACCACGCCCTGGGCGCGCAACGCGGCCTGGGCGATGGCCTCCTGCTCGGCCAGGGTGCGCTCGCGCAGCGCCTGGGCGAACCCGGCTGCCATCGCGTGCTGGATCCGCGAGGAGCGCATCCGCAGCTCGTCCTGGGGGCCGTCCTCGCCGCAGTACAGGACCAGGTACGCGTCGACGCAGTCGAGGGAGCGGGTCAGCGCCTCCGGGTCGGTGCAGTGCGCGTCGATCAGCGCGGCGCCGACCTGCCGGGCCTCGTCGGTGTCGAAGCCGTGTGCCAGCAGGATCTCGCTCAGCCGGCGGGCCAGCGGCAGCAGCTCTTCCTCGAACTCGGGACGGGTCAGGGACGTCGAGGTCACCGGGAACACCGCCCGGCTCCAGATCGTCGCGAACCTGCGCAGTCTGTCCTCCGGGCCGCCCGGCTCCGCGGTCACGCCGCGATCCCCACGCCGGCGAATCCGGAGAAGGCATACGGATCCTCGTCCTCCGGCGCCGACTCCGGCCGCCAGTGCGGCATCGGCACCAGTCCGGGTTCCACCATGTCGTACCCCTCGAAGAACCGCGCGATCTCGTCGCGCGAGCGCATGATCAGTGGGTTGCGAATGTCCTTGTATACGTCCACCGCCCCCTCGGCCCGCTCGGCCGGCAGCGGGATTCCCTCGTACGAGGCATGCGTGAGAACAAGCAGGCTGCCGGGCGCGAGTGCGTCGCGCAGCTGTGCCACTGCCCCGTACGGGTCGTCCGCGTCTTCCACGAAGTGCAGTATGGCAACGAGAAGCAACGCCACTGGCCGATTCAGGTCGATCAGGCGCTCCACCTGGGGACTGGACAGGATCTCCTGGGGCTTGCGGAGGTCGGCGGCGACCACGTCCGCGTCCTCGTTGCCCGCCAGTACGGCGTTGCTGTGGGCCACGGCCACCGGGTCGTGGTCGACGTACACCACGCGCGCGCCGGGATGCGCCGCCTGCGCGACCTCGTGGACGTTGCCGAAGGTGGGGATGCCGGAGCCGATGTCCAGGAACTGGTCGATGCCGGAGTCCGCGGCGTGCCGGACCGCGCGGCGCATGAAGGCGCGGTTGGCCTGCATGATCTTCGGCAGTCCCGGCAGGTGGGTCATCGCCTTGCGGGCCGCTTCCCGGTCGACCTCGAAATTGTGCGAACCGCCCAGGTAGTAGTCGTAGATACGCGAAACGCTCGGCACCGAGATGTCGATGCTCCGTGGGGCCCAGGCGGGACGCTCCATGTATCTCTCCAAGGCTGAGGCGATCCGGTGTTCGAGCTGAGGCTACTGATCGCCTGCGAACGGGGGTAGCCGAAACGGAAATTGACCGTCCGTTCCCGGTCAGGAGCAGGGAATTCGGTGTGCGGGTTCGGGGCGCCGGACCGGGACGCGCAGAAGCCCGCCCCCTCCGTGCGGTGTGGAGGGGGCGGGCGGTCGTGCGCCGTTGTGTCGTCTTCCGGGACTCTCGCTGGCCTCTGCCCTCCCTTCCGCGATGCGCGAACGTGGACTCGGGCGGGGCGATCAACCCTGGGGAGGTGATCCCTAGTTGCTCGGCGCGCCGACCAGCTTTCCTTCGGGCGAGACGGCGTACCACGTGCCGCCGACGCCCTGTCCGTTGGTGTCCCCGGCCTTCGCGTCACCGGAGAAGGTGTAGATGGGCCAGCAGTCGACCGTCTGCTGCTTCTCGCCGTTGTCGGGGCGGGTGAAGCCCATCAGGCCCTTCTTGACGACGCCCTTGGTGTCGCTGGAGGCGACCTCGGCGACGGCCGGCCACTTCGCGAGGCAGTCACCGGTGCAGTTCGAGACGGACTTGGGCCATGCCTTGTCCTTGATGAAGCGGTAGACCGTCATGCCGTTCTTGTCGACGACGATGTCACCGAGCTTGGCGTCCTTGCGGACCGACAGGCCGGGCAGAGCGGCCAGCGTGGCCTTCTTGCCGTCGGGGGCCGCCGCGAACCACTTGCCGCCCACGCCCTGGCCGTTGACGTCACCGGCGTTGACGTCCTTGGCGTAGCGGTAGACCGGCCAGCCGGCGACGGTCAGCTGCTTGGTGCCGTCGGTACGGGTGACCTCGCCGAGCAGCGCCTTGTCGATGCCCTCGCCGGCCGTGGCGTCGTCGGCGGGCACCGGCGGCCAGGTGGTGGCGCAGTCGCCGTCACAGTTGGACTTGGGGGGATTGGCGGTGTCCGCGTCGAAACGGTAGAGGGTGAGACCGCTGCCGTCGGTCAGCACCTTGCCCAGGTCGGGGTTGGAGGCAACGGTCAGCTTGCCGGCCGGGGCGACCACGGCCGGGGAGCTGGAGGCCTGGCTGCCGTCGGCGCCGTAGCCGTTGCCCGTGCCGGTGGAGGCGGAGGGGTTGGTGATGCTGCCGATGCCGGCCGGCGCCGTGGCGCCGACGTTCTGGGCCGCCGAGGACGGAGTGGTCGTGTTGTCCTGACCGCACGCCGTCGCGAACACCATCACCCCCGCGGCCGTGGCCACCAGCGAGGCGCTCCTCCACGAGGTCTTCATCGTCAACTCCCCATAATCAATCGCCTGGTTATCGCAGCGCCTCTGTGCCGCCGCACGACACCAGGTACGGATGCCGGGGGCCGGAGTGTTCAACGGGCGCACAAATTTCTTTCGGCGCACCGTGCCCGCGGACCGCGTCCCGCACGGGCGTACGCTTCGAGCCATTCGCAAGACGGTGTGATTCAAACCGGTTTACGCCACATGTCCCCCGTTCGGGCCAATCATCCGGTACTCCGGCGTGCGACGGCGCCCGACGCCCCATGATCTCCGTCGTGCATGCACCCGAAGCGACCAGACTCGCGCCCGTCCCGAGGGTGTTGGCCCTGCTGACGCTGACGTGGACCCTGGTGGGCTGCCCGGTCGGCACGGCATCGGCCGACGCCTGCGCCTACGCCTCGACGGGCCCCGACGGCAGCTACGCGGTGGCCGTCGCCGGGGGCTCCTGGCCCACTCCCCCGCCGTGTCCGACACCCACCCCGCCGCCCTGCCCCACACCGACCCCCACGCCCACGCCCACACCGACCCCCACGCCGACACCGACCCCGTCGCCCAAGCCCACCCCGAAACCCAAGCCCACGCCGACGCCGAAGCCGCCGCGCACCACCCCGCCGGCGCCGCGCCCGGCCCCACCGCCACCGCCCCGGCGGGCACCGGCCCCGAAGCCCACGCCCACCCCACCACCACCGGCACCCCGGCCGAAGCCGACGCCGACCCCCACCCCGCCGCCGAAGCCCACTCCGCGGCCTTCGCCGACCCCGGTGACCTACCCGCCGTACCACGTCCGGTCGGCCGGTGCGACGGCCCCGAACCGCACCTCCCCCGTCACCTACGTCCTGCTCATCGCCGTACCCGCGATCATCGCCGTCGCCGCGTTCCGCGCGCGCTGACGGCCGGCCCACTGATTCCTGGAGGCTTCCGTTGCCGGATTGGCTTGTTCTCGTCCTCGCGATGCTCGCGGCCGTTGCCGTGGTCGTCATCATCACCCTCGTCCGCGACAAGAGGGCGGCGGAGGACGAGGATCCCTCCGAGACGCCGGACGTCATCGAGTACATGACCATGTGGATCGGCGTCATCTACGCCATCGTCCTCGGGCTGGCGGTGGCCGGGGTGTGGGAGGCCCGCAGCGCCGCCCAGGACCACGTGCAGGCGGAGGCGCAGGCGCTGCACGAGATCTACGAACGGGTCCGGGTCTATCCGCCCGACACACGTGACCGGATCCGGGCGGACGTCGACGCGTACGTGGCCCAGGTCGTCGACAAGGAGTGGAAGGAGATGGCCGACCACGGCCGACTCTCCCAGCACGGTGCCGAACTGCTCGCGCAGATCCGGCAGGACGTCACCGACTACCAGCCGAAGACCGACTTCCAGGCGCAGGCCTACCAGCCGCTGGTGGACCAGGTCGCCGCGCTCGACCAGGCGCGCAGCGCCCGGGCCGACTCGACCGGGGCGACCATGCCGAACGTGGTGTGGATCGGACTGCTCACCGGGGCGGCGATCACCATCGGCATGGTCTTCGCGCTGCAGATCAGGCGCACCAGGCGCGAGCTGATCCTGGCCGGCCTGTTCTCCGCGACCATCACCTTCATGCTGTTCCTGATCTGGGACTTCGACGAACCGTACAGCCGGGGCATCACGGCGACGGCACAGCCGTTCCTGAACCTCTTCCCGCACATCAAGGGGTAGCGGACGTCCCCGGGGACACCGGCGCCGCACCGCGCCACGCCGCCGGTGTCCCCCGTACGGCCCACGTCTCTCCCCCGTTCGCCCTACAGCGTTCGCGCGCGTGTACGGAGGTTTCTAGCGTTCCGATCAGCGAGGTGCATTTCCGGCACTGGCGGAACTGGTCCGCGTGCCGCTCCTCGCGGACCGGAGGAACCACCATGCGCGCGATACGCGTTGCTTCGGCCGCACTGCTGGGTCTCGGCGGCCTCGCCCTCTCCGCTCCGGTCATCCTCGCGAGCGACACCAGCGACGCCCGGCGGGCCGACGGCGCGCACTTCGGCTTCCGGGTCACGCCCACCACCGTGGCGGCGGGCGGCCGGGTGAGCCTGCACCTGGACCGCGGCAGCGGCTGCCGGGGCACCGCGACGGTCACCTCGGGCCTGTTCGACACGGTCCGCATCCCGTCGGAGCAGGACTCGGTGACGGCCACGGTCGACCGGACGGCGAAGTCGCAGTCGTCGTACCGGGTGACGTTCAACTGCGACGGCTCCAGCATGTCGACCCAGCTGGCCATCGCGAGCAGCACGGCGGCCGGGCACGCCGACGGGCACCCGGACGAGCACACCGCGGCTGACGGACGCACCGACACACAGACCGGCGGCCGTACCGACGGCGGCACGGACACGCGTAGCGACGGCGACACCTCCGGCGGCAGCGACAGTCGTGCGGACGCCGGTGCCGGTGCCGGTGCCGACGGCCGTACGGTCGGCGACGGTTCCGGCAGCGGTGTGGGGCTCAACCCGCAGCCCCTGCCGCCCGGACGGGGTGTCCAGGCCGGTGAGGGCGGCAGCATCGACGGGTTCGACCTCCAGGAGATCGGCCTCGGCGCGGCGCTCGTCGTGGGGTCGGTCGGTACGGCGTACCGGCGCTCGCGCAGGCACGCCGGCGAGGAAGGCACCTGAGCACGGTGCGGTCGGCCCGGCCGGCGTCCCGGTCCGCCGCGGGACCGGGACACGAGCCCGCCGGCTCAGAAGCGCTTCTCGCTCCGGCGGCGCAGCCAGAACCCGCAGCCGGCGAGCACGGCCGCGCCCACCAGGCCGCCGCCGATCGCCATGTCCGCCGGGGTGGCCCCGCTGGAGACGCTGCCGCCGAGCCCGCCGTGCACCCCGCCGAGTACGAAGAACGCGTCCCGCCGGACCAGGGTGCGTCCGTCGCAGCGCACGGTCAGGTCGTACGGGCCGGGGCTGGCGTTGCGCTCGATGGTGGCGACACCGCGGGCCATGTCCCCGCCGAACGGGAACAGCGATGTCGTACGGAAGGCGCGGGAGGTCATGGAGCCGCTGCGGCAGTTGTTGACGGTGACGGTGAGCCGTTGGCCGGTGGCGATCGACCGGGGCTGGACGTTGATGTCGCGGCCCCCGTCCCCCCGGTCGCCGAAGTCGTCGCCCCGGCCGCCGAAGTCGTCGAAGCGCCCCTCGTCGCCCCGGCCTCGGTAGCCGCCGTTGAAACGCCCGTCGCCGATCCCGCCCACCGCGTATCCGGGGACCACGACGCCGGGGACCACTCCGACACCGGCGACTCCGCCGACACCGCCGACACCCGCGACCCCGCCGACACCACCGACTCCACCGACTCCACCGACTCCACCGACACCGCCGACTCCGGTCCCGGGGGCGACGCCCGTCCCACCGACGACCGGGGCCTGGGTGTTGGGCGGGCCGCCGGGGTTGCCCAGTCCGTCGGCGACGGCCATGGGGGCGGCGGCGCCGAGAACGGCGACCACGGTGCACGCGGCCGCCAGCGCACGTGAGTTTCGCATCTCTTCCTCCGCGGAAGGCGCCCCGGGAACGG
The DNA here is from genome assembly GCF_040652195.1 of Streptomyces sp. NPDC048278. Taxonomy (NCBI): domain Bacteria; kingdom Bacillati; phylum Actinomycetota; class Actinomycetes; order Kitasatosporales; family Streptomycetaceae; genus Streptomyces; species Streptomyces sp. NPDC048278. Next base: position 258,274 of record NZ_JBEZLP010000012.1, read on the forward strand.
TCCCCGGTGGATCGGCGAGAAAGCACCTCCCGAATAGACCCTCAGATGCGCGGAACACGCCCGCATTTCGAGAATGGTCCGTCCTGGTGAGGGGACACGCCGCGCGAAAAGCACACAATCGGATATTGCCGCAGGTCACGGACCGTCAGAAAAATCCTGGGAACGGCAACTCGGATGGCGCACCCGCATACGCGCGGGCCACCCGTTCGCCCGTCGCCCCGTCGCCGCACGCGCGCGGGGGACTTAGCTTTTTCCCATGCCCGATACGGACCCGAAGGCGACCGCGTCGAGAGGGGATGGCGAATGTCTGCGTCCGGACTTTCCGAGGTGGCCGAAGAGGAGGAGCGGCGGCGGAAGCGTGCCCCCTGGGGCGTGATAGCGCTCGTTCTGCTGACCGGTCTGGCACTTATCCGGAACGGTTCGGGAGAGTTCGACACCGGTCCGCCGCAGCCGGCCTCGGCCGCCGCCCCGGACAGCCGTACCACGGTTCCGGGCACCTTCGCCACGGCGCCGGCCGCCCTGCCGTTCGCCACGGCGGACCGGATCAGGATCCCGGCGATCCGGGTCGACGCGCCGGTGATGCCGGTGGGTCTGGACACGGACGGCTGGATCGCGGCGCCGCCGCCGGACGACCCGAATCTGGCCGGCTGGTTCAGCGGGGGCGTCTCGCCCGGCGAGAAGGGCACGGCCGTCGTCGTGGGCCACGTCGACAACACGAAGGGCCCGGCGGTCTTCTACGGGCTCGGTTCCCTGAAGAAGGGAAACCGGATCGAGGTCGACCGCCAGGACGGCCGGACGGCCGTGTTCGAGATCTACGGAATCGAGGTCTTCGCGAAGGCCGGCTTCCCGGGCGACCGGGTCTACGGTTCCAAGGGCACACCGGAGTTGCGGGTCATCACCTGCGGCGGCGGTTTCTCGAAGCAGAACGGCTACGACGGGAACGTCGTGGTCTTCGCCCGCCTGGTCGAGGCCCGTTGAGGCCACCACCGGGCGGGCGCGGTCCCGTTCAGGTCCGGCGGCGCGGCACGGTCAGGCGGTAGCCGTTGTCCAGCAGGTAGGGCAGGTACTCGCGCAGGGCCTGGACACTCTGCGAGCGGTCGCCCCCGGCGTCGTGGGAGAGGACGACGACGCCGGGGGCGGAGCCGTTCTCGATCGTGTCGACGATGGTGCGGGTGCCCGGTTCGGTCCAGTCGGTGCTGTCGACGGTCCAGGCCATCGGCTCCATGCCCATCTCGGCGCCGAGTTGGAAGGCCGCCCGGTTCCAGGCGCCGTAGGGGGCGCGGAACCACTGCGGGCGTTCGCCGTAGGTGTCCTCGATGGCGTCGCTGGTGCTCGTCATCTCGTCGCGGATCTCACGGCGGTTCAGGGTGGTCAACAGCGGATGCGTCCAGGTGTGGTTGCCCACGACGTGGCCCGCCTCGGCCATCCGCGCGACCAGTTCCCGGTTGACGACGATGCACTCGCCGCACAGGAAGAACATCGCCCGCACGTCGTACTTGGCGAGGGTGTCCAGGATGTGCGGGGTGTAGTTCGGGTTGGGGCCGTCGTCGAAGGTGAGCATCATGCGTCTGCCGCTGCGGGAGATCTCCGTGATGGGTTCCTTGCGGACCTTGAGCTTGCGCGGCGCGGTGCGCGGCGGGCCGTATCCGGTGAGCGGCTGGAGCCGGAAGGCGGAGGACTTGAGCGCCGGGCGGGCCTGCGGTCCCGCGGCCGGGACGGCCCCGCCGCCCGCCTCCTCGGCGCTGCTCGCCAGCACGATGCCCGCGGTGCCCGCGGCTCCCAGAGCGGCGCCGCCGGCGAGCAGCAGCCGGCGTCGGGTGAACAACTGATCCTTCTGCATGAGTCATCAGTCGCCCGGCAGGAGTCCGGCGCAGCACATCAACACCGGTGCGGCGGTGGGAAAGCACCCGCACGGACCAGCAGGGGGAGGTTTGGGTAAGAAAAGGCCTAAAAAACGTCAGTGGCGGCGGACCAGCGGGAAGGGGAGGGTCTCGCGGATGGTGAGGCCGGTGAGGAACATGACCAGCCGGTCGACGCCGAGGCCGAGCCCGCCGGTGGGCGGCATCGCGTATTCGAGGGCGTCGAGGAAGTCCTCGTCGAGTTCCATCGCCTCGGGGTCGCCGCCGGCCGCGAGCAGCGACTGGGCGGTGAGCCGGCGGCGCTGTTCGAGGGGGTCGGTCAGTTCGGAGTAGGCGGTGCCGAGTTCGGTGCCGAACGCGACCAGGTCCCAGCGCTCGGCAAGCCGGGGGTCGGTGCGGTGCTGCCGGGTGAGCGGGGAGACGTCGGTCGGGAAGTCCTTGTAGAAGGTGGGCAGCTCGGTGCGTTCCTCCACCAGTCGCTCGTACATTTCGAGGACCACGTCGCCGGGTCCGTCGTCGGCGGTGTACGGCACCCCGAGGCGGTCGCAGTGCCGGTGCAGCCGGAGCAGTTCGGTGCCGGGGCCGATCTCCTCCCCCAGCACCTCGGAGATCGCCCCGTACACGGTCTTCACCGGCCAGGTTCCCGAGATGTCGTACTCCGCTCCGTCCTTGCGGGCCACCGGGGCGCCGAGGGCGGCGGTCGCGGCGCCCTGGACCAGTTCGCGGGCGAGGTCGAGCATCACGTCGTAGTCGGCGTACGCCTGGTAGGCCTCCAGCATCGTGAACTCGGGGTTGTGCTTGTGGGAGACGCCTTCGTTGCGGAAGGTGCGGCCGAGTTCGAAGACTTTCTCCAGGCCGCCGACGCAGAGCCGTTTGAGGTACAGCTCGGGCGCGATGCGCAGGTGGAGGTCGAGGTCGTAGGCGTTGCTGTGGGTGGTGAAGGGGCGGGCGTTGGCGCCGCCGTGGATCTGCTGGAGGATCGGGGTCTCGACCTCCAGGTAGCCACGGTCCAGGAGGCCCTGGCGCAGCGCCTGTACGGCGGCGGAGCGGGCGCGGACCACGTCCCGGGCGGCGGGTCCCGTGGCGAGGTCGAGGTAGCGGCGGCGGACCCGGGCCTCGGGGTCGGCGAGGCCTCGGTGTTTGTCGGGCAGCGGGCGCAGGCACTTGGCGGTGAGCTGCCAGCCGGTGACGAAGAGGGTCGGTTCGCCCCGGTCGCTGACGCCCAGACGGCCGGTGGCGGTGATCTGGTCGCCGATGTCGGTGTCGGCGGTGAACCGGTCGAGGGCGGGGCCCGACCCTTCGCGGGTGAGGGCGAGTTGCCGGTCGCCGGACCAGTCGCGCAGCGTCACGAAGACGATGCCGCCGAAGTCGCGGACCAGCATGATCCGCCCGGCGACGGTCGCCGTCTCGCCGTCGCGGACGCCGGTGAGGGCGCGGGGCGGTGGGCCGGTGGCCACCGGGTAGGGGTCGACGCCCGCCGCCCGCAGCCGGTCCAGCTTGCGGCGCCGGACCCGGAACTGGTCCGGCAGGCCGGCGTCCGGTGCGCCGGGCCCGGTTCCGTCCCCTCCGTCGACACCGGGCACCGGCGCGGACCGCGGTGCCTCGGCGGGCGGCGGTCCGGTCTGCGGGTGCCCCTTTCCCCAGAGTTTGCGCAGGGACGGTACGGAGACGAAGCCTTCGGCGATTCCGGAGGCGAGGCCGATCCGGGCGAGGGAGCCGGCGTCGCCGTAGCAGAGGAAGCGCGGGTACCACTCGGGGCGGTACTTGGCGTTGGAGCGGTACAGGGCCTCCAGCTGCCACCAGCGGGAGAAGAACAGCAGCAGCCGGCGCCACAGCCGCAGCACCGGTCCGGCGCCGATGCGGGCGCCTTCCTCGAAGACCGAGCGGAAGACGGCGAAGTTCAGCGAGATGCGGTGCACGCCCAGCCGGGGGGCGGCGGCGCACAGGTCGGCGACCATGAACTCCATGACCCCGTTGGGGGCGGTGCGGTCACGGCGCATCAGGTCGAGGGAGATGCCGTCGCCGCCCCAGGGCACGAAGGAGAGCAGGGCGAGCAGCCGGCCGTCCTCGGCCATGGCCTCGACGAGCAGGCAGTCGCCGTCGGCGGGGTCGCCGAGCCGGTCCAGGGCCATGGAGAAGCCGCGCTCGGTCTCGGTGTCGCGCCAGGCGTCGGCCTTGTCGACGGCCTCCTCCATCTCCGTCTCGGTGAGGTCGGCGTGGCGGTGGACACGGCAGGTGGCGCCGGTGCGCCGGACCCGGTTGACGGCCTGCCGGGTGACCCGCATCTCGCGACCGCCCAGGTCGAAGTCGGCGACGTGCAGGATCGCCTCGTCGCCGAGTTGCAGGGCGCCGAGGCCGGCCCGGACGTAGGCCCTGGCGCCGTCCTCGGAGGCGCCCATCACCGCGGGCACCCAGGCGTGCCGGCGGGCCGCGTCCAGCCAGGCGGCGATGGCGTGCGGCCAGGCCTCGGGGTCGCCGACGGGGTCGCCGCTGGCCAGGCAGACGCCGGCCTCGACCCGGTAGGTGACGGCGGCCTTGCCGCTGGGCGAGAAGACCACGGCCTTGTCGCGGCGGGTGGCGAAGTAGCCGAGGGAGTCCCGGTCGCCGTAGGCCTTGAGGAGGGCGCGGATGCGGGCCTCCTCGTCGCCGTGCAGGGCCGCTTCCAGACGCTGCGAACGGAACAGGGTGGCGGCGGCGTTGAGCAGGGCGAGGGCGCCGAACAGGCCGAGCAGGAAGGCGACGAAGCGGGGCGGGCGACCGCCGTAGCTGCCGCCGGAGACCAGGCCGCCGCAGACCCGGTCGGCGGCCCAGGCCAGGTGCTGGCCGTGCGGGAGCGAGCCGGGGAAGAGCGAGACCAGGCCCCAGCCGGCCAGGATCGCGACCAGCAGGCCGATCAGCAGGACGGCTAGGGCCCGGCGTACCGCGGCTCTGCGGGAGGCGGCGTAGAACTCGCGGCGGGCCACGATCAGCAGGGCCAGGGCGAGTCCGCAGACCAGCAGTGAGCTGAACGAGTACCAGTCGAAGCGGAAGGCGACGGTCAGGACGTCGGCCAGCACCAGCAGGCCGAGGTAGATCACCACCAGCCACCAGGCGACCTTCTTGCGGGCGGCGGTGGCGCCGCCGAGCAGGAACAGGAAGACCGCGTACGCCAGGTTGGGGCTGACCGGCACCACGACGGCGTCCACGAAGTGCACGACGGGGCGGAGCAGCAGGCGCAGCGGGGCGATGAAGGAGAGCAGGGCGCACAGCAGGGCGAGGGCACCGAAGAAGGTCCCGAAGGCCTCCGGAACCCAGGTCAGCCGCCCGTCGTGGGGCGGGCGTATCGGGCCCGCCGGCTCCTTGCCCGTGGCGGGCTCCACGGCGGCACTCATGTCTCCGACTGTAGGAAGGGGGCGGCGGGCTCGCCCGTCGAGCGGGTGCGGGCCGTGGGTGGTTGCTCGCGCAGTTCCCCGCGCCCCTGAAGGCAGGGGGTTGCACGGCGCCCCTTCAGGGGCGCGGGGAACTGCGCGACCAGCCCCCACCGGCCCGCACCCGAACAGCGCACGGCCGACCCGGCGGGAGGCCCCGGGCACTGACCGGACCTGTGGATTCCGATAGCCTCGGATCGTGGCGGAACAACACCAGTTCGAGCGGGGCACGGACGGCCCCAAGGTCATCGTGGTCGGTATGGACGGCTCGGACTCCTCGTGGCGCGCGACCTCCTACGCCGCCGGTCTGGCCCGGCGGCAGCACGCGCTGCTGGCCGTCGTGTACGTCCAGCCGGTCCTGGCGGCCGGCGCGGCGCTCGGGGCGCCGGTGGCGGAGACCACGGACGAGATCGCGGAGGAGCTGGTCGCGCAGATCCGGGAGGCTGCCGAGCGGCTCAAGGGGATATTCGAGGTGCGCTGGGAGTTCCACACCTTCCGCGGGGACGCCTTCAACGGGATGGTGAAGGCGGCCGACGAGCTGAAGGCCGACGCGGTCGTGGTGGGCGCCTCCGAGCAGGCCGGCCACCGGTTCATCGGCTCGGTCGCGATCCGTCTGGTGAAGGCGGGACGGTGGCCGGTGACGGTCGTGCCGTAGCGGTCTCCCGCAGGAGCAGCAGCGGCGTCGCCAGGAGCAGGATCCCGGCGAGGGCGATCGCGGTGCGCGGGCCGGTGAGGCTCGCCAGCAGGCCCCACAGGGCGGTCATGGCGGCCGTGGTGGCCTTGCCGGTGACCGACCAGGCGGACAGGGTGCGGGCGACCCGGTCGTCCGGGGTGTGTTCCAGGCGGCGGGTGGCGTACACCGGGCTGTAGACGGCCGAGCAGGTGATCACGCCGAACTCCAGGACCATCACCAGGAGCAGTCCGGGCAGCCCGGGTCCGACGAAGGCCAGCCCGAGGGGCCAGACGGCGCGCAGGGCGCTCGCGGTGCGCAGCACCCGCCACTGGCCGTGTCTGGCGACCAGCGGCCGGGCCAGCCGGGCGCCGAGGAGACCGCCCAGGCAGGGCACGGCGAAGGCGAGGCCGTACTGCCAGGGGGTGAAGCCGAGCCGGCCGAGCATGAGGACGGCCAGCGGCGGTGCGGCGACCATGATCAGGGCGTTGCCCGCGAGGCTGTTGAAGAAGAGGGGCCGCAGGGCCGGGCTGCCGAGGATGAACCGCCAGCCGTCGAGCAGGTCGGTGGCGCGCAGGCGCTGTGCGTCCCGGCGTGCGGGCGGGGGTTCGCCGCCGCCGACGGCCCGGATGCCGAGGGCCGACAGCAGGAAGCTGACCGCGTTCGCCGCGACGGTCGTCACCGGCCCGAACAGGCCGATCGCGGCACCGCCGAGGGGCGGGCCGAGGACCAGCGCGGTCCAGTTGGTGGACTCGAACCGGGCGTTCGCGGTGAGCAGCCCGTCGGCCGGGACGAGGGACTTCAGGAAGGCGCCGGAGGCCGCGTTGAAGGTGATGTCGGCCGCCGCGACGATCATCGAGACCAGCAGCAGCTGCCCGAGACCGAGGGCGCCGAGGGCGTACGCGGCGGGGACGGTGAGCAGCGCGGCGAACCTGACCAGGTCCATCGCCATCATCACCGGCCGCTTGCGCCGGAACTCCACCCACGGCCCGAGCGGCAGCGCCGCGACCGCGCCCACGGCGGGCCCGGTCGCGGCGAGCAGCGCCACCTCGGCCGGCCCGGCGTGCAGCGCGATGACGGCGATCACCGAGAACACGTCGAAGGCGAGCCAGGTGCCGAGCGCACTCACCGAGTACGCGGCCCACAGCCATCCGAACCGCCGCCCCATGCACAACCTCCCGTTGACCCGGGACATGAAAACGCGCAGGTGGCCGCCGAATCAAACAACTCCCGGGGCGACTGCCACAACCACCGGTTGTACGGTGAGGACGTGGACCTCACCGCCGTGCGCACCTTCGTCACCGTGGCCGACTACGGGCAGTTCCAGGAGGCCGCGGCGGTGCTGGGGGTCACCCAGCAGGCGGTGTCCAAGCGGATCGCGGCGCTGGAGCGGGAGCTGGGGGTCCGGCTGTTCACCCGGACCGCCCGGGGCGCCGAGCCGACCGTGGACGGGCGGGCCTTCCTGCCGTACGCGCGCGAGCTGCTGCTGGCCGAGGAGCGGGCCGCCGCCTCGGTACGGCGGGGCGGGCGCCCGCTGCGGGTCGACGTGGTCGGCGCCCGGCTCGCGCCGGCGGCGCTGCTGCGCGGTTTCCACGAGGCGCACCCGGAGCTCGCCCTGGACGTCGTCACCCTCTTCGACGTGGAGTCGGCGCTGACCGCGCTGCGCTCCGGTGCGGTCGACGCGTCCTTCCGGGCGGTCGCCATGCCCGGCCGGCCGCTGCCGCGGGGCATCGAGGCCGCCCGGGTGTACGACGAGCCGGTCCAGCTGCTCACCGGCCCCGGGCACGTCCTGGCCGGGCGGACCTCGGTGACGCCCGGCGAGCTGGCCGGGCACCGGATCTGGATCCCGGGGATCGTGGAGGGCACCGAGTGGGCCGCGTACTACGCCTCGCTCGCCGCCGAGTTCGGGCTCGCCATCGACTCCTCGGGCCCCAACTTCTCCGGGGCTCTGCAGGACGCGCTCGCGGGCTCCGGCAGCCTGGCGACCCTCGTCAGCGAGCGGACCGGGCTGGTCTGGCCGGACGGCCACGGCCTGCGCCGGATCCCGTTGCTCGACCCGACCCCGCTCTACCCGCACTCCCTGCTCTGGGCCGCCGCCAACCCGCACCCGGCGCTCACCGCCCTGCGCGCGCATCTCGCCGGGGCCCGCCCGCCGCGCACCGCCGCCCGCAGCTGGACGCCGGGCTGGGCCGAGACCGTGCGTGGCGTCTTCCGTCCCTGACGCCTCTGGGCCATCATGATCGGCCGTCAGCCGTTCGCGATCGGCGAAGAGGTGAGGCACATGGCCAAGCTCCGTATGGGTGAAGGAATTCTCCGTCGCAAACCCATCGAACACATCGAGGAGACGGAGGTCACCGAGGGCGCCCGGCTCGACAGATCGCTCGGGCTGGTGCAGCTGACCGCGATCGGCGTGGGCGGCATCATCGGCGCGGGCATCTTCACCCTCGCCGGCACGGTCGCCAACGAGACGGCCGGTCCCGCCGTCCTGGTCTCGTTCCTCATCGCCGGGGTGGCGAGCGCCTGCGCCGCGCTGTCCTACGCCGAGTTCGCCGGGCTGATCCCGAAGGCGGGGTCGGCGTACACGTACGGCTACGCGGTGCTCGGCGAGTTCGCGGGCTGGTTCATCGGCTGGGACCTGCTCCTTGAGTACACGGCGATCGTGGCGGTGGTCGCGATCGGCATCTCGGGGTACTTCAGTTTCCTGGTCGAGGAGATGGGCGCGAACCTGCCGCACTGGATGCTCGGCGCGCCCGGCACGGGCGACGGCCACCGGGTCGACCTGTTCGCCGCCCTGCTCTGTCTCCTCATCGCCTACCTGCTCAACCTCGGCATCCGCAGCGCCGCGCGCTTCGAGACGATCGTGGTGGTACTCAAGGTGCTGGTGGTGCTGCTGGTGATCGCCGTCGGCGTGTTCCACATCAACACGTCGAACTACCACCCCTTCTTCCCGTTCGGCATCAGCGGCGCGTTCACCGGGGCGGCGACCGTGTTCTTCGCCGTCTTCGGGTACGACGCGATGTCGACGGCGGCCGAGGAGTCGAAGGACGCCCAGCGGCACATGCCGAAGGCGATCATCTACTCGCTGGCGATCTCGATGGTGCTGTACGTGGCGGCCTGTCTGGTCCTGACGGGCATGCAGAACTACAAGGAGATCGACCCGGAGAGCGGCTTCTCGACGGCGTTCAAGTCGGTGGGGCTGAGCGGTCTCGCGGACGTGATCGCGGTGGGCGCGATCATCGGCATCCTGACCGTCATGTTCACGTTCATGCTGGGCGTGACCCGGGTGTGGTTCTCGATGTCCCGGGACGGGCTGCTGCCGGGCTGGTTCGCGAAGACGCACCCGACACGGCACGTGCCGACCCGGGTGACCTGGATCGTGGGAGTGGCCTCGGCGCTGCTCGCCGGGTTCGTACCGATCGGCGAGGCGGCCGAACTCACCAACATCGGCATCCTGCTGGCGTTCGTGGTGGTGTGCACGGCGGTGATCGTGCTGCGCTACCGGCAGCCGGAGCTGCCGCGCACCTTCCGTACGCCCTGGATGCCGTTCGTGCCGGCGCTGGGTGTCGTCTTCTCGATCTGGCTGATCACGTTCCTGAAGTGGGAGACCTGGGTGCGGTTCGCGGTCTGGTTCGTGATCGGGTGCGTGATCTACTTCGGCTACTCGTACAAGAGGTCGCGGCTGGCTGGGCGTTGAACGCTCCGCTGGAAGTCCCGCGACCTGCCGTCAGCCGACCGCGGCACCATCGTGGCCGGTCGCGCCGTTCCCCGCGCCCCGCACGGGGCGCCGGCGAAGCCCGGCGGAGGGCGACGGGCTCGCCGGGAGGCCGCGGAGGAAGCCGAGCAGGAGGGCGTTGAACTCCTCCGGCTTCTCCAGGTTCGGGTAGTGCCCGACGCCTTCGACGATCTCGGCGCGGCCGTTCGGCACCTCGCGGGCCAGGCGGTCGGTGGCGGCGAGGAGGTCGGCGGGTTCCAGGCCGCCGTTGATCGCGAGGACCGGTACGCCGATCTCGGGCAGCCGGGGCCAGGAGTCGGTCACGCGCACCAGCCGGTCGGGCTCGTCGGGCGTGTGCTGGGAGATCGTGTGCAGGGCCAGCTCGCGCAGCCGGCGCGGGATCTCCGGGTCGACGGCGTCGGGGGTGCGGTGCTCGCCCGCCACGACCTTCACGAAGGCGTCGAGCCACCCCTCGATGTCGCCGGCGCCCAGGGTGCGGGCGTACTCGGCCCGGAGCTCGGTGTGCCAGGGGTCCGCGTACCGGAAGTCGCCGGTGGCGGCACCGCAGGTGACCACCGCCCGGACCAGCTCGGGATGTTCCAGCACGGTGTCGGTGGCGATCACCCCGCCCATGGACAGGCCGACGAGCACGGCGGGCCCCGCGTCGAGGTGGCGCAGGAGTGCGGCGAGGTCGTCGGCCCAGCGGAACGGCTCGCTCGCGTGGGCGGAGAAGCCGTGGCCGCGTACGTCCGGCGCGATCACCCGGTACCCGGCGGCCACCAGCGCCGGGATCTGCCGGTACCAGAAGCGGTGGTCGACGTACCCGGCGTGGAGCAGGACCACCGGGTCGCCGGAGCCGGTGTCGAGGTGGGCGAGATCGCCGTCGGAGGACGGGAAGAAGCGGATGTCCGCAGCACCATTCATGACAACCAAGGTGTCATCTTCGTGGAGTTTTGACAACCGAGTTGTCATGTTGATCGGGGTGCATGATGGCCGGGTGAACGACATCGACAAGCCCCTCGCCCCCGACGAGCTGGGCGAGCGCATCACCGAGGTGTTCGATCTGATCGGACCGCTCTACCGGCGCGCCTTCCGCAAGATCGAGCAGGGCGAGCAGATCGAGGGGGCCTCGGTCGGGGTGCGCTCGGTGCTGGACCTGCTGCGCCGGTACGAGCCCATGACGGTGCCCCAGATGGGCCGGATCATGGCGCTGAGCCGGCAGTTCGTGCAGCGCATGGTGAACGACGCGGTGGCGCGCGGCTGGGCCGAGATGACCCCCAACCCGGCGCACCAGCGGTCCTCCCTGATCCGGCTCACGGCGGAGGGGCGGGCGACCGTCACCGCGGTCCTGGCCCGCGAGCACGCCCTGAACCGGCAGGTCGGCGGCGACCTGACCGACGCCGAGATCACGGCGTGCGTACGGGTGCTGAAGCAGCTGCTGGCGACCTTCGACCACGTCGACGTGGAGTGACGGCCGCACGGGCTACTCCCCCATGGTCAGCCCGTCCTTCGCGGCGCCGCGGCTGAGCACGACGTCCCGGATGGCGTCCCGGGCGGCGGTGAAGTCGGCGCCCTGGTCGATGGCCGCGTTGAGGTCGACGACCCGGCCGGCGTCGACGTCGTAGAGCTGGGGGACGAACTCGGCCTTGGCGACCTCCCAGCGCCCGCCCGGGGCAGTGGGCGGGGTGAAGGTGAAGCGGGCGAGGGTGGACTGGTTGCCGCGCGGGTCCTGCCGGCCCTGGCTGTTGTACATCTCGCCGGCCAGCTGGTCGCCGAGCCCGTAGACCACCCAGGTGCCGTTGACCTTCTCGTACGCCTGCGGGATGTGCGCGTGGGTGCCGAGGATCAGGTCGATGTCGGGGCGGCCGGCGGTGCGCGCCTCGGTGAGCCGTTTGGCGAGGGTGAGCTGCTGCTGGTCGGGGGCGTCCGTGCCCTCGGTGCCCCAGTGCACGGAGACCACGACCACGTCGGCGCCGGCCTGCCGGGCGGCGCGGGCGTCGGCGAGGATGCGGTTCTCGTCGAGGAGGCCGACCGCCCAGGGCTGGCCGGGCGGCAGGGAGTTGCCGTTGACGTCGTAGGTGTAGGAGAGCTGGGCCACCCGGGCGCGGCCCGCGGTCATCAGGCTGAGGGTGCCCGCCTCCGACTGGGTGCGGGCGGTCCCGGAGTGCTTGAGGCCCACCCGGTCCAGGGCGTCGAGGGTGCGCTGGATGCCCGCGGCGCCGTCGTCGAGGGCGCGGTCGGAGGCGGTGGAGCAGCCGTCGTAGCCGGTGGCGGCGAGGGCCTCGGCGAGCTGTGGCGGGGAGGTGAGGCCGGCGTGGGCGCCGTCCGCGGCGGTGACGGTCGCCAGGTGACAGAGCGCCAGGTCGGCGCGGGAGACGACGGGTTGGACGCCGACGAGCATCGGCCGGAAGTCGTAGCCGGTACCGCCCGCGTCGAAGTTCGCGTGGTCGAGCGCGGACTTCTGCGGCATGACGTCACCGGAGGCGACGAGGGTGAAGCCGGTGGCGGGCACGGCCGGTGCCGGTTGCGGGGGCGGGGCGGCGCTCTCCTCCCGCACGTGGTTCTGACAGGCGGCAGCGGCGGCGAGCAGGGCGGTCAGGGCCAGGGCCGCCTGGCGTCTGCGATTGATCATCAGGAGCACCCCAGAGTCGCAAGCCTTGTCCGATTTACAGATCAATGGGTACGAAGGTGGAGGCGACCGCAAACAACTCAGGCGCCCCGATTGACCCATCCGGGTCGGGTACGGGGGATGAGGAACCGTTCGTCGCACCGTTCGCCGACGCGATCGACCGTCCGCCGCACATCCCGGTACGCCCCCTGTCCCCCGGCCCGGCCCTGCGATGCCATACGGCCATGACGGCCGGAACCACCCTTCCCCACGGGACGACGACCGCCGAGCACGAGCTCGTCGCGCTCCAGCGCGCGCACGGGCGACCGCTCTTCGCGCTGCTGCTCCGGCTCAGCGACGGCGACCGGCAGCGGGCCGAGGACCTCGTCCAGGAGACCCTCGTACGTGCCTGGCAGCATCCCGAGGCGCTGCGCGCCGACGACTTCGACTCCGTGCTGCCATGGCTGCTGACGGTCGGCCGGCGGCTCGCCATCGACGCGCGCCGGGCCCGGCAGGCGCGGCCCGCCGAGGTGCACGACGCCGTCCTGGAGAACACCCGGGCCGCCGGCGACCACGCCGAACGCGCCGCCGCGACGCTCGACGTCCGGGAGGCTGTGAAGACTCTCACCCCCGAACACCGTGAAGTCCTGGTGCTGGTGTATTTCCAAGGGGCGAGTGTGGCGGAGGCCGCCGAGACCCTGGGTATTCCACCCGGTACCGTGAAATCGCGGGCGTACTACGCGCTGCGCGCCCTGCGCCGAGTTCTGCCCGGTTATGCACCCGACCTGCGATGAAACCGTGAGCCAGGTCAAACCTCGGTAAAGCGCCTTGCTGAGGACCGTGTTTGAGCAATCAGCTGTCTTCATCCGTGTTCCGCACCGGGAGAGGGACGGACCCGGGGTCGGGGCCACGCGCGCACCGGAGGAAGGCAGGACGGGATGCTGCACAGAGGTCAAGAGAGCACGGACGGGGCCGGAAGCGGGGAACTGGCGGTCCCGATGGCCTGGTTGTACGCCGAGTACATCGCCGACGAGCTGCTGCGCACCGGCGATCTCATGCCACCGACGTCCTTCGAGTTCCGGGCCGGCCGCGACGCGCTGGCGCTGACCATCTTCCTCTCCGACACGGACGGCGAACTGTCGGGCATCCGGGTCGTCTCCCAGTTGGAGAACTGGCTTTCGCTGACGGCGTACGACCAGGCCTGGCAGGACTGGGTCGGTGAACGTATGGCTGTGGTGACGGCCGAGACGGCCCAGTCGGGCGGGCCGTCACCGGACCTGGATCTGGCCACGGCCGCCTGGCGCTGGCTGGAGGAGACCGAGCTGCTCGCGCCCGACCTGGACGCGGTGCCGGGCGGCGGTTCGGTGTTCGGCGAGGACGACGGACCCAAGGTGTGGACCCCCGCCTGGCGGCTCGGTCTGCCCCTCGGACACCTCGCGATCCATCTTTTTTGATTCAGGACCAATCCGCGGGCCCGGCCGCTCCGAATCCGTTGATTACGATTCTGTACGTGGCTTGAGTGAAACGGCTGCCGACTGCGTACGGGTGGGAGCAAGGAACAACGAGTAACCCCCACCCGCACCCATCGGCACGAGGATTCGGCATGAGGTCCCTGGAAAGGCATCGCGACGTCGGCGCGTACGCGCTCGGCGTGCTGGACGAGGCGGAGGCCTTCCGCTTCGAGGACCATCTCATGGAGTGCCCGAGCTGTACGGCACACGTGACCGAGTTCGGCCCCGCGGCACGGCAGTTGATGCTGTACCGCCGGGCCACGCCGCGCTTCGTGCACCCCATGGCCCAGCCCGGGCCCCGGCTGCTCGACCGGCTGCTCGCCGAGGTCGCGACCCGGCACCGGGCCAAGCGCCGCAAGCTGCTGTACGGCCTGGCCGCCTCGGTGGTGTTCGCGGTCGCCGGCCCCGGCATCGCGACCTACGTCGGCCACGACGCGGCCCCGTCCGTGCAGGTCACCGCGGCCACCGACGCGCAGTCCGGCATCTGGGCGCAGGTGAAGTCGGAGGACACGGACTCCGGCAGCACGATCGAGCTGCAGGTGAAGGACCCGGACGGGCCGCGCTCCTGCCGCCTGATCGCGGTCGGCGACGACGGCTCCGAGCAGATCGTGACCACCTGGGCGGAGCGCGACCACGACGGCCGGGTGAGCACCATGACGGGCGGCTCCTCGATGCACCCGGACGAGATCGACCGCTACGAGGTGCGCAACGCGGACGGGCAGCGCCTGGTGACCCTGGACCCCAAGTGAGCACGGGTGTGCGAACGGGCTACCTGAGCAGCCGTGACATGCGGCGGTCCGCGAGCGGCTTGCCGCCGGTCTGGCAGGTCGGGCAGTACTGCAGCGAGGAGTCGCTGAAGGAGACCTCGCGGATGGTGTCGCCGCAGACCGGGCAGGGCTCGCCGGTCCGGCCGTGGACCCGCAGCCCGCTCTTCTTCTCGGCCTTGAGCCGCCCCGCCGCCAGGCCGTGGGAGCGCTCCACCGCCTCGGTGAGGGTGGTGCGCAGCGCCTCGTACAGCCGGTGCGTCTCCTCGGGTGTCAGGGACGCGGCCAGCTTGAACGGGGACATCCTCGCCGCGTGCAGGATCTCGTCGCTGTAGGCGTTGCCCACCCCGGCGATCAGGCTCTGGTCGCGCAGGGCGCCCTTGAGCTGCCGTCGCTCGTCGGCCAGCAGGGCCGCCAGGCGGGCCTCGTCGAAGTCCGCGGCGAGCGGGTCGGGGCCGAGCCGGGCGATACCGGGGACGTCCTGCGGGTCGCGGACGACGTACACCGCCAGCTTCTTCTGGGTGCCGGCCTCGGTGAGGTCGAAGCCCGCGCCGGTCTCCAGGGCCGCCCGCAGCGCCAGCGGGCCCTTCCCGGGGCGGGGCAGCCCGTCCGGCAGCCGGTCCTTCCACTGGAGCCAGCCCGCACGGGCCAGGTGGGTCACGAACCGCAGTCCGCGGTCCCCCTCGATGTCCAGGAACTTGCCGTGCCGGTGCACGGCGACGACCTCGCTGCCCTCGAAGGCGGTCACCGGAGGGTCGTAGGTCTTCAGGACGCTGATGGCGACCGGCAGCACGCGGACGACCTGGCGGCCGACCAGGTGCTCGGTCAGGAAGTCCCTGAGCGCTTCGACCTCGGGCAGTTCGGGCATGCGTCCAGAGTGCCATCCGCTGCGCGTGCGCTCCGCCGGAAGTGCCGCGTCGGGTCGTCTTGCGGCTGTGGCTGCGTGGGGGCTGATCGCGCAGTTCCCCGCGCCCCTTGACGGGGCGCTGCCCAACCGTAGGGAATCAGGTCCCGTCCGGCTTCTCCGGCATGCGGAACTCGCACCAGACCGCCTTGCCGCCGCCGCGGGCCTCCACGCCCCATGCGTCGGCGAGCTGGTCGACGAGCAGCAGGCCGCGGCCGGAGACGCCTTCCTCGCCGGCCTCGCGGCGGCGCGGGAGGGCGCTGGAGGAGTCCTCGACCTCGACGCGGAGCCGGCGGTCGCTGCCGCCGAGGACCCGGAGGGTGACGATCGCGGAGCCCTCGGTGTGCATCAGCGCGTTGGTGATCAGTTCGTCGGCGACCAGCTCGATCTCGTCGGCGCGGTCCTCGGCGCCCCAGGCGCGGACGGCGGCGCGGACCATGTGCCGGGCCAGGGCGAGCGCCTCGGGGTCCCCGGAGGCCACGTGCTGCTGGAGGCGGCCGACGGTCTGTGCGGTGTCGGAGCCGCGGCGGCGCAGCAGGAGCAGGGCCACGTCGTCGTCGCCGCCCCGCTCGTCGGCGATCTCGATCAGCAGGTCGGCGAGGTCGCGCACGTCCTCCGGGCCCTCGGTGACCTGCCCGGTCAGGGCCCGCATGCCGTCCCCGAGGTCCTTGCCGGGCTGTTCGACGAGCCCGTCGGTGCACAGCAGCAGCGTCTCGCCCGGGTCGAGCTCCAGAGTGGAGACCGGGTACTCCAGGCTCTGGAACTCGGCGGACAGGCCGAGCGGCAGCCCGCCCTCGACGGGCATCCGGCGGCAGCCGCCGTCGGCGGCACGCACCAGCGGGTCGATGTGCCCGGCGCGGACCACCTGGACGACGCCGGTGGCCAGGTCGGCCTCGGCGTACAGGCAGGTGGCGAAGCGGTCGGTGTCGAGTTCGTCGAGGAAGACGGAGGCGCGGGCCATCACGGTGGCCGGGGCGTGGCCCTCGGCGGCGTAGGCGCGCAGCACGATGCGCAGCTGGCCCATGACGGCCGCCGCGTGCGTGTCGTGGCCCTGGACGTCGCCGATGACCGCGCCGACCCGGCCGCCGGGGAGCGGGATGAGGTCGTACCAGTCGCCGCCGATGTCCCGGCCCAGCGAGCCGCCGGCGGCGGCGGAGCGGTAGCGGACGGCGACGTCGGCGCCGGGCACGCTGGGGATGGTGCGCGGCAGCATGGCCTGCTGGAGGCCCTGGGCGAGGTCCTTCTCCTGCTCGAAGAGCATGGCCCGCTGCAGGCTCTGGGCGATGCTGCTGCCGAGGGCGACCAGGACGGCGCGCTCCTCGGTGGAGAAGCCGAGCCGGTCGTTGTAGAGCAGGCCCATGGCGCCGATCGGGCGGGCCTGGGCGATCAGCGGCAGGTAGGCGGCCGAGGTGATGTGCAGGTCGACGATGTGCGGCCACAGTATCGGGTAGCCGTCGGCGAACTCCTCCGGCGACTCGATGAAGCACGGGCTGAGGGTCCGCACCACCTCGCCCATCGGGTACGGCTCGTCTATCCGGGTGATCCGGGTGCCGGGCACGAAGCTGCCGGCCGGCCCCTCGGCGACCAGCCGGATCCGGCCGGCCTCGACCAGGCCCATCACCAGGCTGGTGGCGCCCAGGTTGGGGATGCCGTGGGTGTCCTTGAGGACGTCGATGACCTCCTGGACACTGCTGGCGTGCGCGAGGGCGGCGGTGACCGCCTGGACGACGCCGGTCTGCCGGCGCAGCGCCTGTCCCTGGGCGTCCCGCAGGTTGCGGGCCTCGCTGTCCTCCAGTTCCTGGGTGGCGTCCCGGACGATCCCGACGACCCGGCGCGGGCGGCCCGTCTCGTCGCGCCGGATGTAGCCCTGGGTGTGGGTCCAGCGCGGGGTGCCGTCGCGGCGCCGGATGCGGAAGTACGTCCCGTAGTTCTCGCTGCCGTCCTTGATGGCCCGGGAGACCACCGCGTCCAGCCTGCTGGACTCGGCCGGGGGTACCCGCACGGCGAGGGACTCGGGGCGGCCGTCGTACTCCTCGGGGGTCAGGTCGAACACCTCGTACGCCTGGGTGTCCATGTGGAACAGGCCGGCGTCGAGGTCCCAGTCGAAGGTGCCCATGTGGTTGAGCGCCAGGATCGGGTGGTCCAGATGAGCGGGCCAGTCGTCCGGGAGTGACGGAGCGCTCGCTCCCCGGTCAGCCATGGGGCCACCATGCCA
Source organism: Streptomyces sp. NPDC048278 (assembly GCF_040652195.1). Lineage (NCBI taxonomy): Bacteria > Bacillati > Actinomycetota > Actinomycetes > Kitasatosporales > Streptomycetaceae > Streptomyces > Streptomyces sp. NPDC048278. The sequence goes on from NZ_JBEZLP010000012.1 coordinate 275,924, forward strand.
GGGGAACCCCTTATGAGCAATTCATCCCTTATTGTCTGCTTCACTCGCTCGGGTTACGCAAGCGGGGAGGCGCGGTACACAGGGTGACAGGCCCCTGCGGGACGGGGCCTGTCACCGGAGAGTGGGAGGAGCGCGCGGCCGTGGACTGGTTCACCGCCCCCGGGTACTGGCTGAGCCGGCTGGTCTTCCAGCGGGCTCTGGCCGGCGTGTACCTCGTGGCGTTCCTGACGGCGGCGCTGCAGTTCCGGGCCCTGCTGGGCGAGCGCGGGATGCTGCCGATCCCGCGGTTCGTGGCCCGCGTCCCCTTCCGGCGGGCGCCGAGCCTGTTCCACCTGCGCTACTCGGACCGTCTCTTCGCGGGCTGCGCCTGGGCGGGCTGCGCGGTGTCCACGGCGCTGCTGGCGGGCGCGGACTCCGAACTCCCGCTGTGGGCCGCGATGGTGCTGTGGCTGGTCCCCTGGGCGCTGTACCTCTCGATCGTCAACGTCGGCCAGACCTGGTACGCGTTCGGCTGGGAGTCCCTGCTCCTGGAGACCGGCTTCCTGGCCGTCTTCCTGGGCAACGACGAGGTGGCCCCGCCGGTCCTCGTCCTGTTCCTGCTGCGCTGGATCCTGTTCCGGGTGGAGTTCGGGGCGGGGCTGATCAAGATGCGCGGGGACGCCTGCTGGCGGAAGCTGACCTGCCTGCACTACCACCACGAGACCCAGCCGATGCCGGGCCCGCTGAGCTGGTTCTTCCACCATCTGCCGGGGCCGGTGCACAAGGCGGAGGTGGCCGCTAACCACGTCACCCAGTTGCTGGTCCCGGTCCTGCTGTTCACCCCGCAGCCGATCGCGACCGCAGCCGCGGCCCTGATGGTCCTCACCCAGCTGTGGCTGGTGGTCTCCGGCAACTTCTCCTGGCTGAACTGGATCACCATCGTGCTCGCCCTGTCCGCGCTCCGGCTGCCCACGGACCGCACCGCCGCACCGCCCACCCCCCTCTGGTACGAGGTGGTCGTCCTCGCCGTGACCGCGCTGCTGCTCTGCCTGAGCTACCACCCGGTGCTGAACATGGTCTCCCGCCGCCAGGTCATGAACCGCTCCTTCGACCCGCTCCATCTGGTCAACACCTACGGCGCGTTCGGCAGCGTCAGCCGGATCCGGTACGAGGTGGTGGTCGAGGGCACCCTGGACGCCGTGCCGCACGAGGAATCGGACTGGCGGGAGTACGAGTTCAGGGGCAAGCCGGGCGATCCCCGGCGCTGGCCGCGCCAGTTCGCGCCCTACCACCTCCGCCTGGACTGGCTGATGTGGTTCGCCGCCCTCTCCCCCGCGTACGCCGGCGACTGGTTCGGCGGCTTGGTGGAACGCCTCCTGGAGAACGACCGGGACACCCTGCGGCTGCTGCGCCGCTCCCCGTTCCCGCCCGGCCGGCCCCCGCGCTTCGTCCGCGCCCGCCTCTTCCGCTACCGCTACACCACCTGGCGGGAGCTTCGGGAGACGGGCGCGTGCTGGGAGCGGACGTACGTACGGGAGTTCCTGCCGCCGACCCGGCTGGCGGGGGCGGCTCAGAGGCCGTAGACGCGGGCGGCGGTGGTCTCGAAGACGGCGGTGCGGTCGGCCGGGGCGGTCAACTCGGCTGCCGCGTCGAAGACTTCGCGGTACGTCCCGGCCAGGACGCACACCGGCCAGTCCGAGCCGAACATCAGGCGGTCGGGGCCGAAGGCGTCCAGGACCGTGGCGGCGTACGGGCGCAGGTCGTCGACGGTCCAGGAGGCGGGGTCGGCCTCCGTGACCATGCCGGAGAGCTTGCAGACGGTGTTGGGGCGGCCGGCGAGGGCGCGGACGGCGGTGGCCCAGGGTTCGAGGGCGCCGGAGGCGATGGGGGGCTTGCCCAGGTGGTCGAGGACGAAGGTGAGGTCCGGGTGGGACTCGGCGGCCTTGACGGCGGCCGGGAGCTGGTGGGCCTGGACGACGAGGTCGTAGACGAGGCCCGCGTCCGCGAGCGCGGCCAGGCCCCGGCCGACGTCCGGGCGCAGCAGCCACTCCGGGTCGGGTTCGCCCTGCACCTGGTGGCGGATGCCCTTCAGGCAGGTGCCGCCGGGGAGTTCGCGGAGGCGGGCGAGTTCGTCGGCGACGTCCGGACGGGTCAGGTCGGTCCAGCCGACGACCGCGGCGACCAGGTCGTGGGTGTCGGCGAGAGCGAGGAACTCGGGGGTCTCCTCGGCGACGGTGACCGTCTGGACGAGGACCGTGCGGGTGACCCCGGCCGCCGCCGCCTCGGGTGCCAGGTCCTCGACGGTGAAGTTCCGCCGGAGCGGCTGGAGTCCGGGTCCGGTGATCCAGTCCTGGTCGCGTACCGAGAGGTCCCAGACGTGGTGGTGGGCGTCGATCGTCACGGCAGCTCCCAGACGACGGGCAGGCCGGCCGCCGGGCCCGCCTCGGAGTAGTCGTGGACCACGTCGAGGAGTTCGGCCATCCGGGCCTGCCAGGCCACGTTGACCGGGAGCTTCTCCAGCTCGGCGAGGAGGCGGCCGTAGTCGGCGCAGTCCAGGACGTGGAAGAGGTCGGTGCCGCTGCGCCAGATGGTCCAGGAGGTGGCCCCGGCGGCCCGGATGGCGTCGGTGAGTTCGGCGGGGACCTCGCGGTGGGCGGCCTCGTACGCGGGGATGCGGTCGGCCCGGACCTTGGTGTGCAGGGCGACTCTCATGACCGGTCCTCCGGGGGTACGGGGGCGTCGGCGGGCAGCAGGCCGGTGGCGCGCAGCTCCTGCCAGAAGGCGGCGGGGACGTGGGCGGCGAACTGCTCCGCCCCGTCCGCGATCTCGGCCGCCGAGCGGGCACCGGCCAGGACGCTCGCCACAGCGGGGTGGGCGGCGCAGAAGGCGAGGGCGGCGGCGCGCAGCGTGGTCCCGTGTTCCTCCGCGAGCGCCTTGAGGCGGAGGGCGCGGGACAGCAGCTCGTCGGAGACCTGGGCGTAGTCGTAGGTGGCGTCCGGTCTCGGGTCGGCCAGCAGACCGGAGTTGAAGGCCCCGCCGATCACCACCGAGGTGCCGCGTTCGGCGGCGGCCGGGAGCAGGTCGGTGAGGGCGCTCTGGTCGAGCAGGGTGTACCGGCCGGCGCACAGCACCACGTCGACGTCGGTGTCGCGGACGAACCGGGTGAGCATGGCCGTCTGGTTCATGCCGGCGCCGATCGCGCCCACGACCCCCTCGGCGCGGAGCTTCTCCAGCGCCGGGTAGCCCTCGCGGAAGGCCTGCTCGGCGTGGTCGTCGGGATCGTGCAGGTAGACGACGTCGACCCGGTCGAGGCCGAGCCGCTCCAGGCTCGCCTCCAGGGTGCGGCGGATGCCGTCGGCGGTGAAGTCCCAGACCCGGCGCAGGGTGTCGGGCACCGCGAAGCCCTGGGCGAGGTCGTCGCCGTCGCCAGGGCCCGGTTTCAGGCGGCGGCCTACCTTGGTGGAGAGGGTGTACGCGTCCCGGTCGTACGGCCGCAGGGCCTCGCCCAGCCGCCGCTCGGACAGCCCCAGGCCGTAGTGCGGGGCGGTGTCGAAGTAGCGGATGCCCTGCTGCCAGGCGGCGGTGACGGTGTCGTACGCCTGCTGGTCGGGGAGTTCGGTGTACAGGTTGCCGATCACGGCGGCGCCGAGGCCCAGCGGGCTGACCCGGACGCCGCTGCGGCCGAGCGCGTTCACCGGTCCACCGGCCGGAGCCTGAGGCCCTGCATGCCGCCGTCGACGGCGAGGGAGGTACCGGTGGTGGCGCCGGACAGCGGGCTCGCCAGGTAGGCGATGGCGCCCGCGACCTCGGCGGCCGAGACCAGGCGGCCGGAGGGCTGGCGGGCCTCCAGGGCGGCGCGCTCGGCGGCCGGGTCGGGCGCCCGGTCCAGCAGGCGGCCGATCCACGGGGTGTCCGCGGTACCGGGGTTGACGCAGTTGACCCGGACGCCCTCGCGGACGTGGTCGGCGGCCATGGCCAGGGTGAGCGAGTACACGGCACCCTTGGTGGCGCTGTACAGGGCGCGTTGCGGCAGGCCGGCGGTGGCGGCGATGGAGCAGGTGTTGACGATCGCCGCGTGCGCGGAGCGGCGCAGGTGCGGGAGGGCGGCGCGGGCGGTGCGGACCATGCCGAGGACGTTGACGTCGAAGACGCGGCGCCACTCGTCGTCGTCGTTGTCCTCGACCGTGCCCTGGGCGCCGATGCCCGCGTTGTTGACGAGGACGTCGAGGCCGCCGAGTGCTTCCGCGGCGCTCGCCACGGCGGTCCGCACGGAGGCGTCGTCGGTGACGTCGGCGCGGAAGCCGAGCAGCGGCTTCTCGACGGCGGACGGGTCGAGGTCGAGGACGGCGACCTGGGCGCCGCGCTCGGCGAGGAGTTCGGCGGTGGCCCGCCCGATCCCGGACGCGCCGCCGGTGACCAGGGCCCTCAGACCCTCGAAGTCGGTCATGCCGCCTGTCCCTTCTGTGTCTCGGGGTCGGCGGCCCAGAAGGTGCCGCCGGGGTAGGTGTACTCCGTGACGGACTCCGGTCGCATGGCGGCCGAGAAGCCCGGTGCGGTGGGTGCCGTGTAGTGACCTTCGCGGATCACCACCGGGTCGAGGAAGTGGTCGTGCAGATGGTCGACGTATTCGATGACCCGGTCCTCGGTGGTGCCGGCGACGGCCAGGTAGTCGAACATCGAGAGGTGCTGGACGAGTTCGCACAGCCCGACCCCGCCCGCGTGCGGGCAGACCGGGACGCCGAACTTGGCGGCGAGCAGCAGGATGGCCAGGTTCTCGTTGACGCCGGCGACCCGGGCCGCGTCGATCTGGACGATGTCGAGGGCACCGGCCTGGAGCAGCTGCTTGAAGACGATCCGGTTCTGGACGTGTTCGCCGGTGGCGACCTTGACCGGGGCGACCGCCCGGCGGATCGCCGCGTGGCCGAGGATGTCGTCGGGGCTGGTGGGCTCCTCGATCCAGTACGGGTCGAACTCGGCGAGGGCCCGGGTCCAGCGGATCGCCTCGTCGACGTCCCAGCGCTGGTTGGCGTCGACGGCCATCCGGATGTCCGGGCCGACGACCTGGCGGGCGACCCGGCAGCGCCGGATGTCGTCGGCCAGGTCCGCGCCGACCTTCAGCTTGATCTGCCGGAAGCCCTCGGCGACCGCCTGGGCGGCGAGCCGGGTCAGCTTCTCGTCGTCGTAGCCGAGCCAGCCGGCGGAGGTGGTGTAGGCGGGGAAGCCGCGCTCCAGGAGCCGGGCCCGGCGCTCCCCTGCACCCTCCCGGCCCCGGCGGAGGATGGCGAGGGCCTCCTCGGGGGTGAGGGCGTCGGTGAGGTAGCGGAAGTCGATCTGGCGGACGATCCACTCGGGCTCGGCGTCGGCGAGCAGCTGCCACAGCGGCTTGCCGGCGCGGCGGGCGGCGAGGTCCCAGACGGCGTTGGTCACCGCGCCGATCGCCATGTGCATCACGCCCTTCTCGGGGCCGAGCCAGCGCAGCTGGCTGTCGCCGATCAGGTCCCGGTAGAGGGATCCGGGGTCGTCGCAGAGGGCGTCGACCGGGCGCCCGAGCACATGGTTCCGCAGCGCGTCGATCGCGGCGACCTGGACGTCGTTGCCCCGCCCGATGGTGAACGTGAACCCGTGCCCCTCGTGCCCGTCGGCGGCGTCGGTGCGCAGCACGACATAGGCCGCCGAGTAGTCGGGGTCCGGGTTCATCGCGTCGGAGCCGTCGAGCTCGCGCGAGGTGGGGAAGCGGATGTCGTGGGTTTCGAGCGCGGTGACGCGGGCGGAGGGGCCGGGGCTCGGGGACACGGATTGCCTTTCCTTCGGGGGGAGTTCGGGACGCGGGTGGGTCACGGCGGCGGCCGGCGTGCCGCCGTCGGTCAGTCCTGCGCCCGTCCCGTGGTGACACGGGCGATCATGAGGGCGACCAGGATGATGCCGCCGTAGATGGCCTGGATCCAGAACGACGGCACCTGCGCCAGGGTGAGCAGGTTCTGTACGACACCCAGAAGGAGTACGCCGGTCAGGGCGCCGAACATGGTGCCCTTGCCGCCGTCCAGGCTGATGCCGCCGATCACCGCGGCGGCGAACACCGTGAAGATCATGTTGTTGCCCTGGTTGGCGCTGATCGCGCCCACGTACCCGGTCTGCATGATCCCGCCGACGGAGGCGAGGACCCCGGCCACCACGAACACCCCGAGCATCACCCGGTCGACGCGGATGCCGGCGGCGCGGGCGGCGTCGGCGTTGCCGCCGATGGCGTACAGGGCGCGGCCGACGCGGTGGTACTTCAGCACGAGACCGGTGACCGCGAAGGCGACCGCGGCCAGCCACACCGACATCGGGACGCTGAGGAAGGTGGAGGTGGCCAGGGTGAAGAAGCTGTCGGGCATCCCGAACAGCGTCTTGCCCTTGGTCGCGCCGACCAGCACACCGCGCAGCACGATCAGCATCGCGAGCGTCACGATGAACGCGTTGAGCTTGAACTTGACGACCAGGATGCCGTTGAAGGCGCCGACCGCCGCGCCGACGACGAGGATCGCCACCATGGCGAGGGCGGCGGGGAGTTCGGTGCCCCAGCCGGACTCGGCCGACGGCAGCACCAGCAGGGCGCCGACGGCGGGCGCGATGCCGACGACCGACTCCAGGGAGAGGTCGAACTTGCCGGTGATCAGGACCAGCGACTCGGCGAGCACCACCATGGCGAGGGCGGCGGAGGCACCGAGGATGGAGATCAGGTTGCGCTCGGTGAGGAACGAGTCGTTGACCACCGCGCCGAGCACCATGAGGAGCACCAGGGCGGGGACGAGGGCGAGTTCACGGGCCCGGCGCAGGATCACGGTGCGGGCCGTGCGCGGGTCCGGGGAGCGCACCGGGGTGAGCGGCGGGGCCTTGGTCTCAGCCATGGTCCACTCCTTCGGGCATGGAGTCCACTCCTTCTATGGAGGCGATCAGCTCGTGGTCGTGCCAGCCGGCCGGGTGTTCGGCGACGATCCGGCCGTGGAAGAGGACGAGGACGCGGTCGCAGCGGCGCAGGTCGTCGAGTTCGTCGGAGACGACCAGTACGGCGGTGCCGTCCTCACGGGCGCTGTCCACGCGGGCCAGCAGCGACTCCTTGGACTTCACGTCGACGCCCGCGGTGGGGTTGACCAGGACCAGCAGCCGGGGCTCCGAGGCCAGGGCGCGGGCCATGACGACTTTCTGCGCGTTGCCGCCGGACAGGTCGGAGACGGGCTGGTCGGGGCCCTCGGCGTGGATGTCGAGGCGTTCGATCAGCCCGGTGGCGAACCCGCGTTTGCGGTCGGTGCCGACGAACCCGCCACGGCCGAGCCGGTCCAGGACGGTCATGGTGGCGTTGTCACCGATGCTCATGCCGGAGACCAGCCCCTGCTCGTGCCGGTCGCGGGGCACGAAGCCGACACCGGCCCGGAGCGCGGCCCGCACATCGCCGAACGGCAGTTGCCCGTCCTGTAGTTGTGCGGTGCCGCCGGTCGGGGTGCGCAACCCGGCGATGGTCTCGGCGAGTTCGATCTTGCCGCTGCCGCTGGTGCCGGCCAGGCCGACGACCTCACCGCTGCGGACGATGAGGTCGATGCCGTCGTACGACTCGGCGGTGAGCCCGCTGGTGCTGAGGACGACGGGCGCCCCGGCGGGCACCGTGTCCCGCGGCCCCTGCTGCTGCCCGGTCACCGCCTCCCCCGCCATCGCCTCCACCAGGGCGGCCCTGGGCAGGTCGGCGACGGGGGCGGTGATGATCCAGCGGGCGTCGCGGAGCACGGTGACGGTCTGGCAGACCTCGTATACCTCCTGGAGGTGGTGCGAGATGAACAGGAAGGTCACGCCCGAGTCCTGGAGTGCCCGCATCCGGCTGAACAGCCGCTCGATCTCCCGGTTGTCGAGCTGGGCGGTCGGCTCGTCGAGGACGATGAACCGGGCGCCGAAGCTCAGCGCCCGCGCGATCTCGACCATCTGCCGGTCCTCGACCTTGAGGTCGGCGGTGCGCGCCTCGGGGTCGACGCGGACGTCCCAGGTGTCGAGCAGCGCGGCGGCCTCCCTCCGCAGCCGCCGCCAGCTGATGAACCCCCGGTGCAGGGGCTGCCGGTTGATGAAGAGGTTCTCGGCGACCGTCAGCTCCGGTACGACGGTCGGCTTCTGGTAGACGCAGGCCACCTTGCGCCGCCAGGCGTCCCGGTCGGCGAGCGCGGGCGCGGGTTCGCCGTCGAAGCGGACCGTGCCCTCGTCCGGGGCCTGGAGGCCGGTGAGGACGTTGACCAGGGTGGACTTGCCGGCGCCGTTGCGGCCGACGAGGGCGTGGGACTCGCCGGGCAGCACGGTGAGCCGGCCGTCGGCGAGGGCGACGGTGGGGCCGTACCGCTTGACGATGTCCCGGGCCTCAACGAGTGGCGTGATCATTTGACCGTGTTGCCCCACAGCTTCGGGTCGTCCACGTTGTCCTTGGTGACCAGGGGCGCGGGCAGCTGGTCCTCCAGGATCCCGCTGGACAGCTTGACGATCGTGGAGTCGTGGTCGGTCGGACCCGGCTTGAACGTCTTCCCCTCCATCGCCGCCTTGATGTAGTACATGCCGTACTTGGCGTAGGCGTCGGCGGGCTGGGAGACGGTCGCGTCGATCTGGCCCTTGCGGATGGCGTCGAACTCCTGCGGGATGCCGTCGTTGGAGACGATCACGATGTGCCCGCTCTGCCCGGCCGTCTTGAGCATGCCCTTGGACTTCAGGGTCTGCAGGGTCGGCGCCAGGTAGACACCGCCGGCCTGCATGTAGATGCCCTTGATGTCGGGGTTGGCGTTGAGCAGGGTGCCCAGCTGGGAGGCGGCCGTGTCGGACTCCCACTTGGCGGGGATCTCCAGCACCTTGAGCTTCGGGTACTTCTTCTTCACGCAGGACCGGAACGCCTCGGAGCGGTCCCGGCCGTTGACCGAGGCCAGGTCGCCCATGATCTGCACGACCTTGCCGCTGGTGATGTGCGCGCCGAGGTAGTCACAGGCCTTCTCGCCGTAGGCGACGTTGTCGGCACGGACCACCATGGCGACCTTGCCCTTGTCGGGCGCCACGTCCACGGCGACCACCGGCACGCCCTTGCGCTCGGCCTGGTCGAGCCCGGCCTCGATGGCGGCGCTGTCCAGCGGGGCGACGACCAGCCCCTTCACGCCCTGGTTCAGCTCGTTGTTGATGTCGGTGATCTGCTGCGAGGGGTCGCTGTTGGAGTTGACCGTCTTCAGCGCGTCCACGCCCTCGGTCTTCGCCATCTTGGGCACGTAGTCGTTGTACGACTGCCAGAACGGCGAGGTCAGCAGGGGCAGGATCACCCCGACCTTGCCGGTGCCGCCGCCTCCGGCACTGCCGCTGCCGGTGTCCTTCGTGCTGCCGCAGGCGGCGAGCGCGAGCGAGGCTCCGACGGCCACGGCCGTCGCGGCGACGATCCGGGACCTGTTCCGCTTCCTCAGTGTTCTGCCGGGCATCTTGGCAGCTCCTCATCGAGCGTGTTCGAGCAGATGCCCGCATACTTATCAGACCACTCGGCTCCTTCAACACCCCGCAGACGCGAATTTCCCGCCCGATGAGCCATAGTGGTCGGACCACCTCGCTGGTTAGACTTCGGCGCACCGGCGACAGGAGGAGCGGTGTGGACGAGACGGCGCCACAGAAGGGCACGGTGACGCAGCGCGCCATCGAGCGGATCAAGGCGATGATCGCGGAGGGCCGCCTGGAGCCGGGCCAGCGGCTGCCGACGGAACGGGATCTCGCCGCCCAGCTGGGCATGTCCCGCAGCTCCATGCGCGAGGCGATCCGCGCGCTGACGGTCCTGGGCGTGCTGGAGGCCCGGCACGGCTCGGGCATCTACGTCACCCAGCTGGAGGCGGGTGACCTGCTGGAGACGTTCGGCGTGGTCGCCGACCTGTCCCGCGGGCCGCAACTGGTGGAGCTGCTGGAGGTGCGGCGGGTCCTCGAGTCGACGGCGACGGCGCTGGCCGCTGCGCGGATCACGGCCGATCAGCTGGCCGAGGTGGAGAAGCACCTCACGGCGATGAACGCGACGGACGATCCCGAGGAGATCCTCGCGCACGACCTCGCGTTCCACCGGGTGATCGCGGGGGCCGCCGGGAACGACACGATGGCCGCGATCCTGGAGGGGCTCTCGTCGCGGACGTTCCGGGCGCGGGTGTGGCGGGGGTACGAGGAGGAGGGGGCGTTCGCGCGGACGCGGCGGGAACACGCGGCGATCCACCGCGCCCTCGTCGCCCGGGATCCGGAGGCGGCGAGGGCTGCGGCGGCTGCGCATGTGGGTGAGGTGGAGGAGTGGCTGCGCGCACAGCTGAGGGGGTAGGCCGTGGTGTTTCGGGTGCGGGTGCGTGGGGGCTGAGCGCGCAGTTCCCCGCGCCCCTAAAGGGGCGCTCTAAGCTCGGCGGAGTCGCAAAGTCACCAACTCGAACGGGCGCAGACGCAATCCAACACTGTTGCCGACTTGTTCAGGCGTATCGGGGAGCGGACGTTCCAAGAGGTCCGTCGCGGTGACATCCGCGACCTCGAAGCCCGCCCTCAGCGTCGCCCGCGCCCTGCCGCCGTGGGCCTCGTGGAAGCGGACGACCACGTCGCCGGTGCCGTCGTCCGCCAGCTTCACCGCTGTGATGACGACCGCGTCGTTGTCGACCGTGACCAGGGGGGCGACGTCGTTCGCGCCGGTCGGTCGGCGTTCCGGGAGATTGATCCGCCAGCCCTCCCGGACCGCGTCCGCGATGTCCGCGCCCGGTACGAGTGCGTGCCGGAAGCGGTGGATGCCCTGGTCGGTCTCGGGGTCGGGGAAGCGGGGGGCGCGCAGCAGTGAGACGCGGACCGTGGTGGTCGTACCCCGGTCGCCGTCCGCGCGGACGCTGCGCGTGACGTCGTGGCCGTACGTCGAGTCGTTGACGATCGCCACCCCCCAGCCCGGCTCCCCCAGGTGGACGAAGCGGTGGTTGCAGGCCTCGAACTTCGCGGACTCCCATGAGGTGTTGGTGTGGGTCGGGCGGTGGAAGTGTCCGAACTGGGTCTCCGACGCGTACCGTTCGGCGTGCACGTCCAGCGGGAAGGCCAGCTTCAGGAACTTCTCCGTCTCGTGCCAGTCGACCTCCGTGTCGATCAGCAGCCGGCGCTCCCCCGGCGGCAGGGACAGCACCTGGGTGACCCGGGACGAGCCGAAGGACCGTACGATCCGGACGCCCTCCGCGAGGGCCGTCAGCTCGTCGGTCTGCGTGAGGTCCGTGACCGCGTTGCGGTAGAAGGCGTCGACGTCCCAGGCGTCCCACATGTTCGGGAAGTCCGGGTGAAGTTGGAGCAGGTTGGCGGCCGTGCCGGGGGCGACGGTCTCGCGGCCGGCGTCGAGGTCGTAGGCGGACACGACGAGGCCGCGGGCGTCGATCTCGATGCGCAGGAGGCCGTTGGAGAGGACGTGGCCGCCCTCGGGCCGGTCCGACACGGTCACCTCGCCGGCCGGCTGCTCCTGTGCCGCACCGCCGGCGGGGACGCCGCCGCGGCCGTGCGGGGCCGCGTTGAACAGCAGCGGCCGGTCGCCCTCCCCCGCCAGCGCCCGCTGGGCCGCGCCGATGATCTCCTCGAGTTCGGCCGCGACCCGCTGGTAGGTCGCCCTGGCCTCACGGTGCACCCAGGCGATGGACGAGCCGGGCAGGATGTCGTGGAACTGGTGGAGCAGGACCGTCTTCCAGATCCGGTCCAGGTCCGCGTAGGGGTAGGGGAATCCGGTGCGGACGGCCGCCGTCGCCGCCCACAGTTCGGCCTCGCGCAGCAGGTGTTCGCTGCGCCGGTTGCCCTGCTTGGTCTTCGCCTGGCTGGTGAGGGTGGCGCGGTGCAGTTCGAGGTAGAGCTCGCCGACCCAGACGGGCGCGTCCGGGTATTCGGCCTCGGCCTTAGCGAAGAACTGCTCCGGGGTCTCCCAGGCGACCGCCGGTGCGCCCTCCAGGTTCCGTACCCGGGCCGCCTTGGCGACCATCTCCCTGGTGGTGCCGCCGCCTCCGTCGCCCCAGCCGGTGGGTGCGAGGGAGTGCCTGGCGCGGCCCTTGTCCTTGAAGTTGCGGGCCGCGTGGGCGAGTTCGCTGCCCTTCATGGAGCAGTTGTAGGTGTCGACGGGCGGGAAGTGGGTGAAGATCCGGGTGCCGTCGATGCCCTCCCACTGGAAGGTGTGGTGCGGGAACCTGTTCGTCTGGGACCAGGAGATCTTCTGGGTGAGCAGCCGGGTCGAGCCCGCCGCCCTGATGATCTGCGGCAGGCCCGCGGCGAAGCCGAAGGTGTCCGGCAGCCACGCCTCGTCGTTCTCGATGCCGAACTCGTCCAGGAAGAACCGCTTCCCGTGCACGAACTGACGGGCCATCGCCTCCGAGCCCGGCATGTTGGTGTCCGACTCCACCCACATCCCGCCGGCCGGCACGAACCGCCCCTCCGCGACCGCCTTCTTCACCCGCGCCCACACCTCGGGCCGGTGCTCCTTCACCCACGCCCACTGCTGCGCCTGGGACATGGCGAACACGAAGTCGGGCTCGTCCTCGATGAGCGCGGTCATGTTGGCCGTGGTGCGGGCGACCTTGCGGACCGTCTCGCGCAGCGGCCATAGCCACGCCGAGTCGATGTGCGCGTGCCCGACCGCGCTGATCCGGTGTGCGGAGGGTGCGGCGGGGGTGGCGAGGACTTCGGCGAGACACGAACGGGCTTGGGCGGCCGTGCCGTTCACGTCCTGGAGGTCGACCGCGTCCAGGGCCCGTTCGACCGCGCGCAGGATCTCGTGGCGGCGCGCCCCGTCGGCGGGCAGCTCGGCCATCAGCTCGCCCAGCACCTCCAGATCGATCACGAGCTGCCACACGGTCTCGTCGAAGACGGCGAGGTCCATCCGCGTGAGCGTGTACTGCGGTTCGTGCCCGGCGGTGTCCTTGTCGCCGAGCCAGGTGGGCCGGAAGGGGTGGTAGTCGAGGATGACCGGGTTGGAGGCGGCCTCGACGTGCAGCCGGACCTGTTCGCCGCCCTCGACGGGAGCACCGACGCGGACCCACTGGTTGCGCGGGTTGAGGCCCTTCACCGGGGTGCCGTCGGGGCGGTAGACCAGGCCCTCGCACTGGAAGCCGGGCATGTTCTCGTCGAAGCCGAGGTCGAGGAGGGCCTCCACGGTCCGTCCGGCCCACTCCTCGGGGACGGTTCCGGTCACCCGGAACCAGCTGGTGCCCCACGGAGCTCCCCACCGGGCGCCCACCGCGATCGGCTCGGGCTCGGCCGCGAGCCCCTCGTCGACCGGCACGGGCTCGCCGGGCGCGTGCCACACCGCGACGTCGAGCGGCACGGACTCGGGGTACACGGCGGGGCGGATGCGCTCGTCGAGGACGCGCTTCAGGCGGGCTTCGACCAGGCTGCGGTCGTCATGCATGTGGGGTGCTCCGTTTGTTGGTGACCGGTTACCAGGTGTGCGTGACGGTGACGGGGTCCGACGAGGTGTACAGCTCCCCTGCCGCACGCACTTCGAACCGTGCCGCCGCCTCTCCCTGCTCCGGCTGGAGGCCGGTCAGGTAGTAGGCCCGCTGGCCGGTGGCGCCGAGGAAGCGCCGGGTGCCGTCGGGGAGGAGGCGGTGCAGGGTGTACTGACGCACGGCGCCGGGGGCCGCGCCCCAGGCGAGGCGCAGGTTTCCGCCGTCGGCCGCGGTGATCTGCGGGTCGGCGGGAGCGGCGGGGGTGTCCGCACCCTCCCGTACGGCGATCCGGCCGAGCCGCCACCGGACCGGTCCTTCGGTCGCCGTGAGGCGGACGCCGAGGGCGTGGACCGTGCCGGAGAGACCGGTCAGCGGGACGGTCACGGTCGACCAGCCGTCACCGGAGCCCGCCGGCAGATAGGCGTACGGCGGTGCCGCGCCGGCGCTGCCCGGCTCGGCGGTGGCGACGGCCAGCTCGACGTCGGCGCTCCCGGCGTCGGTCCGGTACGTCAGCTCGACCACCGTCTGGTCGGTGATCGGGAGCCGGGTCGCGTAGAGGTCGAGTACCACCGGCTGGTCCAGGGCGCCGTCCACCAGCACGCTGCTGCCGCCCCGCCAGGCGTCCGCGAAGTCGAAGGTCACGGCCGGCCGGGTGCCGGACGTCCGGACGGCCCAGCGCCGGGACGGGAGCCGGTCCTGCACGCCCAGGTGGTTCCAGGGCGTGTCCGAGGTGACCTCGCCGTCCTCGTACCAGCGCAGTCCGTGGCCGGTGTTGAAGTCGCTCGCGAACGGGACCGCCGTCACCGTCGACCGGTCCGCCACCGACACGGCCGGCGCCCGCCAGGGGTCCGTGCCGTCGGGCTGGGCGGGGTCCAGTGACCGGCCGGTCCAGAAGCGGTCGTCGGCGGCGTGGAAGTCGCCGGGGGTACGGCTCGCGGGCAGGTGGTTGCGGGTCCACTCGGGCCGGTAGAAGCCGACGGACGTGATGTGCGCGGAGCTGCTCGGGACCATCGCGTCCCAGTTCACCGAGGTGCTGGAGCCGTTGGACTCCACGTCGACGCCGGCCCACAGCTCGTAGCGGCTGCGGCCGAGCTGGACCGCCTTCGTGCCCGAGGAGGCGAGGGTCGAGGCGCTCCACCGGAAGTCGACGAACATGTCGTCGGCGGCCTGGAAGAAGGCCTGGTTCTGGCTGTTCAGGGCGCCCTGCCAGCTGACCGTGCCGTTGACGGTCATCGCGTCGTACCAGGTGACCCGCTGTCCCAGGGCCGCCGCGAGGGACTTGAGCTCGGTGACGAAGCCGAGCATGGCGGTGCCGAGTGCGGTGTTGCCGCCGCCGGTCTCGGCGTTCACGAACCAGCCGTCGAAGCCGTAGGCGGCGGCCAGGGCGACCAGTTGGGCCGCCAGGGGGTAGTGCCCGGCGGCGTCCGTCTGGACCAGGTCGCGGGTCCACTGGAGCTGGCCGCCGTAGGCGGTGGGCGGCAGGAAGATGTTGCCGAGGACGGGAACGCCGTGCCGGTGGGCCGCGTCGACGATCGGCGCGTTCGGGGCGAGGATCAGCCCCTCTCCGGCCGAGCCGCCCCAGAAGACCAGTTCGTCGAGGTACGCCCAGTGGGTGAGGGCGTAGTAGTCGGCGGTGGCGGAGCCCTGGGAGGGGTTGCTGGAGGTGGGCCCGAAGGACACCAGGGACTGGACGCGGGCCTGCCCGGAACGGGCGGTGGTGTTGGCGGGGGTCGGGGTGAAGCGGGCGGCGAGCGGCACGGAGGCCGCGTTGAAGGCGAGGTCGGGGTCGCCGGCCGCCGTCCAGGTCTTCAGGCTGCGCCAGGTGATGCCGGTGCCCGGGCTGCCGGAGGGGAAGGAGTCCGGGTAGAAGTAGGCCGCGTACGGCGGGGTGGCCGTGGTCGCGGCCAAGCTGGCCTTCTGGGTGGCGGCCAGGGCGGGGGTGGGTAAAAAGGCCGCCGCGGTGGCGGCGATGAGAACGGTGCGTCTGCTGGGGTTCACGAGCGGGTGCCTCCTTGTGGGGTGGGGAGAACCTGTTCGGGGGTGACGACTTCGGTGATGCCGCGCGCGGTGAGATGGTCCCGGTCGGCCGCGCGGGTGTCGAGGACGGTGGTGGGGCGCGCGCCGTCGGCGGCGAGCCGGAACCAGGCGTCGAAGACGGGCCCGCCGGGGGCGTTGTGGGAGCGCAGGGCCGGGTCGGCGGGCACGACGAGCGCCGTGCCGCGCGGCCGGGCCGCCGCGGGCTCGGCCGCCGCGAGGACGTGGGCGATGTCCTTGGGCTTGCGGTCGTTGGTCAGCAGGCCCAGTCCGTATTCGAGTTCGGGGAAGTCGGCGAGGCTCCGGCTGACGTCGTGCGAGCACCACCAGGTGATGCCCCACAGGTCGGGGCAGTCCAGGACGGCGGTGACCGTCGCCTCGGCGAAGGCGGCGGCGTGCTCGGCGGGGATCAGCGGCGCGGGCGCGCCCACTTCCTGGAGCCAGACGGGCCGGTGCGGGTCCTCGGCCCACGCCTTGCTCAACTCGACCAGATAGGCGGCGTGTTGCTCGGTCTGCACGGCGGTGCGGCCGTGCCGCTGGGCGGTACCGTCGAACACCCAGGAGTGCACGGCCGTGACGTCGCCGAGGCAGGCCGAGTGGGCGGGGGTGAAGGGCTGGTCGTCCTGGTACCAGGCGGCGTCGTAGGAGGCGTGCAGGTGCAGCCCGCCGGGGGCTCCCTCGGCGCAGGCGGCGAGCAGGCGTACGAGCCACTGTTCCGCGTCCGCCGCACTGACCCGGTCGGGGTCGGGGTGCGGCCCCGCGGCGAACTGGTTGACCTCGTTGCCGATCGTCATCCCGATGAAGTTGGGCCGGTCCGCGAGGGCCGCGGCGAGGGTGCGCAGGTAGGCGGCCTCGCCCTCGACGACCTGCGGGTCGGTGAAGAGGTTGCGCCGGTGCCAGGTGCGGGTCCAGGCGGGCAGGAAGTCGAAACTGCTCAGGTGCCCTTGGAGGCCGTCGACGTTGACGTCCAGTCCGCGCTCCGCCGCGGCGTCGGCGAGGGCGACCAGCTGCTCGACGGCGCGCGGCCGGATCACGGAGCGGTTGGGCTGGAAGTAGGGCCACAGCGGGAAGACCCGGATGTGGTCGAGTCCCAGCGCGGCGATCGAGTCGAGGTCGGCGCGCACCGAGTCCGGGTCGAAGTCGAGCCAGTGGTGGAACCACCCTTCGCTGGGGGTGTAGTTGACGCCGAGGCGCACGGCAGGAGGCATGCGTAGTCCTTGCTGGCGGTGGACGGGGTTCAGCCCTTGACGGCTCCCTCGCCGACGCCCCGGAAGAAGTACCGCTGGAGGCAGGCGAACAGGGCGATGAGCGGGGCGACGGCGATCACCGTGCCGGCGGCGACGAGGCGTTCGTCGTTGGCGAAGGTGCCGTGCAGGTAGTTGAGGCCGATGGTGAGCGTGAACCTGGAGGGGTCGCTGAGCACGATGAGGGGCCACAGGAAGTCGTCCCAGGCGCCCATGAAGGCGAAGATCGCGACGACGGCGACGGTGCCCTTGACCGACGGCAGGGCGATCCGCAGGAACCGCTGCCAGACGTTCGCGCCGTCGACGTAGGCCGCCTCCTCGATCTCGTAGGGCAGGTTGACGAAGGCGTTGCGCATCAGCAGCACGTTCATGGCACCGATCGAGCCGGGCAGGACGACGCCGATCAGGGTGTTGTTGAGGCCGAGTTCGCGCATGGTGGTGAACTGGGCGATGATGATGCCCTCCACCGGGACGAGCATCGCGAGGACGAAGACCAGGGTGGCGGCCCGCCGGCCCCGGTAGCGCAGCCGGGCCAGGGCGTACCCGGCGAGTGCCGAGCCGACGCAGTTGGTGACCACGCTGGCGCTCGCGACCTTCAGGGAGTTGAGGGCGTAGTCCCAGACGGGGATGGTGTCGGCGACCCGCCGGTAGTTGTGCAGGGTGGGGTGTTCGGGCAGGAGGCTGGGCGGCGAGCTGAAGATGTCCTCGGTCGGGCCCTTGAGCGAGGTCGACAGCTGCCACAGGAACGGGCCGACGGTGACGGCCAGGACGACCAGCAACAGGGCGTAACGCAGGACCAGTTCGCCGATCCGGATGCGACGGCCGTGTTCGTCGGTGACGCGTGCCTCCTTCGCCGGGGGCACGGTCCGCACGCGTTCCTCGGTGACGGTCATGGCCGCTCCCTCCGGTCGGCGCGCAGCACGAGGAGCATCAGCCCCACGGTCACCACGAAGACGACGACGGAGAGCGCCGAGGCGTAGCCGACCCGGCCGGTCAGTCCGGTGCCGGTCTGCTGGACGAGCATCACGAGGGTGGTGTCCTCGCCGGCCGGGCCGCCGTCGGGACCGGCCATCAGGTACACCTCGGAGAAGGTCTTGAAGGCGCTGACCGAGGAGAGCGCGGCGACCAGGACCATGGTGGAGCGCACGGCGGGCACGGTCACGGTGAGGAAGCGGCGGACCGCTCCGGCGCCGTCCACGGCGGCGGCCTCGTGCAGCTCGCGGGGCACGCTGGCGAGCGCCGCCAGATAGATGATCATGTAGTAGCCGAGGCCCCGCCAGACCGTGACCGCCATCGCGCTCAGCAGGAGCAGCCACTGGTCGCTGAGGAAGCCGACCCGGCCGATCCCGACGGCCTCCAGGAGTGAGTTGACCAGGCCGCGTTCGTCGAGCAGCCACACCCAGATGAGCCCGACCACGACGATCGAGGCGACGACCGGGGTGTAGAAGGCGGAGCGGAAGAAGGTGATGCCGGGGATGTTCTTCTGCACCAGCAGGGCGAGCAGCAGCGGCAGGACGACGAGGGCGGGGACCACCCCGACGATGTACAGGGTGCTGTTGCGCAGGCCGGTCCAGAACATGTCGTCGTGGATCAGCTCACGGAAGTTGGCGAGGCCGACGAAGCGGCCCGGGATCAGGGTGCGGCGGTCCGTGAAGGAGTTGACCACCGTCGAGACGAACGGGTAGAGCACGAAGGCGCCGGCGACCAGCAGCCCGGGGGCGGCGAACAGCCAGGGACTGGTGGGCAGTTGGCGCCGCACGCGGGACACGTCGGCCATCGGGTCCTCAGCCCTCCTGCTGGAGCAGCCGGTCGCAGGCCTTGACAGCGTTGTCGAGGGCCGTCTTGGGGCTCTCCTTGCCTTGCAGCGTCTTGGCGACCTCGTTGCGCAGCGCGGTCTTCATCTGGTCGCTGAACAGCACCGGCGTGTAGTTGACCGCGTTCTTCAGCGACTTGGCGGCGGCGATGCGCACCCGGGTCTCGTCGGTGCCGTCCTCCTTGGTGAAGTACGGGTCGTCGAGGGAGCCGGCGGTGCTCGGGAAGATGGCGACCTTCTTGGCGAAGGACATCTGGTTCTGCGCGTCGGTCACGAAGTGCGCGAAGGCGACGGCGGCGGCGGTGTGCTTGGTCCGGGAGTTGACCATCACGCCCATCACGTACATGTTGACGTGGCCGGTGCTGGTGATCTGGTCGGTGATGCCGATGTTCTTGTACAGGTTCGGCGCCTGCTTCTTGAAGTTGTCGAGGTCGAGGGCGCTGCCGGGGTTCATGGCGACGGCCCCGGTGAGGAACTTCTTGCCGGTGGACTCGGGGGTCGCGGTCAGTGCCTGCGGGTCGAGTGCCTTGGCGTCGTACAACTCCTTGTACTTGGTGAGGAGTTCGATGCCCTTGGCGTCGTTGAAGGCGAACCCGGTCCCGGCCTTGTCCATCAGCTGGGAGCCGTACCGCCCGAAGTCCTCGATCGTCGGCACGTTGGCGAGGGTGGCGACCTTGCCGTCGCTCTGCTTCGCCATCTTCAGCGCGTCGGCGAAGAGTTCGTCGTAGGTCTTCGGCGGCTGCTCCGGGTCGAGGCCGGCCTGCTTGAACAACGTCTTGTTGTAGAAGAGCGGGCCGGTGTTCAGGTACCAGGGGAAGGCGTACGTGCCGCTCGTCCCCGGTATCTGGTGGCTGGCCCAGGCGCCCGCCAGGTACTCCGACCTGTACTTGGCCGCCGCCTTGTCGAGGTCGAGGGCGAGGCCCGCCTTGGCGAGCGGGGCGACCAGGTCCGGGGAGACGTTGACGACGTCGGGGAGGGTGCCGCCGGCCGCGTCCGCGCTGATCTTGTCGGCGTACCCCTCGGCCGGCTGGTCGATCCACTTCACGTGGGTGCCCGGGTACTTCTTCTCGAAGTCCGTGACCAGGCCGTCGAAGTACGACTTGAAGTTGGCGCGCAGGTTCCAGGTCTGGAAGGTGATGTCGCCCTCGACCTTGCCCGAGGCGTCGGTGGAACCGCCGTCGTCTCCCCCGGAACCGCAGGCGCTCAGCGGCAGGGCGAGGACGGCGGCAGCGGCGAGGGCGAAGGCTCTGCGGGAGATGCGCATGGTCCGTTGCTCCTTTGCAGCGGGGTCGGCCGAAGGTGCCGCGCCAGACCTTGCACGCCGTTTTGCCGCCGCGTCAATGGATTCGGCTCAGCTAAAGTCATTAGTGACTCAAAACCCCTGCTCAGAAAGGTGTTGCGAACGTATTGCCACGGATCGCTAATGCGCTTTAGGGTGTGGCGACTCAAGCGCATTAGCAGATCAAGGTGCCGAACCGAATGAGGAAGTGAGTTGGCGGAGAAACGCGTCCCCGCGCGGCGGCCGACGATGAAGGACGTCGCCCGCCGCGCCGGCGTCTCCGAGAGCGCGGTCTCCTTCGCGCTCAACGGCCGCCCCGGGGTCTCCGAGACCACCAGGGCCCGGGTCCAGCGGGTCGCCGAGCAGCTCGGCTGGCGCCCCAGCACGGCCGCCCGCGCCCTGTCCGGCGAGGGCGCGGCCACCGTCGGCTTCGTCCTCGCCCGCCCCGCGCACTCGCTCGGCGTGGACTCGTTCTTCCTGCAACTGGTCTCGGGCATCCAGGAGGTGCTCGCCGAACGCCATCTCGGGCTGCTCTTCCAGATGGCGGAGGACGTGGCCGACGAGTGCGCTGTCTACCGGCGCTGGTGGGCGGAGCACCGCGTCGACGGCGTCCTGGTCGTCGACCCCCGTGCGGACGACCCCCGCCCCGACCTCCTCGACGAACTCGGCCTGCCCGCAGTGGTGATCGGCGGCGCCCCCGACGAACGCCACCCCGGGCTCTCGACGGTCTGGGCGGACGACGCGGCGGCGATGGCGTCGGTGGTCGACGAGCTGACCCGGCTGGGCCACCGGCGCATCGTGCACATCGCAGGCCTGCCCGGCCTCGCGCACACCCAGCGCCGCATCCGCACCCTGCGCGCGGAGGCCGGCCGGCGGGGCCTGGGCGAGGTCCACTCGGTCACCACCGACTACTCCGACGCCGAGGGCGCGGCCGTCACCCGCCGGGTCCTGCGCGCGACCCCGCCCCCGACGGCCCTGATCTACGACAACGACGTGATGGCGGTGGCCGGGGTCGCGGCGGCGGCCGAACTAGGCTGCTCCGTCCCGGACGACGTCTCCGTCGTCTCCTGGGAGGACTCGGCCCTGTGCCGCATGGTCAAGCCCTGGCTCTCCGCCCTCTCCCGCGACAGCACGGAGTTCGGCCGCACAGCGGCCCGCGAACTGACCGCCCTCCTGGACGGCGGCTCGGCGCGAGCGGTACGGGTACCGGTGCCCCGGCTGACGGTACGGGGCAGCACGGGGGCGGCCCGCGGGTGAGCGTTCCGCGGGTCACGCGGTTCGTTCACCCGCAGGCCGGTGGGGGCCGGTCGCGCAGTCCCTCCCCCAACGCCCCCTGCGGGGCGCGGTTCTTCACCAGCCCCGTTCAGTGCGACGAGCGGAACAACGCGAATTCCGCGAACCGCACCGTGCCCCGGGCCGCGGTGACCCGTACCCGCCAGCGCCGGGCCCGTACCGGTTGCGCGAGCCGCAGGATCCGGCTCGCGCCGACCGTCCCGGCCGCGGCCACTTGGGACCATCCCGCGTCCGTGTACGCCTCGATCACGACCCCCTCCACCTGCTGCCCGTACCGGATGTCCTCGGCCAGCCGGACGCGGTCCGCCTCCAGTTCGCGGCCCAGATCGACGGTCACGCCGCTCGGTGTCACCGAGCGGCGCGTGCCGTGTGCGAGGTCCGCGGGCAGTTCACGGTCGACGCGTTCGCGGAACTCGCGCAGCCGGGTCACGTCCGTGGTGTGCAGCAGACCGTCGGTGTCCGGGGGGACGTTGAGCAGCAGGACGGCGTTGCGGCCGACCGAGCCGAAGTAGATCTCTGTCAACTCGTCGACGGATTTGGGCTGTTGGTCGGCGTGGTAGAACCAGCCGTCCCGGATGGACACGTCGCACTCGGCCGGCCACCACTGGAGGTAGTCGGTCTTCGGCCGGGCCGCGACCAGGGCGGCCCGGCTGCCCTCGTCGGCGGTGTCGTAGGACAGGGCCCAGTCGGTTCGGCCGTACTGGTTCTCCTTGACGGGGATGACGCTCCACTCGTCCTCGCGGGCCAGCCCGCTCTCGTTGCCGACCCAGCGCAGGTCGGGGCCCGTGACCGCGATCGCGGCGGCCGGGGCGAGCGCGCGCACCAGCGTGTACCAGCTGTCCCAGTCGTAGTCCTCCACCTTGTCCGGCGGGATGTGGCCCTGGGCACCGTCGAACCAGACCTCGTCGACCGGGCCGTACTCGGTGAGCACCTCGTAGAGGGTGTTGAGCATGTGGGCGCCGTAGTCGGTGGCGTCGAGGGTGAAGGAGCCGGACGGGGTACGGTCGTCGCCGTCGACCGGCGTCGGGATCGTGCGGGGCGAGCGTGCGCTGCCGTTGGCGTAGACGCCGTGCAGGTACTGGTTCTCGTCGGCCGGGGAGAGGTAGACGCCGACCTTCAGGCCGTAGCGGCGCATGGAATCGGCGAAGGAGCGCAGGACGTCGCCGTGGCCGCCCTGCCAACTGCTGCCCGCGACGGTGTGGTCGGTGTAGCGGGACGGGTAGAGGACGAAGCCGTCGTGGTGTTTGACGGTGAGGATGGCGAGCCGGAAACCCCCGTCGCGCAGGGCTCGGGCCCACTGGTCGGTGTCGAGGCCGGTGGGCTGGAAGACGTCGGGGTCCTCGTCGCCGGTGCCCCACTCCAGGCCGGTGAAGGTGTTGACGCCGAAGTGCAGGAACGCGGTGCGTTCCAGGGCCTGCCAGGCGATCTGGCGTTCGGTGGGCCGGACCTGGGAGGCCTTGCGGACCAGGTCGGCCTCGGTGTCGTCGGGGCCGACCGGGATGCGGGAGCGGTCGGTGTCCGCGGTGGCGGTGGCCGGGAGGGCCGGGAGGCCGGCCGTCATCGCCACGGCCGCCGCCGAGGTGACGAAGACGCGTCGGGAGAGATGCATGAGCGTGCTCCTCGGGTCAGGAGAGGTGCCAGAGGGCGGGGGTGCGCTGGTCGGGCGGGTACTGGACCGGCCGGCCGTCGTCCGTCACGGTCAGCGCCATGCGGGTGATCGCGTTGACCAGGTGGTAGCCGGTCGCCGCCGGCTCCAGCTCCCAGCGCTGCAGGGTGCTCCCGCTGTCGCACGGCTCCCAGGTCGCCTGCACGCCGGGCTGGAGCGGGGTGTTGAGCGTGAGCTTGCCGCCGTGGATCTCCAGGCAGCCGTCGGCGCCGTGCAGGGTCGCGTAGCCGTCCGCGGTGCGCCGGACCTCCGCCCGGTACGTCACTCCGTCCGCCGCGAAGGTGTACGTCCCGTCCGGTACCGGCACCTTCGTCAGGTCCCGCCATCCGGGTGCGTGTCCGACCGCGGTGCCGCGTGCGGTGAACTCCGCGTAGGTGGCGTCGGGGTGCGGGTCGCCCCAGGTGGCCTGGGCGATGTGCCGTAGCGCGGGCCACAGTTCGGCCGCGACCTCGTTCTCGGTCTCGCCGCTGCCGTTGTCCGGCCAGAGGCTGATCTTCGCGCCCGTGACGCCGGTGGCGGAGTCGAGCTTCTCGCCCTCGAAGGAGCGCGGGTCCCAACTCTGGTCGTACAGCGCCTCGGTGTCGCTGTGGAAGCCGCCGCGGACGAGGTAGAGGGAGTACGACGCGTTCATCACCGCGTAGCCCTGGGCGATCAGCCGGCTGGGTTTCACGGCCACGTTCAGCCAGTGCTCGACGGTCGTCCCGGCGGCCACGGGGACGGTGTTGGCTCCGGTCAGGCCGTCGTTCCAGACGCGCAGGTGCCGTCCCTTGCTCGCCGCGTACGCCTGGACCCGGTTGACGAAGTCCACGTAGGCGTCCTGCGGGGTGGCGTCCGGGCCGTACTTCTGCCGGGCGTACCGGAGCATCTGCGGGTACTTGGCGTAGTCGGAGCCGAGCATGTACTCGTCGGCGCCCATGTGCCAGGACTTCGCGGTGAAGACCTGGGCGTACTCGTCCATCAGGCTCGTGTAGTAGTCGAAGGCGGCCTGCTGGGTGACGTCGAGCCGGGCCGGCTGCTTGACGCCGTCGGAGTCGGTCAGTTGCAGGTCGGGGCGGTTCTCGATCCAGGGGTCCATGTGGCCCGGGGAGTTGATCTCCGGGATGATCTCGACGTGGTAGCGGTCGCCGAGGGCGACGAGGCGCCGCATCTCGTCCTTGGTGTAGTAGCCCCAGGTGTCGGCCTCGGGATGGGCGTCGCTCTTCACCTTCAGTTCCAGGAGCAGCTGGTTGAGCTTGTGGTACGCCATCTCGCGGACCAGGTTCTCCAGCCAGGGCAGGGAGACGTGGATGTAGCAGGCACAGACGCCGACGCCCCGCTCGCGGTAGCGCGGCACGTCGGTGGTGTGTCCGGCGGGGATCCGGTCGCCCCGGGCGAGGAGCTGGAGGAGGGTGCGGGTGCCGTAGAAGGCGCCGGTCTCGCTCGCGCCGGTGATCGACAGCCGCCGGCCGGCGGTGAGTTCGTAGCCCTCGGTGCCCAGCGCGGGCCGTGCCGACGCGCGGACGTCGATGACGATGTCGCCAGGACGGGAGGCACCGCCGTCGGCGACCGGGACCCTGCCGTGCCCGCTCGCCTCGAGGTCGTCGGCGAGGGTGTCGGCGACCCGGCGCCCGGCGCCGTCCGGGGCGACGAGACGCGTACCGGAGCCGAACGTGTAACTCCCGTGTGCCGCAACCCAGTCGGTCAGCGCGGGCACGGTGACCGGTGCGGCCTCCGGCTGCTCCTGCGCCGCCGCCGGGGCCGGAGCCACCAGCAGGGTCAGCGCCGCCGCGGCCCCGAGGAGCCGCAACAGCCGTCGTCGGGCCTCACCCATGCCATTCCACCTTGAACACCCATGCGTGCTGTCCCGCCCTGCGGGCCGCCTCAGGCACGTCGATCACCAGGGCGCCGTTGGCGACCGTCCAGGTCAGGGGGCGGCCGTGGCCGAGCATGGTCACCCGGTCGCCGGTGCGGACCGGCACCGGGGCCTCGACGGTGAGCTTGGCGCCCGGCCGGGTCAGGGAGTGGATGTAGAAGGCCTCGTCCGGGCGGACCGTGAACCGCAGGTCGTCGCCGAGCTGGGCCGTGCGCGACCAGTACGTGGTGCCGTGGATCGCCTCGCCGTTGACGGCGAGCCAGGCGCCGGTCTCGCGCAGCCGGGTCTGCATGATCTCCGGGATGGTGCCGTCCGCGCGCGGGCCGATGTCCAGGAGGAAGTTGCCGTTCTTGGAGACGATGTCGACGAGGCTGTGCACGACCTCCTCGGTGGTCATGTAGGCGGCGTCCGGGGTCTCCCGGTTGTAGCCGTAGCTGCGGGGGTCCAGGCCCCGGCTGGCCTCCCACTTGGCGACGACCGTGTCGGCGTACGTCGTGTACTCGGGCGTCGTGTAGTCGTGGAAGCCGATGCCCGAGCGGTCGTTGACGGTCACGTCGACCGGACGGGCCCGGTTCTTGGCGTGGTTGAAGTACTCGGCGAGGACATGGACGCTGTCGTTGGCGCCGCCGATGTCGCACCAGATGATCTCCGGGTCGTAGCCGTGGATCAGTTCCAGCAGCTGCGGCGCCTGGTAGTCCCGCACGAAGTCCTTGCCGGCGGTGTAGCCGGTGTACGGCAGCGGGTCCAGGGTGTACGGGTTGCGCGGGGCGTGGCCCATCCAGGGGCTGTCGGGGTTGAACCACTCGGGCATGGAGAAGTAGAGGCCGCGGTGGAGTTCGGGCGTGTACCGCCGGGACGCCTCGAACAGCTCCTTCACCAGGTCCCGTTTCGGGCCCAGCCGTACGGCGTTGCGGCCGGAGACCTCGGTGTCCCACAGGGCGAAGCCCTCGTGGTGCTTGGAGGTCAGGACGTGGTACTGGGCACCGGCGTCGCGGAACAGCTCCACCCAGGCGCGCGGGTCGAACTTCTCCGCGGTGAAGCGCGGGATGAAGTCGTCGTAGGCGAAGTCCGGGCCGTAGGTGTCCCGGTGGTAGGCGTACGTCGGGTTGTTCGGGTCCTGCATCTGGTCCCAGTACCACTCGGCGTACTGCACCCCGACCGGCGCCCAGGCGGGCACCGAGTAGACGCCCCAGTGGATGAAGATGCCGAACTTGGCGTCGTTGAACCAGTAGGGCGCCCGGTGGCCGGCCAACGAGGTCTCGGTGGGCCGGTAGTCGGCGGTGCCGAGCGTCAACGTGCGTCGGCTCGCCGTGACCTGGGTGCCGCGGCCGTGGACGCTGACCGTGCCGTCCTGCTCGGTGCCGGGCGCGGTGCCCGCGCGGTTGCGGATGCCGACGCGGACGCGGGCCTGTTCGCCGGGGTCCAGGCGGTGGACGCGGGCGGGCTCGACGGTGCGGGCGCCGGGGACGTCGACGCGTACGGACACCGCGTCGCCCGCCAGGATCGCGACGGTGCCCGCGTTGACGACGGTGGCCTCGACGCTCTGGGCGCCGGTGGCGTCGAGCAGGGAACCGGTGGACCGGGCATCGCGCAGGGCCAGCGCCCGCCCCTGGGCGACGGGTTGGAGGGAGAGCGCGAAGACGTGCAGGGCGGTCCTGCCGGCCTCCGCCGGGTTGGTGACCGGCAGGGTGAGGGCGACGGCCTCGCGCTCCGGGTCGATCCACACCTCGGAGGTGCCGATGCCGACGCTGTGCGCGTCCTTGCCGCCGTCCGGCTGGTAGCGGTACGGCGCCGACAGGGACCCGCCCACCGCGTACCAGTCGCCGCCGCTCAGACCGCCGGTGCTGGTGGTGCCGTCGGCGTAGTGGAGGGTGGCGGTGCCGGACGCGTTGCCGTAGCTGCCCGCGGTGAGGAAGAGCGCCGACAGGTAGCGGCCCCTGGGGAGGTCCAGGCGCTGGCCCAGTGCGACGACGTTGTTCCTGATGCCCGCCGTGGCGGCCGGGAAGTCGAAGGGGATGCCGTCGACCTCGACCCGCCCGGCCGGGAGTTCCTCGCCCGGGAACGTGTAGCCGGAGCCGTCGAAGTCACCGCCCCGGGCGGCGGCGGTGTCGATGCCATCGTTGTCATAGAGGGCGTCGAGCGGTACGGGAACCGGGTCGGGGACGGGGATCCAGGGTGACGCGGCCACCGCATCGGCCTGCTCGGCGGCCGGCCCGGCGGCGGTCGCCCCGGCGGCGTGCGCCTCGGCCGGTGCGGTGAGGGGCAGGGCGGCTGCCGCGGCGGCGCCCGCGGCGATGCCCAGGACCTGGCGTCTCGGTGGAGGAGACATGCTCATTGCGCGGCTCCATTCATCGGATGTCTGATGATTGAGCGGGCTCAGAGGACTGTCAATGGGGCGTGCACCAACGAGAGTTGGGACAGTGGTCGGATGACCTGCGGGAAGAGCACCGGCACCGCCGGCCGCGTCGGGACGGATCCGGTCCCTGTGACCAGGCGCCCGGAGTCTCGACGTGGCGCCCGCGGCCGGGCAGAGTGCCCTTTCGTACCGACGAGTAAGCCGCATGCACGCACCCCGAGGAGTGCCCGTGACCGACTGGGCCGGCCGGACCGCCGCCGAGATCGCCGCCGCCGTACGCGAGAAGCAGGTCGCTCCCCGGGAGGTGGTCGCCGCGCACCTGGAGCGGATCGCCCGGCTCGACGGGCGGATCGGCGCGTTCCGCAAGGTCCGGGCGGAGGCGGCGCTGGCGGAGGCGGACGAGGTCGCGGCCCGCGCCGACCTCGCCGGACTCCCCCTCGCCGGGGTGCCGGTGGCGGTGAAGGACAACCTGGCGGTGCGCGGCGAGGCGCACCTGGACGGTTCGGCCGCGATGCCGGACACGCCCGCCGACGCGGACCACGTCACCGTGGCCCGGCTGCGGGCGGCGGGCGCGGTGGTCGTCGGGCTGACCAACGTGCCCGAGCTGTGTGTCTTCGGCACGACCGAGGGGGCTCACGGCATCACCCGCAACCCGTGGGACACCGCGCGCAGCGCGGGCGGCTCCTCGGGCGGCAGCGCTGCCGCGGTCGCCGCCGGGCTCGCGCCGATCGCCCTCGGCAACGACGGCATGGGCTCCCTGCGGATCCCCGCGGCCAACTGCGGTCTGGTCACCATCAAGCCGGGGTTCGGCGTGGTGCCGGCCGGGATCGGCAACGGCGACTGGTTCGGCATGTCGGAGAACGGGCCGCTGGCGACCACCGTGGCGGACGCCCGCCTGATGCTCTCGGTACTGGCGGAGCAGGAGTTCGAGGGCACCGGGCAGCGCACCCCGCGGAAGATCGCCGTCTCGCTGCGCAGCCCGCTGGTCGGCGTGACCGTCAGCAAGCCGTATACGAACGCGGCGAAGGAGGCGGCCGGGCTGCTGGCGGGCACCGGGCACGAGGTGCGGCGCGCCGAGCCGCCGTACCCGGCGTCGATCGGTGTCACCGCGATCCGGCACTGGACCGCCGGGACGGCCGTGGACGCGGCCGGCCTGGACCCCGCGCTGCTGGCCCGGCGGACCCGGGTGCACGCGGCGATCGGGCGCCGCTTCCTGCACGGGGTGCAGGTGGGCGACGCCCGTGAGCGGCTGCGCGCCCGGCTCGCCCCGTTCTTCGCCGAGCACGACGTGCTGCTCACCCCGGCCCTGGCCCGCCATGCCCCGAAGGCGGCGCCCTGGCACGAGCGGGGCTGGTTCCGCAACGCCCTCGCCGGTTCCAACTACTCGCCGCTGACCCCGGCCTGGAACCTCACCGGCTGGCCGGCGATGTCGGTCCCGTTCGGCACGCTGGCGTCGGGCGCGCCCTGTGCCGTGCAGCTGGTGGGCCGGCCGGGGTCGGAGGCGGTGCTGCTGGAGGTGGCCCAGCAGCTGGAGACGCTGCGGCCGTGGCAGCGGGTGGCGCCGGTCGGCTGAGTTCGCCGCCGGCCACCGGGAGTGCCACAACGGGCCGTCGGTCGTCTGCGGCGCCGTCGTGGCCGGTCGCGCAGTTCCCCGCGCCCCTGAGGGGGGGGGGGGCCCCCCGGGGGGGCGCCCCCGTGAGGGGGGGTGGAAATAGGAGACGGCGCCCCCGCGGG